>JAENWX010000002.1 GCA_016649835.1 Minisyncoccota bacterium | reverse complement strand
TCCCGTTAGAGATGTGTATGTTATCTTGCTAACAGGAGTTTAAGATTTTGATAAAGTAGATATTATTAACTAAAATTAATTAGATACGGAAGTTTAATAACTTCCTATCTCTAACGGGATGAGTATAATTAAACATAAAGAACAGAGAGTTGGAGTATTTATAGATACATCAAATCTATATCACTCTGCTAAAAATTTATATAAGAGAAAAGTTAATTTTGGAGCAGTTTTAAAAGATGCTGTTGCTGGACGAAAACTAGTCCGTGCAATAGCCTATGTTATAACAAGTGAAGGAGGAGAAGAAAAAAATTTTTTTGATGCTCTAACAAAATTAGGAATAGAAACTAAAACAAAAGAATTACAAATTTTTGCTGGTGGTGCCAAAAAGGGTGACTGGGATGTCGGACTAGCTGTGGATGCAATGAAGATGGCTCCCAAGCTCGACGCCGTAGTTTTAGTAGCAGGGGATGGGGATTTTGTTCCTCTAGTAGAATACTTACAGAGTACCTCTGGGGTTCAAGTGGAAGTTGTATCTTTTGGTAAAAGTGCTTCAATGAAGCTCAAAGAACACGCAGATGACTTTTTGGATTTATCAAACAACTATCGTAAATATTTAATTTACTAAACACAATTAAAAGACCTCATGGTGAGGTCTTTTTTTGTTGATTGACAATATGAGCATATAGTGGTACCATAATATAAAATTGAATCTTAAAAAAGTCCGTTAACACGGCAAGAAAAATGAAAAAAAATTTAATATTAACACTTGGATTTATTGTTTTTATAAATTCTGGAATTTGTTTTTTATTTTTGGTACATCCAATTGAAAAGGAAAGTCCTATATTATTTTATCTCCTTTTAGCCATAGTCATAGCTAGCGCCATGATGACTGGCCAGTATTTTTATCGAGAAAGGGGGGTTTATCACTGGAGATGGTTAAAGGAAGAAAAAAAATTTGAAATACTTGCGATAAGCGCAGATTTCGAATCTTACAACAATTCTAAAGCAGAAGCTGATGTTGTTGTGAACATAGAAGGTTTTGGAAAAGCCATTGTTACATTTCCAACTTCTCCAACATATTGGCTAAACCACACCCCTAAAAAAGGAGAAAAATTTTTTCTTCTTGACGAAAATTTTTATCTTGTACAAAAAATTTATTTTCCTTAAAAAAATAAACCGCATATTTTTATAATATGCGGTTCTTTATTTTATAATATTTACAGTTTTATCTTCCTTGGTCAAATTTAATACTATAAAAAGTGACCAATATTTTTATAGTGTAAGAGATGTTTATCACTTGCTATATTACTTAAAATATTGTATAATACTACTAAATATTAATCTTTAAAAATGGCGTTAGGAGCGTCGATGAAATGTTAAAAGAAAAAGGAGTTATTGTTCGTTTGGGAATCATTGTGTTGGGTACATCTATATTTCAAATAGTTGCACTTAAGCTTGGTGCTTTCCCAGACTTAAAAGGAATTTATTCTAACCTTTATTTTTTGTTTTTTTTGACTACCTCTATTGTAGGTATTTATTTTTTATTGAAAGGAATTTTTAAAAAAAATTCTAATTAAAATAAAAATATTTTTTATCTTAACAAACCCACATAATATATATTGTGGGTTTTTTGTATTTTACCCAATCTGTGTTATAAATATAAGTATTAATAAGTAACCTGGTTAGTCTTTGGACGGTTAGATTTGAAGCCATATATTTTGTGGATTTCAATACTAGGGTCTGAAGAGTAGCTATAAATAAAATGAAAAGCAAAGAATATGAAGTAGAAATTGGTGGTAAAATAATTATCGCTATGTTTAGTGATTTAGCTGACCAAGCAAATGGTTCTGTTATTTTAAAAAGTGAAGGAACTGTAGTTATGGCAACAGCGGTCATTTCAAAAGATGGAAGTAAGAACATGGGATACTTTAATCTAACTGTTGAGTATCTAGAAAAGTTTTATGCTGCAGGAAAAATATTGGGTGGCCAATATAACAAAAGAGAAGGCAGACCAAGCGATCAGTCAATACTTGCTGCTCGTATGATAGACCGTACTATTCGTCCTCTTTTTGACCAACACATAAAAAATGCTGTCCAAGTTATTGTGACTGTTATTGCAGTTGGTGAAACAGACCCAAAAACTCTTGGTATTAACGCTGTCTCAATAGCTCTCCATATGTCAGATATTCCTTGGAATGGACCTATTGGTGCTATCCAAATGAGTAAGACAAAAGAAGACCAAACAATAAAAGTAAACAACTATATTCCCAGTGCAGATGAAGCTGTTTACGAACTAGACTTGCTCGTTTGTGGAAAGGACAAAACTATTAACATGATAGAAGCAATGTCCTTTGAATTGTCTGAAGAAGAAATGGGTAAGTCTTTTGATATAGCTTCCGTTGAAATTTCAAAATGGGAAGACTTTCAAAATAAAATCAGAAGTGAATTTGGTAAGGAAAAACTTTTATTTCCAAAAACAGAAATGGATGCAGATGTAATATCTATATTTAATGAAAAAGTAAGACCTATGCTAGAAGAAAAACTTTTTAGTAAAGAAAGTAAAAAGGTTACACGTGAAGCGGAGAGTTTGTGGGGTGAAATCTTAGATGAAAAATATAAAGACCAAGATGATAGTAAAGAAAAAGATGTTGCCGAAGACTATCTTCATCATTATCTTGATGGTGCATTTCACAAGATGGCACTTCTACAAGGAATTCGTGCAGACGGAAGAGCTGTAGATGAAATTCGTGCGCTTTATGCAAAAGCTGGCGGTATCTCTGACGTGTTACATGGTTCCGGTATTTTTTATCGTGGTGAAACACACGTTCTATCCGTTCTTGCTCTTGGTGGACCTGAAGACATGTTGTCTGTTCAAGGAATGGAATCAGAATCAAAAAAACGTTTTATGCATCACTACAATTTCCCTCCATACTCTGGCGGTGAAACAGGAAGAGTTGGTGGAATAAATAGAAGAGAAATGGGTCATGGATTTTTAGCAGAAAAAGCTTTAACTCCAGTTATTCCAGAAAAATCTATCTTCCCATATACTATTCGTGTTGTATCTGAATCAACAGCATCAAATGGTTCCACATCTCAGGCTTCAATATGTGCCGCAACTATCGCTCTTATGGACGGAGGAGTTCCAATTACCACTCCAGTTGCAGGTATTTCTATCGGACTAATGTCAGATGAAAAGGACACCAACAAATATGTACTTCTATCGGACATCCAAGGACCAGAAGACCACTACGGTGATATGGACTTCAAAGTGGCTGGAACAAAAAATGGAATCACTGCTATTCAACTAGACGTTAAAGTTGCTGGAGTTCAAATCTCAATATTAAAAGAAGCTCTTACTCGCGCTCGTGTTGCACGTCTAAAAATACTTGAAGCAATAACCGCAGAAATAGCAACACCGCGTCTAAAAATATCACCAAAGGCTCCTATGATTCTAACTATTAAAATTAAGAAGGATCAAATAGGTTTGATAATTGGACCAGGAGGAAAAAATATTAATGCTATTCGTGAAAAAACTGGTACTGATATTACCATAGAAGAAGATGGTACTGTCTTTGTAACAGGCAAAAATGGTGGCGCAGAAAAAGCTGTTGAAATAATAGAGAGCATGACTCATGAATATAAAGTAGGCGATACCGCACAGGGTGAAGTTGTAAAAATTATAGAAATTGGTGCATTTGTAAAAATAGGACCCGACGCAGAAGGACTAGTTCACATCTCAGAGATAGCACCTTTCCGTGTTGAAAAAGTTTCTGATATTTTAAAAGAAGGAGCAATTGTTCCTGTAAAAGTTATTAAAGTGGATGAAAGAGGACGCCTAAATTTGTCCATAAAAGCAGCCAATGAAAATTTCTTTAAAAAAGAAGATTCTGCTAAGGCGTAAATTTATACAGTGGGCATAAATTAAAAATTAAAGATATTGCAAAAATATAGTTTTCAACATTGAACCAGACTCTCGACATAGTTGTGTGTGCTATAATTTAAGAAGACGACAATTTAAATTTTTGTTTCTAATTAAAAACAGGCTATCTCTTATCTAATGGAAGAAAATAAAAAACAACCAAATAATAAAGTTCTTAGAACATATACTTCCGATATGGCTGATGCTATTCGAACCAACGAGATGTCGGTTATTAAAATTGCCCTAGCAGAAAAAGAAAAGCGAGAGCAAGAACAGTTATATAAAGAAGCAGAAGGAACAAACACTTCAAAAACTTTTTTGATTATTGGAGGTGTTTTGTTAATAGCAGCTGCAATTTTTGGCTCGTATTTTTTGATTCAAAAAAGAAATGAGACCCAAGCTCCTGTGATAACAAAAGAAATAGATACTTTTATTACTTATGATTCATATTCAAATATTGATGCAAGCTCGGTTAAAAATATTAACGACCTATCCACAATAGTTCAAAATGTTCCTCCAGTGGCACCCGGTTTAATAAAAGCTCTATTTCTAGCAACAAAAAATTTGGAGGTATCTCAAATAATAACCTCAAAAAACTTTCTAACGTTAACAGGAGCAAGTGTGCCAGGTGCTTTAACTCGGTCACTGTCTGATAAATATCTCTTAGGAAAATATTCAAATAAAAATATTTTAAGTGGAGGTGATGGTTCTACTGTTTTTTTAATTTTTCAAACAACAGACTACAACCAAGCCTATGCATCTATGCTCGACTGGGAAGGCAATCTGCTGAAAGATTTAAATGTTTTATTTGGTATAAATATTACAGAATCAAACTATAGTCTCCTAGAGAAGAAGTGGAGTGATATTGTTGTAAACAACAAAGACGCCAGAGTGCTGTATGGACTAAACGGAGAGGATTTGCTTTACTATGTTTTTGTTAATAAAAATAATTTTGTAATTACAAGCAACATTGAAACACTCAAAGAGGTAATATCTCGTTTGCTAATAAAGAATGTTTAGCTTGGTTAATTATTGTTAATTATTGTTATTTATTATATTAATTGTTAATATATAAATAGCTAAATAGATTTATATGTAAATCTCGTAGTATTGGGTAGCGTAATTGCATTAAAAATAATCAGATTTGTTCCGTGTAAATACGGACTATCTATAACCAAATGAATCCCGTTAGAGATATGTATGTTATTTTTCTAACAGGAATTTAAAGTTTTAATAAAGTAGATATTATTAACAATAATTAATAAGATACGTTCCACCTTTGGGGAACTATCTCTAACGGGATGAATCCCGTTAGAAGCCGCGGTCGCAGTAAATAATGGGAATATAAAAGAAAAATATTAATTAATTTAACATAAGTAGATTAAAGTTAGTTTTAAACTGACCGCGACCTGCTTCTAACGGGATGAATTTAAATTTTTATAAAACAAAATTAGAAGAAGAAAAAAAACTACTAAAAGAGGAGTTGGGTTCTCTTGGTAAAGTAGACGAAACAGGTGATTGGGAAGCAGTCCCAGAGTCTGAAATGAATACTCAAGAAGTTCAAGATGAAGCTGATATGGCAGAAAGAAATGCTGACTACGAAGAACGTTCTATTAAATTAAATTCACTAGAAACAAGACTAGGCGACATCAACAAAGCCTTAGTAAAAATAGACGGGGAAGGTTATGGAATTTGTGAAAAGTGTAACAAAAAAATTGAAGAAGATAGATTAGAAGCTAACCCAGCAGCACTTACTTGTAAAGACTGTATGGAAAAGATTTTTTAATAGCATAAAAATTCCGAAATATATATTTCGGAGTTTTTTTATTTATATGTCATTCTCAAGAATTTATTCAGCTCAAACTCATTTACTTAAAGGTAAGGTCGTTGCAGTCGAAGTAGACATCACAAAGAAAACTTTGCATTCTTTTACCCTGGTTGGACTCCCGGATAAAGCTGTGGGCGAATCAAAAGACCGAATGAGTTCTGCTTTAAAAAATTCTGGATTTAAATCACCTAAAAATCAAAACCAAAAAATAGTAATATCTCTTTCTCCTGCAGATATAAAAAAAGAGGGTCCGTATTTTGACTTAGCCATCGCACTTGCGTATCTACTTTCAGCAGAAGAAATAAATTTTAATCCAGATGGTAGAATTTTTCTAGGAGAACTGTCTCTCAACGGAGAGCTTCGTCCTATTAAAGGCGCTCTACCTCTAACCGAAATGGCAAAGAAACTTGGCTATAAAGAAATATATTTACCATTTGAAAACGCAAAAGAGGCGGCGCTAGTAGAAGATATAAAAGTTTATGGTGTAAAAAATTTGAAAGAAGTAATAGACCATATTTATATTATAAAGAAAGATAAAAACAATAAACCACTAGAAAAAGAAAGACCGAAGCTAACACCAGTTCCAACTACTGAAATTAGCCATGAAGAAAAAACTGGTGGTATTGATTTTTCTGATATCAAAGGTCGAGAAGGTGCTAAGCGTGGGCTTGAAATAGCTGCTGCAGGTGGGCACAACATAGCTATGTCTGGCCCTCCTGGCACAGGTAAAACAATGCTTGCTCGAGTGTTTTCTCAAATACTTCCAAACTTAAGCAAGGATGATTGTTTAGAAATTACAGGTATTCACTCTGTTGTGGGGCTACTAGACGATGCACTAATAACAGAATCTCCTTTTCGTGCGCCACACCATACAGCAAGTTATGTCTCTATGATAGGTGGTGGAGTAAACCCAAAACCAGGAGAAGTTACACTTGCTCACAAGGGTGTACTATTTTTAGATGAATTTCCAGAATTTGAAAAACGAGTTTTAGAATCACTAAGACAACCTCTTGAAGATAATATAATTTCAATATCAAGAGCAAAAGGTTCCGCTATTTTTCCATCAAATTTTATTTTAGTAGCAGCAATGAATCCATGCCCTTGTGGAAATAAAGGTAACAAACAAAAACAATGCATTTGTAAACCAAGTGACCTAGATAGATATAAAAGAAAATTATCTGGACCCATAATGGACCGTATTGATATTTGGGTTACAGTTGGAAATGTTGATTATGAAAAATTATCAGATGATACACAAGAAGGAGATAAAACAATCAATATAAAAACACGAGTAAAAAATGCTCGAGAAATTCAAACAAAAAGATTTAAAAATTCTACAAGAAAAATAAATACCAACAGTGAAATAAATGTGAAAGAATTAAATATTTATGCGCCACTTAGTGATGAAACAAAAAAATTATTAAATACGAGTGCGGAGAGATTACAGCTTTCTGCTCGTGCATATCATCGTACTATTAAGCTAGCTAGAACTATTTGCGACTTAGAAGGTATTGAAAATATTTCCTCAAATCACATATTGGAGGCGCTGCAATATAGACCGAGGGAGATGAATTAATAATTACTGATTACCAATTACTAATTAAATTACGCACACCAATTAAAATTGATATCTGCATTTAAAAAAGTCTGAAATTTAAACAGATAGCTCTAATTAAAATCCCCCGAAGCTTCGCTTCGGGGGATTTATTTGTATTTTTAAATTAGTAATTATTAATTGGTAATTAGTAATTATCTAAAACGAAGGTCTCATTTTTGAACCGTTTATATTTTCTATTTCAAAGTGAAGGTGTGGACCAGTAGATCTACCCGTATTACCAATTGTACCAATCTGCCCTCCAACAGAAACTGTTTGACCATATTTTACAGAAACTTTACCCAAGTGAGCATAAGTAGTCTTTGTCCCATTTGAATGCTGTATTTCAATATAATTCCCATAGCCTCCACCGCATCTTGAATTTCCTTCTACACAACCACTTATAACTTTAACAACTATACCCGAGGCAGCTGCAACTATTGGTGTCCCTCTCTTGTTTCCTATATCTACTCCATAATGAAATCCTCCGCGTCTTGGACCATAAGGAGAAGTCACTATTCCCGTCGTTGGTCTTATATAATATCCTGATTGAACTTTTGTGTTTGATGCTACTGTTGCTGTTTTACTTGAAACAGATGTTTTTGTGCTTACAACTACAACTGGCTTAATAATACCGTTAGGAACGAAAATTATATCACCAGGTTTAAGTGCATCTCCTTTTAAAATACCATTAAAGATTTCTACGTCTTCCATTTCTGCGTCGTATTTATCTACTATTTTACCTAAAGTATCTCCACTTTTAACTATGTGTTTTACACCAGTAACAGGAAGAATATTAAGCTTTTGTCCTTCTTTTATTGTTTGACCTGAAATATTATTTTCCCAACGAATAGTATTTGTAGAAATATTAAATTTTTCTGCTATTTCTGAAAGGGTGTCGTTTTTTTCGACAGTATAAACACTTATCTGTTCAGATATTGAACTCTTTTCAAATTTAGCATCTGGAACAAAAAGACTTTCCGTATAAATAAATGAGTCATCTTGAACTATCAACATGTCACTTGCTTCACTGCTATTTTTACGGTCAGGGTTTACAGCTGATTCAGAATTAAAAAGATCTATATTTTGTGAGTTAAAAGCAATACTGCTAACCTCTATGATACCTTCGTCACTAGCCTGAACCTTTCCTCCAGTAAAAAAATCTGTAATCCAGTTAGCATCGGCTATTAATGGATTCCCCGCAATAAAAGATGTCATCAATAAAACAGAACAAACCTTTATAATAGAAGGCTTGTAAAATAACGATATTTTCATCATAAGATATCCTCTTTGGGGACTGTCTTTTGAATCTTTTGTTTTTAGTTGAATAAGCCTAAATTAAGTAATTATGTTATCTTACCCCTACATTAGGAATCACAGTGCGACCGCCTTTAGCGAGAGCTGTAATTGTAAGTAAAGTTAACACAATTGTTACAATCATTTCTGAAAAGCTTATAAAATAAAGCTTTTATGGACTTTCCGCTGCATAAACCCTATCTCTAAGGTCCTACATATATAAGGGTAGCCCAGATGGGTACCATAGTCAACAAAGTAATCCACAGGTAAAAAATTAGGACACACATCAAATATTTAGCCAAAATAGCAAAAAATTTAAAAATATTTATAAAATGCTACAATACAAGTCATGCAATATATTGATTCTTTAAATGAAAAACAAAAAGAGGCGGTCTTGTACCTAGAAGGACCTCTTTTAATAGTAGCTGGCGCAGGGGCTGGTAAGACAAAAACCATAACCCACCGAATAATACATCTCATCCATAGCGGAGTGAACCCAAGTTCCATCCTAGCTGTCACTTTTACAAACAAGGCCTCTCAAGAAATGCGAGACCGTATTATGGCAATGCTAAATGAAACGATTCACGGCAATGATACTAAAAGAGACCACTTTGGTAACATGGAAAATGTCCCTTTTGTCTCTACTTTTCACTCTCTAGGGGTTCATGTCATAAAAGAAAATTCTCACCTGATTGGCCTAAACAAATACTTCACTATTATGGACGAAGCCGGTGCTTTGAGTATTATAAAAAGCATAATGAAGTTGCGTGACATAGACCCAAAACTGCACGAGCCTAGAAAGATTAAATCAATCATTTCAAAATCAAAAGGTGACTTTATAACTGTGGATACTTTTAGTGCCAACGTTAACAGTGCAATAGGTAGTATTGTAGCTGTGATATGGAGAGACTATGAAGCTCAGCTAAAGAAAGAAAAGTCTCTAGACTTTGATGACCTGCTTCTTGAAACTGTTTTAATTTTGAAAAAATATCCGGAAGTAAAAAAGAGATACCAAGAAAGATGGAAATATATTCACATTGATGAATATCAAGACACAAATGAAGTTCAGTATGAAATGACAAAACTTTTAGTTGGAGAGTCCGAAAATATTTGCGTTGTTGGTGACACAGACCAAAATATTTATAGTTGGCGTGGAGCAAATATAAAAAACATGCTTCATTTTGAAAAAGATTATCCAAGAGCAAAAATTATTTTGTTAGAACAAAACTATCGCTCAACTAAAAATATTATTGAAGCCGCAAATAGTATTATTGAAAAAAACCAATATCGAGTTCCTAAAATTTTATTTACAGAAAATGTGAATGGGGAGGAAATAAATATTTGTGAAGCATTTGATGAGAAAGGTGAGGCAATATATGTTGCCAGAACTATAGATGAATTATTAAAAACAAATGAGCCCGAAGATATCGCGATTCTTTATCGTGCCAACTTTCAGTCCAGAATTATAGAGGAGGCGTTGCTCGATAACCAAATCCCTTATCAAGTTCTTGGTGTTAAGTTTTTTGAACGTAAAGAAATTAAAGATATTCTTTCTTATATTCGACTTTCTTTCAACAGAGACAGCCTCTCTGACATTAAAAGAATTATAAATATACCTGTTCGTGGAATAGGAAAAGTTACAATAGCTAAACTTTTTGCAAATCAACAAAATGAATTACCTCGAGGTACTCAAGAAAAAATAAATAATTTTTTCAAAATAATTGAAGATATTCATGCATATATAGAAACACATAAACCGTCTGAATCTATTAAATACGTAATAGAAAAAAGTGGGATGAAAGACGAACTTTCTCACGGCACAAGCGACGAGCAGGAGCGATTGGAAAACATGATGGAGTTAGTAACTCTAGCTATTAAATACGACAACATGCCCGACGGCGTTGGAATAGAAAAGCTTTTGGAGGACGCTTCCTTGTCGAGCGACCAGGATACCCTTATGCACGAAAAAGGTAAAGGTGTGAGACTAATGACCGTCCATGCCTCAAAAGGCCTTGAATTTAAATATGTTTTTATTACAGGGCTAGAACAAGATTTATTCCCTCATATTAAAGACAGAATGAAGAAAAAAGAAGACACAGAAGAAGAGCGTAGGTTGTTTTATGTTGCAATAACTCGAGCAAGAGAAAAATTATTTTTATCTTATGCAACTTTGCGTACTATATATGGTATGAAACAAGTAAACCAACCAAGTGAATTTATTTATGATATTCCAGCTCACTTAACTATCTTCGAACATGCACAAGGTTCCGGGGGAGAAAAAATAGTTTATTTATAAAAAATTTATAGACCCTTATAATTAAATAAAAATTAAAATGCAAATAGCTCTTCTTAAAATACGCACATAATTTTCTGCTGAAAATTTGTTATTCTCGGCTCGACAGCCTCCGAAATGTATTTTTCAAAGACTATTTGCATTTTAATTTATATTTATAATACCTCCGTAAATCTTATCAATAAAAAAGTCCTCGGATCTCCTCGCCTAATTCCTTAGGAAGCTCGGCCAGACATTTTTTATTGAAAAGATTTTCTCTGGTATAGATTCTTTAAAGTATTAAATTTGTTTGTAAAAAATTTACCGATATTTAATTATAAGCTATAGTTGGTTTTTAAATAGTCTTATCAAGGGGACTTGGGAGGCTGTCGAGCCGAGCACGAGGAATTTTTCAGCAGAAAAATATCCGTACCCCTTGGGAAGAGCTATTTAAAAACCAACATTTACAAAAGTAACTTTATATTTTATCTCCTTACAATTAGTGCTATTATATTTATATGTTTCACAAAGAAAAAAAGTCATTTGAAATAAAAAAGTTTCACAACGAGACTTCTTCTTTTCGTGCTAAAAAGTCTTTAGGACAAAATTTTCTAAAATCAGAACCTGCATTAAAAAAAATGTGTGAGGCGGGAGAGGTCAACGATAAAGATATTATTTTAGAAATAGGACCTGGCAAGGGAGCTCTTACAACCAAGCTTCTAGCTATTTCAAAAAAAGTTTTGGCGGTAGAAAAAGATAGAGAACTTTTTGAATTTTTAAAAGAAAAATTTGCAGATGAAATAAAGTCTGGAAAATTTGAAATCATAAATGAAGATATTTTAGAAATTAATGTAAAAGATTATAATCTAAAAAAAGGAGACTATAAAATAATTGCAAACATACCTTACAATATTACCGGAGCAATTTTTAAAAAATTTTTATCTTCACAAGACCAACCCAAAACAATGGTCTTGCTTGTTCAAAAAGAAGTTGCTGAGCGTATTGTTGCCAAACCTGCCAAAGGAGGAACTGGTGCCGGAAAAGAAAGCATTCTTTCCTTGAGCGTCAAAGCATACGGAACACCTAAATATATAATGAAAGTGGCAAAGAGGTTTTTTAGCCCAGCACCCAAGGTGGATTCCGCAATTATTGCAATATACGATATTTCTAAAAATAATTTTATAGGAGAAGTAAGTGAAAATAATTTTTTTAGTGTTGTTAAATCTGGTTTTGCTCACAAAAGAAAAGTTCTTCGTAAAAATTTAGAAATTTTACAAAAAACACCCCTCCAAATTGATAATATTTTTGAAAAACTAAAGATTGACCCTAAGGCCAGAGCGGAGGATATAAAATTTGATAATTGGATTAAAATATCTGAATTTTTATTTAAAAAAGACTAGGATATTTAAAAAATAAGTTATATAATTATACTTGTAATATTCCTGTAATTTAAACAGTGCCTTTAATTTTTTATTGGCACCAACCATATGAATAATTTTAAAAATTATCTTCCAAGTAAAAAATTTATAACAATTGTTTTATTTATCTTAGTAATAATACTTCTTTTTTTTACTATAAAAGGAGCCATCACTTTTTTTTCAGACAAAGATGGTTCTAAAGATAAGCCAATTGAACTAACTATTGAGACTCTTCTTCAAGAAGATGGCAACAAAAACGGCATCAGTGACTGGGAAGAGCGCATTTGGGGTCTTGACCCTTTTGAAAATGGGCCAGAAAATAAAGAATTCATCCTAGCCAAGAAAAAAACCTTAGAACAAAATGGAATTATAACAATTTCTGATGATTCTAAGGCCATAACAGAAAATGACCTACTCTCTCGTCAGTTTTTTGCAACAATCATGTCCTTACAGCAAACAGGCCAGCTAGACGACGAGGCTATTAATTCTATTTCTAGTTCTATTGGACAGACCATAAAACCTACAAATATTCCAGATGTTTATACAAGAGACATGTTAAATATCCAAAAAGACTCTGACGAATCAGATACTGAATATTTTTTTGCTTTTATTGGTCTTCTAGAAAAATATCAAGACAGCGACCTAGGTAGTGAGCTAACTCTTGTTTCTCAGGGAATAGTAGACCAAGACCCCCAAGCATTATATGCAGCAAGAACAGTAGCGACAGCATATAGACTATTTGGAAGAGAGTTAATATCTATACCCGTACCAAGCTCTGCAGCTCTTTCCCATATGAGCCTATCAAACAACTATGAAAAAGTAGCTCAATCTGTAGAAGGACTAACTCAAATTATCACAGATCCAATTATTGGAATGAGAGCCCTTCTTAATTATAAAAAATACACAGACGCCATTGGTTCAGACTTTGAAATACTTAATGAAATTTTGCAATAAACAATAATAAGGTGATATACTATAAGTAATTATTTATGAAAGATAAAAAACAAATTGTGTCAAAAATAATTTCAGCAATTTTTGTTTTTTCATTATTTGTAACTTTTTCGCAATTTATTTTACCCACTACCGCATCTGCTGTTAGTGGTGGTTTAAATTGGGACAACCCAAACAGTAACTCAAAAAATCCTTATAAAATAAATACTGACGCCCTTTTAAATTCTCAAACAATGATGAAGGTTGTTGGATGTACCGGCCTTGTAGACAAATTAACTATTGTTACAACAGATTTTCTTAAAAACCAAGCGAGTAAAGAGATTCAGAAAATTTGGAAAGGGAGAGCAAGAGATGATGCAAAAAGGACTATGTGTACGGCGGTGAAAACCACAGTAGTCCAAGCTCTTGCTTTTGTGGATAAAGTTGGTACAAATTTTGCTCCTGCAGCTAATGAAGCTATAAATTGTGATCCAGTTCAGACAACAGATGCCCCTAAAACAGAAGAACAACAAAAAGAAACCAATAAAAAATTAGAAGCTGCAGAAGAAAGAGAAAAGTGCTTCAACGGACTAGCTTATACTCTGGCTAAAAACCAACTAACCTCAATGACTCGCCAGACTATCAACTGGGTCAACAGTGGTTTCAACGGAAATCCACTTTACGTTCAAAATATTACATCTCTTACAAATAGTATTGGTAAAAATGTTTTAGAAAGAGGAGTGGAACAGCTTGCTTATGGAGCCTTTCCTTATGGTAGTGACTTCTCTATGTCTTTAGTCCGACAGTCTAGATCCGGTGGTATAGACAACGGAGCTAATAACTTTTTGGGTAATCTTACTTCTGATTTAGCTGCTTTTATTACAGACCCTGTTTCTCTTGGAATAGGTTCTAGTATTGAATCAAAAGAAAGAACTGCCAAACAAAGAGCTCAAGATGCAAACGACTGTTTTGCCAATGATTTTTCTTGTGGTGGTTGGGATGGATATATGGCATTAACACAAAGAGAAGCAAACAATCCTCTTGGATTTACAATGCTCGCAACCCAAAGAATAGCCGACAATATAAACCGCCAAGCAAACGAGACCAAAGAAGAACTTGCTCAAAACAACGGTTTTCTGAGCCAGAAGACATGTACAAAATGGCAAGTATACGAGAAAGAAGGAAAGCCCGCAGTAAGTCCCAAATATGCTTTTGACACTGCTACTTCAGACAAAAACAAATATAGCAAAACAAAAACTAGCGACTTTGATGTTTGTGTACCAGGTAGTTGGAACGTAGTGACCCCTGGAAGTATTATTAAAGATAAACTTTCTACTTACATAAACTCACCAGAGCGCCAACTTGAGCTTGCTGACACTATAAATAAATCACTAAATAGTTTGTTTACTTCTCTTATAGAAAATTTCAGAAATGAAGGGCTTTTTGGTCTTTCACAAGAAGGATATTCTTATAACGGAAACGACAACATGGGAGCTGGCGGTTATGGCTCCAATATTGGAGTTGGATATGATGGTAATTTCGACTACGGTTCTGACTCTGAAGGATACATAAATGCAGAATTTGACCTTACTCGTGACTTAGGAAATACATTTGACCACAGCGATACTATAAATCTTGGCAGTTGGAATGCTAGCACCAATATTCCAGAGCTTCATGTTGGACTTGCTCCGTATGATAAAAAATGTACTGGATATTGTACTCAATCATACTATACCGTGTCACGCGGAGGGGATACAAAACTTTTCAATAATGGATACTCCGGCTGGGCAGTTGGAGACAGGGCATATTGGAATGGTCAAGAATGGCAAAACTGGAAAAAAGGAGTTGCTAGTCCTATTGCAATTAGAGGTGTCATACAAAACCAAAAAGATTATGTGGTTTCAGCAAAAGAAATTCTAAAAATACTACCTAGTATAATGCCAAAACTAGGAGAGTTAGACTACTGTATACCAGGACCAAATCCATATTTTGCAGCAAATAGCGGAGACACCGCTGCTTTATTCAACGACTATGCTGGATCTCTACAGTCTTCATATAAAGAAGGTTCTTTATTCAAAAGAGATACCAGTACTTTCTCAATTGCAGAACCAGGTCAATATGCTTATGATGATTACCGAAATATATTTATGAGACCTCAAAATATATGGTTAAAACAAAATCCTGTTCCATGGTCAAACACTCTTTGGTCTGCTATTCAAAACTCCATGCCTTGGAAAGCTTTACAAACTTTAGGTAATGTTGGAAAGGTAAAAAAAGATAGGTCAGAAGATAAAGCATCCAAACTAATTGACGACCTTGTAAATTCTATTCAAAATGACACTAGAGTATTTTTTGAAGAATATGCGACAACTGTTTTCAATGGTGTTTATAAAACAATGCAGTCTGAATTCAAAGAAATAGAAAACAGACCAGAACTAGTAGCAAACAAGGATTATTTGCCTATGGTAAATGATGGATATAGTTTTACAAAAGATATTATAAATTACAACGAAGACACTCTTGATGCAATAGAAGACTATCGCGCTAATATAATTCTTGCTGAATCAAACACTCTTAAGCTAAACGCTATTAAAAGTGAAGTCAGTAAAATAATAAAGGCTGCTCAAGCCCGCCGTGACGCAAGACTCTTGACTCAAATAAATGAATTACACAACCTACAAGTATCTACTTGTAAAAATTCTCAGATAGATTGTAATAATAGTTCTATTCCTACAGCTCAATGTTTATCAGAATACAATAGTTGTATCCAAGAAGCAGGGGGAGTACTAACTGTCACACAATACAAAACAAAATATGCAGAGTGTTTTGAAGAAGAAGATATATTTTACTATGATGCGTCAGATATAATGAACGATACGGGAGGAGATGAATCAAAGAGATGTTTTGACAACATAGATAATGATTTGGATGGATTAATAGACAAACTAGACCCGGATTGTAAATAAATACAAGTAATTGATTATTAAAGAATAAATATTATATGGAAAATAAACCTAAAAAAAGTAAAGCGCTAATAATAACATTAATTGTTGTTGTTTTACTTATAATAGCCGGCTATTTAATCTATAAAAATAGAGATTCTTTTGGTGTTAAAACTTCAACAAGCATTGCTAAACTTTTTAGTCCATTAACTCCATCAAGTAATGCAAAATTAACAGTAGGTTTATCTGACGGGGATTTGAAAAAAGGGGATGGAGTAGTCTTTTCTGGCACAGACGCGAATGGCAATCCTATTTATAGGAAATCAGATAGTGCCGACTTTGGTTTTGCCAATCAAGACATACAAAGCGGTGAACTTGGAGAATTTATGATTAACGACGGAGGAACAAATACTTTTTGGGATTCATTTTCTGGTTTTATAAATGATGTTTTCAATATTAAAACAACCCCACAATCCCCAGGAGAAGGATGGATTTTTGATCCTATTACCAACACTTGGACTCCTCCTTCAGGAGAGGGTTGGGTTTTTGACTCTACTACTAACACTTGGACTCCTCCTCCAGGAGAGGGTTGGTTTTTTGATCCTATTACCAATACATGGACTCTCCCAAGTGGCTCTTGCCTAAACGGAGCAACAAACCCTCCAGATTGTACTAGTGGAATAAATCTTTTCCCTTCAGTTACTGTTACAGCTAGTCCTTCTTTAATAGGACCTGGAGAATTTTCTACTATTAGTTGGTCTTCAGAAAATACAACATCATGTAATAAAGGTGACGGCGTAGAGATAGGCACAACTGGTTCATTTGAAACAGGCGCACTTACAGATAGCAGCTCATATACCATTATTTGTACAGGAGAGAACGGTTCAAGTAGCGACAATGCTTATGTTGTTGTCAGGGGAGGCACCAACCTTTTCCCCTCTGTTACTGTTACAGCTAGTCCTTCATCTATCGCATCTGGGGCATCTTCTACTGTTAGTTGGACTTCAGTAAACACAACTTCATGTAATGCTGGAGCAGGAAACAGCACAGAAACAAGTGGCTCCTTTAACACTGGAACCCTTACTCTTAGTAAATCATATGCAGTTACTTGTCTTGGTAATATAGGATTTGGTAGTGGTAATGTTTTTGTCAGAGTTGGAAATATTGGAATAAGTCCAGAGTGTAGTGACGGCATAGACAACGACGGAGATACAACTACTGACGAACAAGATTCTGCTTGCCACATAGGGGGAGATTTAAATAAAGCTTATATAGCAAATCATTTTTCTGAATCAATTATTATTACTAGTGGTGAGCCAGATTTAGTAGCTGGATTTGTTACTCCTTCAAGCACTCTTATAGACACAGCCACAATACTTAACTCTTTAATCCGAAATGATGGTGAAGGTTCAACTGTTTCTGGTTTTTCTAGTTTTTTTACAATTACAGAAACCAGTCCAGATGAAGCTCAAACAGACGCTGCAAATAATATCGAATTAGTAGTTGACACACTAGCATTATCTCCAGGAACTAGTAGCACCGCAAAGGCAACTCATACTTTTACAAAGTCTGGTACGTATTATATAAGAGCTTGTGCTGATAAAAAAACAGGAGGAGATGCTGGTACAATAACTGAAATTAATGAAAATAATAACTGCGGAGCATGGACAACATTTACAGTAAAAGATTCTATTAATCCACCTGATGGACAAAAACAATGTTCTGACTCTAAAGACAACGACACTGATGGTAAAATAGATGAACTAGATCCAAACTGTCACTATGATGGAAACATAAATAATGAGTATGTACCCGACCACGACTCTGAGTCTACTTCTCCCGTAACCCTGTATCAATGTAACGATGCTTTTGACAATGATAATGATGGTAAAATAGATAACTTTGACCCAGAATGTCATATGGACGGTGATTTAAACAAAGCCTATGTGCCAAATCATTATTCTGAATTAAGCTTTCCTATAACTCCAGTAGTTTATGAAGAAAACAAATGTTTATATATAGAGCAAAATCCTCTAACTTTCAATGAAGTAGAACAAGCAAAACTTGCAGAGCTTCTACGTAAATTTTATATCATAGCACCAACTCTTAAAACAGAAGCTGATATAACCTTAGCCTATAGAGAAATTGAAACCTATAAAACTTTTATTGGGGCGGTAGACGACCTTACAAACCAATGCTATGCGCAAACTGTTACAAAAACAGGTGCTAAAAACCCTGGGTATACAGGACCAACATTAAGATTTGGTAACCCTTGGTATAAATATGAGGATAGAGGTTCTTATATTGAGAATGATGTTAAAACAGGTATCAGCACATGTACTGGTGACGGTGAACATACTGCTGCTATTAGTATTTTTGGCTCAGGAACATACAAGACCGATTGTCCTGCTCAAAAAACACAAGTTAGTTGTGAAACTTATGGTTCAGATCTTAATAATACTGGCTGTACTTGGACCCATATAACAAATATAAAGGAATACGAAAAAATCCTTAATATTTGGTAAGAAAGTAATTAATGATTAACCCATAGGGTGATTCTGTTGAATCACAATTACTAATTACTTATTAATAACCAGCAGGCAGGTTAAGAAAAAAGTTTTAAAAATGAAGGTTTTATAGAAAATTTGTTATAATAAAAGAGCTTTGTTATAAAAAAAGATAACGTAAACGAGGTTTAAAAGTAAATGTTTATATTAAATTATATTAATTATTTAATATAAACACTATGGCCTGATTCTAACGGGATGAATCCCATTAGAGATGTGCATGTTATCTTTCTAGCAGGAGTTTCAAGTTTTGATAAAGTAGATATTATTAACAAAAACAAACACGTCCCATCTTTGAGGGACTATCTCTAACGGGATGAAAAAATTCTTACCATACATTCTAATATTTTTTATTGTAGTGCAATTATTTGCGCCATTTACTGTTGGTACTGGAGTAAAAAATAATATAGCAATACAAAAAAATACTGCTCATGCTGCAGAAAAAACACTTGTTGTTTTTGCAACCCAAAATGACAACTCTCCTGTAATTAGTGTTTCGGGAAGTCTTAAAATGTTGACCTCAGAAAAGGACCAGCTTGCAGGTGCTGAAATATTATATTTTGTAAGCACAAAAGAAACTTTTGGAGGTGTAAAAGTTGGAACGGAGAATCTTAGTTTTTCTTCTCCTTCTAAGGTTGAAGGAGAATATACTACCTATAATATATCTACTAAAAAAATAAATACTTACTCAGATGCCACAGCTGTTGCTGATACGGTAATAGGAATTGAATACTATGTAAAAATTGTTATTATGAAGGACTCCGTTCGAATAGACAGTAATGTTGTAACAATTAATCCTGGCACAGATAAAACATACGACCAAGATTTAGTTCCTGATGGTAATGCTGGTGCCGAAGGTGGAGTTGAGCCAGAAAGCCCTGGAGCTCTTCCAGCTTGTGGATTATTGGGTGCTCCTGGCACCCCTATGGGATGTTTAGCTCAAGGATTTTATTATTTATTTTTTGCAACAACGTCTGCAGTTTTTGCTATTGCTGGTAAGGCCTTAGACTTTACTTTATATTATTCTATTAGTGACATGGCTTATCGTTCAGAATTTGTCACTAGTGGATGGGAAGTAGTAAAAGATTTTAGTAATATATTCTTTATTTTCGTTTTACTTTATATAGCTTTTGGTACTATTTTAAATCTAAGTAGCGTTAAGACAAAAGAAATGATTATCAACGTAGTCATTATAGGCCTTCTTATAAACTTTAGTTTATTTACCACACAGGTTGTTATAGATGCCTCCAATATTTTAGCGAGGGTTTTTTATAATGATAAAACTATAATAATTACCCAAAAAGACGAGAATGGCAAGTCTACAAAAGTTACAAGTGTGCTTGGTGAATATGGAGAACTTCAACTATCAACGGCAATAGTTTCAGGCGTTAATCCACAGAACCTTATCATAAACTCTAGGGAGATCAGCAGGGCAAAACCAGCATCGTCGGGTTTTGACACTGGAAATACTAATGTTATGACTGGAGACATTCCACTTACTAGTTTCTTTTTAATTGTTTTTCTCGCAACAATAGTTAACATAGTTGGAATCATTGCTTTCACATCTACAGCTCTTATTTTTATAGGTAGAGTTGTGATGCTTTGGCTTTCAATGATAGTTGCCCCTCTTGCTTTCTTTAGTTATATTGTCCCTCAAATGCAAGGAATTAAAATGATTGGGTGGAAGGAATGGTGGCCCAATTTATTAAAAATGGCTTTTGTAGCTCCTGTTTTTGTTTTCTTTATGTATTTAATTGTTGGATTTATGGGAAAGGGATTAGGAGTTATGGATGCATTTAAAACCCCAACCGGAGAGATAGTTAGCGGATTAGGTTGGATTATAAAAATTATAGTTCCATTTGCATTTATTATGATTCTTCTCATGAAGGCAAAAGACGTTGCTGTTAGTATGTCTGGTGAAATAGGAGCATCCTTGTCTAAGGCGGGTGGGGTTGTTGGTGGGCTAGCTGTTGGAGCAATGACAGGTGGTGCAGCATTTGCAATGAGAGGTACAGTGGGAAGACTTGGAAGTGCGGTTGCTAGTTCAGACAGGCTAAAAGCAATGGAGGCAAAGGGTGGCCCTGGTGGTTTTGCAGCAAAGATGCTATTAAAGACTGGGACAGCTGCAGGGAAAGGAAGTTTTGATGCTCGTGCAACCAAAGCTGGAGCTGCTGCAGGTAAAAGCCTTGGTGTAGACCTCGGAAAAGCAAAAGAGGGTGGATTTACAAAAGCACGCGCAGAACATGTTGAAAAGAGACAAAAGAGAATGAAAGACCTTGAGGTGGGAGAAGATTCACCACTAAAACAAAATGTTTATGCCGCCCAAAACAATCTTGATGTTATAAAAAACCAAAAAATAACAGATTCAAATGGGAATTCTGTAAATAGACAAGATGAAATAATAACACAAACTGCTGCAATTGGCGGAGCAGAAAAAGCTCTTGCGGCATCAGAAAGAGCTATTGCAGCAGCAGAAAGAACATTAAAAGATGCTGTTGATTCTGGTAATAAACCGGCAGCAGCAAGAGCAAGAACAGTTAGAGATGATTTAATTAATGGAGTAAAAGGAGTTGGAGGAAGAGATGGTACTGGAGGCACAAGAGAAAAACTAGAAGGAATTCAAAAGGCCCTTGCAGATGCCCAAGGCCCAATTAACGCCGCAGAAAGATTGGTTAAAAATGCTGAAAATGCAGTTATATCCAAAAACAGAACAACAAGAGAAAATTATGCTGCTTCAAATAGAGGAGGGTGGTCACAGGCCGTTAATTTTGTAGTCTCAGGAGGTCAACATTCTTTTAGGGGAGAAAGAGAAGCTTCAAACAAAATTTTAGCTGGAATAAAAGATGAGAAAAAATAATTTTTATAAACAAAATGGATAATTCTATAGATTTACTACAAATAAAGATTAACGAGGCTAGAGACCTACTTCCAAAAGAAAGCAGAGAGGCTATTGATGATGTTAACTGGAAGTTAATTATCCGAGGAATGAAGGATCAATATACAGAGGAACAACTAGAAGACCTTGTGACTGAAACAGAATTATTATTGTCTGGAATTTTACTTCCAGATGAATATGAAAAAAGCTTAAAACAAAAACTAATGTTAAACGACGAAGGAGTTTTTATTTTATTAAAAGATTTAGATGATAAAATATTTAAAAAAATACAAGAGGGTTTAGAGAAAAAAATAAATAGGTCGCCTAAGGCTGTTTTTGAAAACAAACCCCTGGTCTTAGACCCTCGTTTTATTGGTATGCCAAAAGAAACACAGGAGGCTGTTGCTAGGTCTGATTGGAAAGAAAAACTATACAAAATATCCAAAGACTACAATCTAAATATTGAACAAATGGGGATTTTAGAAGACATTACTGTTAAAGTAATGAAAAACGAAACACACCCAAGTAAATATGAAAGTGAGGTTATCTCTAAAATTACAATTCCAAGAGAAGATATTTCCAGCCTAATAAAAGATGTTAATGATACTATTTTATTAAAAATAAGAGAATTAATGAGAGTAAATGAAGGACAAGAAGATGTTCCTCTTCCTCCTTATGGTAAAATAATTACTAATGACAAATTACTAATTAATAATGAAATAGAAATAGAAAAAGTTCCAGTTCCTCCTTATGAAAAAGTAATTACTAATGAAGAAACTATTAAAAAAGAGGAATCTATCTCTCCGGCAGTTGGATTAGAAATTAGTAATGAAAAAACTCCATCGGAAAAACAAGAAGAGTCTAAAAAAATTAATGATATAATAGAAAAAGATGAGTTAAAAGATGTTTGGGAAGCAAAACCTTCTGTAATTTCTCCTGAAATAAAAAGTGCTCCTTTAAACATTATGGATGAAAAACTTAAAAGTGTAACCATGAGTGACCATGTTGTTACAGATTATTCTATTCCAAAAATATCTGACCCTTCAAAAGAAGTCCACGAAGCTCCAGCTAAATCAAACGACCCGTATCGAGAAGCGTTCTAGAGGCAATTACTAATTACCAATTACTGATTAATAATTGGAATTAAAACAAATAATAATGAGAGAGAATATAATTCAACAAAAAAGTTTTGATTTTGCTTTATTAATAATTGAATTATATAAAAAACTTATCAAAAGAAATGAATTTGTATTATCTAAGCAAATTTTAAGATCAGGTACTTCTATTGGGGCAAATATAGAGGAATCAATAGGAGCTCAATCAAGAAATGATTTTATATCAAAAATATCTATTTCATACAAAGAGGCTAGGGAAACTGAATATTGGTTAAAATTATTATTGGGTGGAAAATATATAACACAAGAAGAGTTTAATGTTTATATCGAGGGAATAACCATAATATTGAAATTATTAACTGCAATTCAAAAAACCACAAAAGAAAACCGTTAAGTAACTTTGTTTTTATATAGTATAATAGATTAAAGTAGTGTTATTGTTTTTAAATTAGTAATCATGATTCAAAAGAATCACCCCCTGGATTAATTGTTAATTAGTAATTATTATCATATGCAATTCAAAGTACCACAATTTATTGATGTTGAGGATAAACTATTTGGTCCTTTTACTTTTCGTCAGTTCATATACCTTATTGGAGGAGCTGGTATAGTTTTTGTGCTTTATAAAATATTTCCTTTATGGATTGGTATTTTTTTCATTATTCCTTTTGCAGTACTTACCTTTCTACTTGTTTTTTATAAAATAAATGAGAAGCCTTTTATTTTTTATCTTGAGGCTGGGCTAAATTATTTGGTTTCAAGTAAGTTATACATCTGGAGACAAAGACTAGTTAAGCCAGGAACAAAGGGTAAAGAAGAGGAACCTTCTGCTCTTCCTTTGGTATCTATTGTACCCATGACAACTACAAATAAATTAAAAGATTTATCTTGGAGTTTGGATGTACAAGACAAGGGGGAGGAGGGGAAGTAAATAATTAACAATTAACAATTAATCCATGGGGTGATTCTTTTGAATCATGATTAATAATTAGTAATGGGTTAAAAAGATTGATATTTAATAAACCGATCAAGAATTATATGATACAATGAGGATAGACCTAGTAGTGTTTGAATTTAAATTAGTAATTAGTAATCAGTAATTTGTAATTATCTTTATGGCAATCAGCGCAAAAAGTTCTCAGGAATTTGTCCCAATTAAAGAAGTCCGAAACGGTATCATCATTTTAAAAGATGGTGGTCTTCGTGCAATTTTAATTGCTTCTTCTTTAAACCTTTCTCTCAAATCAGCCGACGAGCAGGCTGCTATTGTAAACGAATTTCAAAATTTTTTAAACGGGTTAGATTTTCCTACTCAGATATGTATGCAGTCTCGTAGACTAGACATCAGACCTTATCTTCTAATGCTAGAGGGTAGACTCAAAGAACAAGCAGAGCCTCTTTTAAAAATACAAACCAAAGAATATATAGATTTTATTAAATCTTTCACAGACGAAGTAAATATAATGACAAAAACATTCTTTATTGTTGTCCCATATAGTTCCTCTTTAATAAAACCTGGTAGCACAATGGTTGATAGTCTTCTTGGCGGTTCTCAAAAAAAACAAATTGATGAGACCAAAAAAGCAATGGACTTGGCTTCATTTGAAGAAAAGAGAACTCAGCTAGACCAAAGAGTTGGAGTTATTATGAGTGGACTTGGAAGAGTAGGCATAAGAACATCTCAATTAAAAACAGACCAGGTTGTCGAACTTTTTTATAAAACATTTAATCCCGGAGACACTAGTCAAGGAATTAAATTACAATAATAGACACTATACTATATGGGAATATTTTCATCATTATTAGGAAAAGGGGATGATATCAACAAAAACAAAAGTGTTGTTATGCCTATTTTGCCTAGCGAAATATACAAAGCTGCAACACTAGAACTTCAAGATATTATTGCTCCTTCTGCTCTTCAAATAACACCAAAGTCTCTTAACCTAGGAGACAGAATAGTTAGAACTTTCTTTGTTATATCATATCCTAGATATCTTACTGATAACTGGTTTTCACCTATCATAAACCTAGATAAAGTTTTTGATGTTTCTATTTTTATACACCCTATTGATACAGCAGAAATATTAAGGTCTTTTCAGAAAAAAGTAGCTGAGGTTCAAAGTCAGATTTCTATTCGTGAGTCAAAAGGTCTAGTCCGCGACCCAATGTTAGACACTGCCTACAGAGATCTTGAAGATTTAAGAAACAACTTAATGCAGGCTCAAGAAAAAATGTTTGATGTTGGTCTTTATATTACTGTTTATGCAGAAAACGATAATGATTTATTCAAAATAGAAAATGAAATAAAATCTCTTCTTGATTCAAAACTTATTTATCTAAAACCAGCTCTATTTCAACAAAACGAAGGATTTAAAAGTGTTATTCCTCTTGGTACTGATATTTTGGGAATACACCAAAAACTCAATACTGAACCTCTTTCAAGTATTTTTCCTTTCGTTTCCTTTGACCTTACTGAAGACAAAGGAATACTATATGGCGTAAACAGACACAATTCTAGTCTAATTCTTTTTGATAGATTTTCTCTACCAAACTACAACTCTATTACGTTCGCGACAGCTGGAGCGGGTAAATCCTATGCCACTAAACTAGAAATTATTCGTACTCTGATGTTTGATACAGAGGTTATTGTTATCGACCCTGAAAGAGAATATGAGTATCTTGCAGAAGCTGTAGGAGGAAGATATTTCAACATCGCTCTTTCTTCTGACCACCACATAAATCCTTTTGATTTACCAATACCTACCGGAGATGAAACTGGCGCAGATGTCCTAAGAGCAAACACTATAAACCTTGTTGGTTTATTTAGAATAATGCTTGGAGGCCTTTCTCCAGAAGAGGATTCTATTATCGATGCAGCTATTACTGAAACCTATGCGTTAAAAGACATTACTTCTGATTCTGATTTTATGAATATTGAACCCCCAATGTTGTCTGACTTTGAAGTGGTTCTATCTGGAATGGAAGGTAGTGAATCTCTTATGCAACGTTTAGTAAAGTTTACACACGGTTCTTGGTCTTCTTTTTTGAACCAACCATCAAACGTAGATATCAACAGAAAGTTTATTGTTTTCTCTGTTCGAGACATGGAAGATGAGCTCAAACCTGTTGCTATGTATATAATTACTCATTATATATGGAATGCTATCCGTAAAAATATTAAAAAAAGGCTTCTTGTTGTAGATGAGGCTTGGTGGATGATGAAATCCGAAGACACTGCTTCTTTCCTATATTCTATCGCCAAAAGAGGACGTAAATACTACTTGGGACTTGCTACTATTACCCAAGATGTAGGGGACTTTATGAAGAGTCCTTATGGTATTCCAATTGTTACAAACTCGTCTATTCAGTTGCTCTTAAAACAATCCCCAGCAACCATAGATGTACTTCAAAAAACATTCAATCTTACTGATGAAGAAAAATATCTATTGCTTGAAGCAAACGTAGGAGAAGGTATATTCTTTGCTGGATTAAAACATGTCGCCATAAAAACAATTGCCTCTTATACTGAGGACCAGATTATAACATCTGACCCATCACAAATTCTTGCTATTAAAAAAGCCAAGAGTGAACTACTGGCCGCGAACACTCAATAAAAACCTTCATCTCTATGTGTCTGTATTTTGACCCTAGTTCTTAACCTGCCGGCAGGCAGGTTTGTAATTATTAATTATTAATTAGTAATTAGTAATTATTACGGGTTGTTTGGTTTACAAGATTATTATATAATATAAGGAGTGAAATTTACAAAAATAAAACTTTTTCTAATTGGAATTTTTATTCTAGGAATAATAAATATACCGTCTTTTTCTATTGCTGAAACCCAGATTGAGGTCCAAGAAGGGGAAATAAACGTAGAAACTATTCCAAACAACCCACAACCATATCAAGATGTAACTATAAATCTTTCTAGTTACGCAACCGACCTAAACAAAGCTATTATAACTTGGCAAACAGAAACAGGAACAGTTCTTTCTGGAATAGGAAAAACAAGTTATTCTTTTACGGCAAAAGGTCCTGATATAGTTAGTGTTATTACTGTTAATATTCGAGTGGTGGGTTCTGTAAGTACTCTTATTAAAAAAATAGCAATAATTCCTTCTGAAGTTGAAGTTGTCTGGGAATCTGTTGATGGATATGTTCCTTCTTTTTATAGAGGGAAGGCCCTTCCTGTTTCTGGTGGATTTGTTCGCGTTGTTGCAATACCAAATACTTCTACAATAAAATCTGGTAGTGGTAGTATTACATATACTTGGAAAAACAATGGGGAAGTTATTCTAGCTGCTTCTGGCTATAATAAAAATTCTTATGTTTTTAAAAACAGTGTATTTGATGAGCTTAATGAAATAAAAGTTACCGCCTCGTCTGTTGGTGGTAGTTATGGAGCAGAAAATACCATAACAATACCAACATATAAACCAAAGGTGGTTTTTTATAAAAAGTCACCAACAGAAGGAGTTTTATACAACAACGCTTTGAATAAAGAAACATTTATGACAGAAGACGAAATGACTGTTGTTGCTGAGCCATATTTTATTTCTCTAAAAGGGAATGAGAGTGACTTTAGTTATAGTTGGAAAATAAACAACGAGAGTATTCAGACTCCTTTCAAAAAAACAGAGTTAACAATCCGCCCCGCATCACGAGGTGGCTACGCTACAATAAATTTTGTAATTGAAAATATTTCTGAATTATTCCAGACAGCTACCAACCAATTGAGGATAAATATATAGCACTTATCTCTGTTAAAAATCATTATAAAATAAAACATGAAAATAAATAACAAAAATAAAATAGTAAAAAATAATTCATTATCATTTATTTATAGTGGTATCAAAAAACAATCACTTTCTTTTTTAATAATTATATTATTTATAAATATTTTATTACCTTTTAATGTTGTCTTTACTCATTTGGGTGGGGTTTCTTTAGAAAAAAATATAGTGACCGCAGAAACAACGTTAGAAGCTGCTCAAAAGAAATTAGAGGAGGCTAAGGCCAATTTAAATAAAATTAATCTTATTATAAAAGACTATCAAGATAAAATAGCAGAAGCTAAATCAAAAAATCAAGATACTACTCAACTAGAAAAAGACTTAACTGTTATAAACAGAGATGTATGGGCTGCTGCAAACAGTGAGGTAATTGCTGCTCAAAAAGAAGTTACAAAGGAAGAAATTTTAGCTGCTGCAGCTGACGAAGCGGTAACCTTTACACCTCAAACAGAAGACACTTCTTCTGATTCTAAGGTATATACACTCCTCGCTCCAATTGGAGAGTTTAAAACTGCTCCAGAAGATATTGGTTCATATTTTAATACTATATTTAATATCGCTCTCGGTTTATGTGCTGTACTTGCTGTTATTATGATAGTTATTGGCGGAGTACAATACATGGGAGACGAATCTATTTTTGGAAAAACAGAAGCTAAAGACAGAATAACTAAGGCTATCTTTGGATTACTTATTGCCCTAGGTTCATATGCTTTGTTAAACACAATAAACCCAGACTTACTGGGAGGGAGGGGAGTAACCATTAAGGCTGTCAGCGTTGTTATAGATCCTGAAGTTCATGGTGATACCCCTCAATCTGCTATTAGTGGTAAATATTGTAATGGTAAATATACATCCGGTGATGTGTGGGCAAGTGATAAAAAAGAGAGAGATGCAGTTATTACTGCTGGAATTACAGTTAATTCTCCTAATTGTACAAAAGTTGGACAAAGTGGATGCACAAGTTTAGCTGGATTAAATACTAGTAGTGTTATTGCTTTAAAAAAAAGTACTTGTCCATCCTGTGATATAGTAATCACAGGTGGGACTGAATGTTGGTTACACTCAAATAAAACTCTACACCTGCCTGGAAATAGTTTTGTTGATTTAAGATTAACTACTTCATTGGTAAAATACGTGGATGAAAGCAAAACAAAAATAAAATCAACCGGAATGAACTTCCCTGTATTTTTAAAAGGAACAACTCAATTTATGCGTGAACCAAATCATTATCATATAATAAAATGGTAAATTATGCCTAAAAAAACAATAATCATTTTTATAACAACATTTGTTCTCGTCGGAGTTATTATCCTTGGTGTTTTTTTCTGGATGAATAAAGACAAAGGAGCAGGGAATGTAGCTGAGACAACTCCTTGGTACCAAAGTTTTAATCCTTTTGGAACTGGTAGTGATGTGGTAACAGGACCCGACGGAGAGATACCAATAGACGGTCAACTTCCAGGAGAAGAAACACCTGGTACTTCTGTATCAAGGTTTTACCAAATAACTGATTTTGCTGTTGCTGGAGCGACCTTTTTAGATGACACAAGACCTGTTGTAGTTGATACTACTGCCGAAGTAGCCCCACAACAAGAAATTATTAAAACTGTTATCTCTCCAAATACAAAAGAGGGAAGAAAAGAAATACAAAAAATTTTAAACGAGACTCTTTCTCTTAGTCCACCACTTGTTGTTGATGGAGCTTTTGGAAAGAAAGTTACAGACGCAGTAAAAGAATTTCAAACTTTAAACAGTCTAACAGTAACAGGAATTATAGATGCAGAAACCGCTCCCTACTTTACAAAATCAACAACAACAGAAAATGTTATCCCCACAGAAAAAACAGAAGAAGCTCCTTCTATAAGATATGTGGAGAGAGCAAATGGTCATATTTATAAAATGTTTTTAGACACACAGTCTAAAGAAAAAATCTCAAACTCTACTATTCCAAATATTTATGAAGCTATTTTTGACGGCACAGGCAAGACCGTAGTTTACAGATATCTTTCTGAAAATAAAGTGATTGATACTTTTGTGGCAACACTGGGCGCTCCTAAAGGAGAATTTCTACCTCAAAATATTTTTGATTTTAGTATTTCCCCAAATAAAACTCAATTTTTTTATCTAACAGGAAATAGTAATGGCTCTGCTGGCACCTTAGGTTTTTTTGGAAACACAAAAAAAGAAATGATATTTAATTCTCCTTTTACAGAATGGTTATCACAAATAGACAATAACCAAAGAATATATTTAACAAACAAAGCCTCATATGTGTCAAACGGCAGCATCTTTCTTTTAAATGCATCTAGTAAAACTACTACTAAAATAATGGGTGGAGTTCCCGGCCTTACTACTCTTGTAAACCGTAACGGATCCCTTGTTTTATACAGTATATCAACAGCCACAGGCCCAAAACTACAAATTTTTAATATAAGTAACCATATAAGTACCGACTTGGATAAATATGGTTTACCTGAAAAATGTGTCTGGAGTATTGATAGTATTTCTGTTTATTGTGGTATTCCAAACCTTGTAGTTGGAAACCAGTATCCGGATTCTTGGTACCAAGGACTAACATCATTCACTGATTATTTTATAAAGATTAATACAGTAAATGGGGAATGGGAAACAATAGCAAACTCCCGAAAAGAAACTCCAATAGATGCAACTCATTTATTTTTAGATAAAACTGAAAGCAATCTATTCTTCATAAACAAAAAAGATTCATCGTTGTGGGGGTTGAAACTCAAATAATTACTTATTACCAATTACTAATGACTAATTAAATACAATTAAAAACACCTAGGCGATGCCTAGGTGTTTTTAATTAGTAATTATGATTCAACAGAATCACCCTCTGGGTTAATCATTAATTAGTCATTATTTACATATTTAATAACAACTCTTCGTGTTGGACCATAACCCTCTGATTCTGTTTTTATATCTTTATGTCCTTCAAGAAACATATGTATTATTCTTCTTTCAAATGCGGGCATTGGGTCTACTTCAATATTACTCTTAAAATAACGAGCGCGCTCAGCCATCATGTGTGCTATGTTTTTCAAGTTTTCAAATCTCTTTTTTTGATATCCATTTATATCAATAAATATACTTGGCCTTTTTTCTTCTTTTTCTATTAATCCTTTTTCTACAATTTTTTGAACTATGTGGTTTAGGGAGCGAAGTGTTTCTCCTTCTCTACCAATCATAAGGTTTGAGTCTGGAGTTTCTATCATACACCAAAGCATTCCACTTTCTTCAGAAAACTCACATTTAGAAATAGTACAGGCTGAATGTTTGAATATTTGTTCTACTGCTTCTTGTATTTTTTCTTTATACATAATATTTATATTGAGTTTTTAGACAACTGTCTTCGAATATACCATTCTTGAACAATTGTAAAAACATTACTTGTAATCCAGTATAAAGCGACAGCTGCGGAAATTTGCCAGGCAATAAAGGCTATGAAAATTGGCAATATATATCTTACGTTCATTTGCATACTATCTGAAAGTTGCTCTTGAAAAGTTTTAGGTGCATTTATGTCTTCTTCTTTTACTATTTCTAGTTTTGGCTTAATAGGAGTTGCAAGATATCCTTGTATAAACTGAGTTAAACCAGCAAGGAAGGCTAAAACAATACTCTTTTCTCCCATTTCTAAAAGACCAAGAAAATTTGTGTGTAAAGTAGTAGGAATTTGTATAAATGAATATATTATACTTGAATCAATAGAAAGTCCTTTATAAAAGACATAATATAAAGCAAAAATTATAGGGAGCTGAATAATTATAACCAAACATCCAGAAAATGGGTTTGTTCCATATTTTTTATATAATTCAAAGGTTTTTTTAGCTTGTTCTTCTTTGTTTGGATAGTCTTTCTTTATTTGCTTTATCTCTGGTTCCATCCTCTTCATAAGTATCTGGCTTTTAATAGACTTACGAGTAAGGGGAGCAAGAGCCAATTTAACAATAATAGTTACTAAAATAATAGCAAAACCAACATCCCCAAAAGTGATGTTGTCTATTATAAAAATAAGAATGTTATATATAGGATTATAAAATATAGAGTTCCATAATGCTGACATTGTCCTATTGTATCACAAGAAGACAAAAAATAAAAAGTTGATTTTCCTGTTTTTTTATATCCCAATTTTACCCCTTAGTCATCTTATTAGTAGTTATTTTTCAATTAGTAATCATTAATTAGTAATTGGTAATTATATTACCGGATCATAGTGGTTTTTTTGCCAAGGGTGACAACGTAAAATCCTTTTAATGCCTCGTAAAGTGCCTCTCAGGGCTCCATATTTAAATACAGACTGTTTGGTGTATTCAGAACAAGTTGGCAAAAAAACACACGAGGAATGGGACCTTAATGGTGTTTTTTGGTAAATATTTATAAGCCAAATTATTACTTTTTTCACTCCATTACAAATACTCCTTATTGGAAGCGTATTTTATTAAAAACTACTAAATGATATTGAATTTATTTAATATAAATAACATTTCTTCTTTAATTTCTTTGTTGTTTGCCGTAATAGTTGGTTTTTTATACATAAAAATACCTGAACCTGATTTTATAGGAACAGATCTTAGTATGTTGTAACCAATTCTTCTATATTTATTCCTTTTGGCTGCGTTTTTAAATATATTTTTTGGTGCCACTATTGCATATTGAGGGGAGTCGTTTTTTTGAAAATAAAACAAAAAAAGCTTGGTGGAAAAGGTTTTTCCATCCTTTAGCAAGATTTGAAAAACTCCTTTTGTAACCCGCTTTTTCTTTGGAAACATATTTATTTCTTTATTGATACGTTGGCTCTACCTTTTTGGCGTCTAGCAGTGTTTACTTTTCTACCATTTGGTGTTTTAGCACGAACAAGAAAGCCGTGTGTTTTAGCTCTTTTTCTTTTGTTTGGTTGGTACGTTTGAGACATATTGGATAATATATACTATATTATCGAACTTTGCAACATAAAAGGAAAAAACATATCCACACGATATCAACATGTTAATTAAGGTATTGAATTTTTGGAGAATTGGAAAACAATGTATAATAAACACTATGGAAAAAAAAGAACTTTGGGATAAATGCTTATCTGAAATCGAACTAAATATTTCAAAGGCTAATTTCACTACTTGGTTTAAAAATACATATATTATCAAAGAGGATAGTGGTGTTATACATGTTGGTGTTCCAAACGAGTTTGTAAAAGACTGGCTTTACAATAAGTTTCATAAACTAATACTAAAAACATTGATAGGAAACGATGAAACTATTCGTGGTGTAGAATATTCAATACACAAACATGATCCTAAAAACGAGAACAAAACAGATGAGGGGGTTGTTGTAAAGAAAGCTATAAATATAACAAAAGAACTTCCTTTAAATGATTTATATTTAAACAAAGAAGACAATTTAAATCCTAAATATAATTTTAATTCTTTTGTTGTTGGTCCTTTCAACGAGCTTGCTTATGCTGTTGCTCAAGCAATAATATCAAACCCGGGCCAAAACTATAATCCATTTTTTATTTATGGGGGAACAGGATTAGGAAAAACACACATAATTCAAGCTATAGGTAACACAATTAAAATAAATCATCCACTAAAAAAGATTTATTATGTTTCTTTGGAGCGCTTTACTATTGATTATATTAATTCTATTCAAAACAAAAATCCAAACTCTTTCAAAGAAAAATATAGAAAGTACGATGTTATCATTATGGATGATATACAATTTATTTCTGGAAAAGATAAAACCCAAGAAGAGTTGTTCCATCTTTTTAATACACTGTATGAGAGCAACAAACAAATAATTTTTTCTTCAGACAAGCACCCTAATTTTATTCAAGGATTAGAAGAAAGACTGCAATCTCGTTTTGCTTCTGGTATGACAGTACAAATAGTTGAACCAGATTATGAATCTAGAGTAGCTATAATAAAAGCAAAATTTGAATCAACTAACTGCATAATCGAACCAGAAATTGTTTCTTCTTTAGCAGAATCTCTTGAGGGTAATATTCGCGAGTTAGAAGGTAGCCTAAATACCGTTATTTGCCAGTCTCAATTGAAAAATAGAAGTCTAACACTTGCAGAAGTTAAACTTCTTATAAAGAATAATATTAGACCCAAAAAGACTGTTGCTATTAAAGATATTGTTAAAATTGTTGCTGATTATTACGGGCTTGCAGAAGAAGTTATATATGAAAAAACAAGAAGAAAAGAAATAGTCAGAGCTCGTCAGGTTGCTATGTATCTACTTCGTGAAGATTTTAATATCTCATATCCATTAATAGGTCAAAAATTGGGGGATAGAGATCACACAACAGTTATCCACTCTCATTTAAAAATAAAAGTGGATTTAAAAACAGATCCATCTTTATTACAAGAAATTGAAAAAATTAGAATTATGTTTAAATAAATAAAATGATAAGTCTGTGGATAAAGTGTGTTTGAATAAAATACAAATGTGGATAAATATCTGTTTATTAAAAATAAAAAAAATAGTTAACAAGTTAATTATTTAATAATTAATAAAAAAATATAAAAAGGTTTATTTTAAAAGAGTAATAAAGTAATCCACATATCCACACCCATAGTAATAATAGTAAGTATTAATATATAAGTTATACAATACAGGGGATTCAATTATATCAGCTAATAAATAAAATATTATGAAAATAGAATGTTCAATAGATAAAATAAAAAAGGCACTTGTTTCAGTAGAAAGAATTACTGGTAAAAATTTAACACTTCCTGTGCTAGGTTCAGTTTTATGGGTTGCCTCTGGTAAAACATTAAAACTTAGAGCTACAAATCTAAATATAGGAATAGAAATAGAAATACCAGCAAAAATAGAAGCCGAAGGTACTGTTGCTGTTCGTGGAGATATTTTATCTTCTTTATTTTCTATATTACAAGGTGATTTAATGGTTAAATTTGAATTAATAAATGGAAACCTATCTGTTAAAACAAATACAAGTACAATTTTATTAAAAAGTATCTCACACGAAGATTTTCCAACAATACCTATGGTTGAAGGAGAAAGTTTCAATATATCCAATAGTAAATTTATAGATGGTATTAAATCCGTTTATTATAGTGCTTCTATTTCAGAAATTAAACCAGAAATAGGAAGTGTTTATATATATCCAGAGGATGACATGTTAGTTTTTGTGTCTACAGACTCATTTCGACTAGCAGAAAAGAAAATAAAAATAAAACAAAAATTATCATTTGAAGGCATATTAATACCATTTAAAAACGTAGTTGAAATAATTAAAGTATTTGATGGAATAGAAGACGATTTAAAAATTACTCTGCAAAAAAATCAAATATCTTTTTCTATTGAAAATATTTATCTAACATCTAGGGTTGTTGATGGAAGTTTTCCTGACTATAAACAAATTATTCCTAAAAATCCAACAACTAAAACAGTTGTTTTAAAACAAGATTTTATTTCTTCTTTAAAAATTTCAAACATATTTTCAGATAAATTTAATCAAATTGTTTTAACTGTTAAACCACATGATAAAATTTTTGAAATAAAATCAAACAACGCAGATGTAGGAGAAAATACAACAATTATCTCAGGTGCCCTTTCTGGAGAAGATGTATCTGCTAATTTTAATTACAAATATATATTGGATTGTTTTCAATCTATTAGTGGAGATAGTTTAGATATAGAATTAAATGGAAACAATAAACCAATGACAATAAGAGGAATAGGCGACTCGTCTTTTATGTATTTAGTTATGCCAATGAATAGGTAGAAATAATTACTAATTACTAATTACTAATTAATAATTACTAATTTATAAAAAAACCTGTCCCGTTAGAGATGTGTATGTTATCTTGCTAACAGGAGTTTAAAATTTTGATAAAGTGCATATTATTAACAATAAATAATAAGACATGGAAGTTTAATAACTTCCTATCTCTAATGGGATGGATTATAATCATATAAAAAATTTCTTAGATAAATTTAAAAAAATAATTTATGAAAAAGAAGAATTAAGAGATTTGGTTATTAAAACCATTTCAGAAGAGATATCTCATCCTATTGAAAATGATTCACTAAAAATAAAAGGAGGATGTATTTATGTAAAAGGATCCCCAATGCTTAGAAGTGAAATTTTGATGCACAAAAAAGAGATTCTAAATAAATTAGAATCTCTTTTCCCTAATATTCATTTTTTTGATATCAAATAGAACTAAAGACTAAATACTTTAAAAGTAGTAATTTGTTCTCCTTTATTTCCAAGATTATCAACACCCATAATACGTATAGTATTTGTTTTTGAAATATCATTTATATCTTTTGGTAAAAAAGAAACATTAAATGGGTATGATTTTAAAGAAGAAACATAAGTGTTGTTTACAAAAACATCAATTTTTATTATTGGATTTATACTCTTATAGAGTATTGAAATATTTACACTTTCATCTTCTCTGTATGTTTTGTTTTCAAGTCCTTGAATTTCAAAAACAGGTTTAGACTCCGATGTGTGAATATTGTCTATGTTTTTTGGTATATCTAATTCTGTAACGTTGTTGTATTTATAACTATTTGCATTCCACCAATTTCTAATCCCATATTCCCAGTTGTCATACTGAGAGTCATTTGTCTGAGGAGATGAAAATTTTTCCAAAGGATTGTTTTTGTTTATCCAATGTAAAATAGTATGAACATTTGTTATTGATATTTCCTTCTTTAATTCCTCAGGTGTATATTCGGTGGCCAAGCCTTTAGAAAGAGTATCTATTGTAAACGTTTCTCCTCCTTGCCAAAAACCACGAAGAATTGGCGGAATAGAGTTATCTATAGGGTCCGGCTTAATAAATGATTCATTGGGTAGAGAACTAAGGGCTTCTACCATAACAGCGTTCCATATGGGGCCAGCAAGAGCAGCACCACCTTTTTTCATTGGTTTGTTGTCATTGTTACCAACCCACACTCCAACCGACACAGAGGGCGTATATCCAATAGTCCAGGCATCCTTGTTGTTGTTTGTAGTACCTGTTTTAACAGCAACCTCTCTTCCTGGAATATTTAATATAGAATTTTTACCAAAAGTAGGAATTCTAGAAACATCGTCTGATAATATACTTGATATAAGACGAGAGGTATTTGGTTTTATTATTTGTTGTGTTTTGTTTTCATATTTTTCTAAAATATTTCCTTCTCCATCTTCTACAGATAAAATTCCTTGAGTATTGTTTTTTACTCCATCATTAGCAAAAACTCCATAAACAGAAGTCATATCAAGAAGAGTAGTTTCTCCTCCTCCGATAACTAGAGTTAATCCATACAAGTTAGGGTCATTTTTTAATGTGGTGACTCCTAGGTCGTGTGCTAGTTTAATAGAATCAGATATTCCTACTAAATATAAAAGTTTTACAGCTAGTATGTTGATAGACTGAGCAAGTCCTTCACGAAGAGTCAGGGGACCACGAAAGGCATTATCATAGTTGTCTGGTGAATAACAGGTTTGTGATGTTGACGAGGCAGAAGGATTACAAGATGAATTAAACTCAGTTTTAACATCAAAAAGAGTAGTTTTTTCAGTATAACCTTTTTCAAAAGCCAAAGAATAAATAATTGGCTTAAAAGAAGACCCTGGTTGTCTTGCTGCTGTTGCAACATTAAAATTTCCATCAACAGTTAAGTCAAAATAATCACGAGAACCAACCATAGAAAGTATTTGTCCTGTTTTTGGGTCTACAACAACAACTGCTGCATTTGAACCCAACCAGTTTACTTCATTTTCTTTTGCCTTAGCTTCAGCTATTTTTTCAGCTTTCTTTTGTAATTCGTAATCAAGTGTAGTTATGACTTTTAAGCCTCCACCTTCAACAGCATCAAGACCATATTTGTTTTCTAAATATTCTTTTATAAAAAATACAAAATGAGGAGCAGCTATATGCATTGGTTGTTCTGGTAAAAAGACAACAATTTCTTCTTTTGCTTTGTTATACTCTTCTTCGTTTATAAAATTAATTTCAAGCATTCTACGTAAAACCAAATTTTTACGCTCATCTAGTTTGTCTTTGTTTTTTCGATATGGAGAATAATAAGTAGGGCCGTTTGGAATAGCAGCTAAATACGAAGCCTCTGCCAGTGTTAAGTCTGTTGGTCTTTTACCAAAAAATGCTTTTGCAGCTTCTTCTATGCCGTAAAGATTTCCACCATAAGGAGCTTCATTTAAATAAAGAGTTAAGATTTCTTCTTTATTCATAATTTTCTCTAGTTTTATTGCTAGAATCCATTCTTTAATTTTACGAGTAATAGAAACTTCTGGAGTTAGAAGGGTGTTTTTAATTAATTGCTGGGTAATAGTTGAGCCACCCTGAACTTTTTTCCCTGTTAATTTTGCCCAAAAAGTTGCACGGATTATAGAAGAAATACGGATACCTTTGTGTTTATAAAACTCTGAATCCTCTATGGCCACTGTGGAGTTTAAAATATTTACACCCATCTCCTCATAAGGAATAATAGTTCTTTTTATATTTTGGTGAACATCATAAAGTAAAATGGTTCCCGTTTTATCATAAATTTTAGTTGAACTTTTCATTTTTCTATCGGTGAAAGATTTAAAATCAGGAAGCTGTAATGTGCTAACCCACACCATTAAAATACCAGTAAAAAGAAGGCCGAGACCTATAACAACCAAAACTATATTTTTTAAAGCTGTTTTTTTAACATGTTTCATCCCATTAGAGATAGTCCCCCAAAAGTGGGACGTGTCTGATTAATTATTGTTAATAATATATACTTCACCAAAATCTTAAACTCCTGTTAGAAAGATAACATGCACATCTCTAACGGGACTCATATTTTTTTATCATAACACAATATCTGTCTTTTTTGGACTAAGATATGTTAATATACTAAAGTATGGAAACAAATAACAATATTAAAAATAATGAACTTTTGACCAGGGGAATAGCTGCAACATACCCCTCAAAAGATTTTATTTTAAGTAAAATGAATAAAGGTGAAAAACTTACTATATATTTGGGTATCGACCCTACTGGTCCAACACTACACCTTGGTCATGCTATACCAATAAAAATATTACGAGACTTTCAAAAAGCGGGCCATAAGGTAATTTTACTCATGGGTGATTTTACGGCAATGATAGGTGATCCAACAGACAAAGCCGCAGTTCGCAAACAACTTACTCACAAAGAGGTAATGGTAAATTTAAAAAATTACAAAAAACAAGCAAGCGCACTACTTTCTTTTTCTGGGAAAAATGCAGCCGTTATAAAATTTAATTCCAAATGGCTTAGTAAAATGAATTTTGAAGATGTTCTTTCTCTTGCTTCACAAATGACTGTTCAACAAATGCTTGAGCGTGACATGTTCGACAAAAGAATTAAAGAAGGTAAGCCAATATATATAAACGAATTTATGTATCCACTTATGCAAGCCTACGATTCTGTTGCTATGAATGTTGATGGAGAAATAGGGGGTAATGACCAAACCTTTAATATGCTTTGTGGTCGTGACCTAATGAAGACAATGAAAAATAAAGAAAAGTTTGTTGTTACCGTAAAACTTCTTGAGGATAATACAGGGAAAAAAATGGGTAAAACAGAAGGCAATATGGCAGCACTTTCTGATTCTGAGTTTGAAATGTATGGAAAGATTATGAGCTGGACCGACGGTTTAATAGTTTCTGGTTTTGAGTTGTGTACAAATGTCCCGATGTCTGAAATAGAAAATATTAAAAAAGATATACTTTCTGAAAAAGTTAATCCTCGTGATTTAAAAATGAGACTGGCAAGAGAGATTGTTTCTATTTATCACGGAGAAAAGAAATCAAAACAAGCTGAGGAAAATTTTATAAATACTTTTCAAAAAAATGAGATTCCTGATGATATAGAAAACATAACAGTAGGTATAAAAGAATTGCTTGTAGACACTTTCTTAACAAACAAAATAGTCTCTTCCAAGGGAGAGTTTAGAAGACTCGTTGACGGTGGAGCAATAACAAACTTAGACTTAGATAAAAAAATTACATCACACACAGAAGTTTCAGAAGCTGGGGTTTACAGAATAGGTAAAAAAAGATTTTGTAAAATAAATATTATATAAAAAAATTCCCTCCGACTTTGGTCGTAGGGAATTTTTTTATTCTAAATCGTCAGCCTCTTTTTCGTCGTCTCCCAAAAGGCCAACTTCTTCTTCCTCTTCATCGTCGATATCAAGTAAGTCGTTGAAATTTTCATCCTCACCTTCTTCACTTATTTCAACTTCTTCCTCTTCATCTCCGTCACCTATTTTTAATTCTTCATCATCAATATAGCTCATAATAAAATAAACAAAATTATAATTTACTAGTTGTATCAAATTATTATTTTCTTTGCAATACCCACACAGCATGGGGATAACTAAGGGTTGTTTATATGGAGTAATTTCCAGTGTTTATTTTTTAATAAAATCAGCATTTTCACAGGCAAGACAGGTGAGGCCAATAGCAATAGCATCTATTTCGTCGTCTGAATTTATGTCAGTTTTTATGTCTATAAGCTTTGGAACCATAGACATAACCATTTGTTTTGTGGCTTTTCCATATCCAGTTACAGCTACTTTTATTTGAGGTGGTGTATATTCGTATATAGAAAGATTGTTTTTAGAGGCCACATATATAATAACCCCACGCGCTTCAGATACACCCATAACTGTTTTTTGGTTTGTAGTAAAATACAGTTTTTCAATTGCCAGAGCAACAGGTTTGTATTTTTTAATAATTTTTTCTAATTCAGCGCCGATATTTCTGAGTCTTTCTGGAAAAGGAATTTTGGCAGAGGTTTTAAAACAATTTGAATATATTAAAATATCTTTCTTTAAAAAAGTTTTTTCTATAATAGCTATTCCCACTCTTTCAAAACCAGGATCGATTGATATTATTCTCATAATTAGGTTTTTAAAAATTAAAATAGCTCTTCTCAAAGGGTACACTAATTTTCTGGTGAAAATTCGTTCAGTGTTCGCGCCGACGCGCTCACAAGCCCCTTTGATAAGACTATTTAAATTTTTTAATTAATTTTTGTATTGCCGTATTTAAATTCTGATTTATTAAAATCACCTACTGGGTTAATTCGTAATTATTAATTATTAATTCTTAATTATTTACAAACTCATACCCCAAATGCTCATAACCTTTTTTTGTTACTATTCTTCCACGTGTAGTACGGTCTAGTAATCCAAGTTGTATTAAATATGGCTCCACCACCTCTTCTATTGTTGCTTCTTCTTCACTAGTTGCCGCAGCAATAGTTTTAAGGCCTACTGGACCACCTCCAAATTTGGAAATTATTATATCTAGTATTCGTCTATCAGAAGAAGACAGTCCAAGCTCGTCTATTTCTAGTAGTGCCAATGCTTTTTTAACAGCTTCTTTTGAAAGAGGGGTTTTGTTTACTTGGGCATAATCACGGCATCTCTTTAGAAAATAATTTGCAGTACGAGGAGTAAAACGAGCGCGTTTAGCTATTTCATCCAAAGCGTCGTCTTCAAGTTTTACTCCAAGTATTTTAGCAGAACGACTTATTATTTTTTTGATTTCATCATGAGTATAAAATTCTAAACGAAAAACTCCTCCAGAAAAACGAGACCTAAGAGGTGCTGAGAGTAATGCAATTCTTGTAGTAGCAGCAATAAGTGTAAAAGGAGGAAGTTCAAGTTGTATTGTGCGAGCAGACGGACCCTTCCCAATAATTATATCGAGAACTCCAGACTCCATGGCAGGGTAAAGTATTTCCTCAACCATTTTATTTAGTCGATGAATTTCATCTATAAAAACAATATCTCCAGGTGAAAGATTGGTTAATATAGAAGCAAGGTCTCCAACTTTTTCTATGGCAGGGCCAGAAGTAATTTTTATTTGTCTTCTTGTTTCTTTTGCTATTAAATGGGCGAGGGTAGTTTTTCCAAGGCCTGGTGGTCCATAAAAAAGAATATGCTCAGCCGGGTGAGCACGTTCTTCTGCTGCTGTAAGAAGTATTTTAAGATTGGCTTTTATGTTTTCTTGCCCAATATATTCAGACCAGACCTCTGGACGCAGTGTTTGGTCCAAAAAACCCTCATCTTTACTTGTTTTATTTGTGCTTGACATTATATTTTTATTATGATATACTTATCTCAGAAATTTGATATGGTTTTATTATAGCATTTTAATTAAGAGGATATAAATCTCTAAGCAATCGGCCCCGTGCTCTATATCTGTGCGTAGGACGTCC
>JAENWX010000023.1 GCA_016649835.1 Minisyncoccota bacterium | reverse complement strand
GCATGCCTTTTTTCTTGGGTGGACCTTAGCGAGCAAACTGCTTTGCTCGCGTAGCGTACTCGGAAGACTTTTCTGTGTTTTATTAAAAACCAGAAAAGTACCTGTTCCTGTAAGGAACGAGAAATGTACTCATGGTCCGCTTCTTTAAAATTTTAGTCGCGAACAAAAACTCTACTCATATTCCCCCTCTAATAATATGTTATAATGAAAAATATGTTATACACTGAAAAAATATTAAAGGCTATAAAATTCTCCGCAAAAACTCATAACCACTACCAGCAACAATTACGTACAGGTAAAAAAATACCTTACATTACACATCCCCTTACTGTTGGTATTATTTTGTCGTTAGCAAAATCACCCGAAGATACAATTATCGCAGGTATATTACACGATACTATAGAAGACAGTGCTCCTGATTATAAAGTTACTGCTGAAATGATTACTGAAAGATTTGGGAAAAATGTATCTGATTTAGTTTTGAGCGTCACTGAACAAGACAGAAAACTATCTTGGGATGACAGAAGAAAAGAAGCATTGGATCATATTTCTAATTTTTCAAATGATTCTGTTTTAGTAAAGTCAGCAGATATTATTTCAAATGTTTCTGAAATTTATGACGATAGTTGTAAAAAATCAGATAAAATTTTTGAAAGATTTGCTGTGTCAAAAGAAAAAACATTAGAATCATATAGAAAAATTGCTGATGCATTGTTGTTAAAATGGCCAACTAGTCCACTTAGTGACGACCTTAAAGATATTTTAAATAAAATTGAAATAATGAAAAATAAATAATATTAATTATTTAAATTCAATAAAAACCCCACATTTAGTGGGGTTCATTTAATTTAATATATATTTTACTATCATATTAAACGAATAAGATATAACAAACACTATAACTGATACTGTAACAACAACTGATACTGTGGCGTTAACATCAATACCATAAATTAATAGGTATTCAAAAAATAGACCAGTGGTTGATAATCCCAGTATGTTTAACACTATTTTTGTTATTTTTGGATTATGATGAATCATAATCCCAAAAATAAATAAAAATAGTGTTCCCCCACCAATAAGAATTCTTATTGTCATAGATTCTGGGGGGTTTTCTGGTTGTAACAACAACCAGAAAAGTAAGCCCGTAGAAAGTAAGGCTGATGCATACATTGTTTTCATATTATAAAGGTTTAAATATTTAACTTTAATATAGCATAATAATTAGCATTTGTCAAAAAACATAATATTAGAGTTTAATTCTATTATTTTAGAAAATTTTATAAAATACTTTAATTATTAAGTATAAAAAATAATCTAACCAGTTCATTTTATAATTTTTGGTTTCAAAAAGTACAGCGCCTTTTTTCCATTCATTTATAATTTCAAATATTTTTTGTAGAGCATCTGGGTCATTAAAAAATATTCCAACTTCTGAGTTAAGCTCAAAAGATAAATAATCTAAATTATTTGAACCCACCACCGCCTCTATCCCATCTATAGCCATTATTTTGGCGTGATTCATCTGTTCTTCAATATAAAAATTTATTCCAAGTTTTGAGAGTTTGTTTATAAAAAAATAATTTACTCTATCCACAAAATAACTATCTGTATTTTTGGGTACAAAAATTACAACATTAACTCCCCTCATTTTAGCCTGGTGTAGTTGTGCTATAAGCCAGCGTTTTGGTACAAAATAAGGAGTAATTAAAATTATACTTTTTTTGGCCAGAGACAAGTGGGCCTTATAAATTCTTTTTAAATTAAATCTATGTTTTACGGGAGAGTGTTCTATTAACCAGTCGTGAAGCATATCTTTTAAAATCTTTTTCTTATTATGAACCAACACATAAGCATCTTTTCCTCCGCATTCTTTATAAATCTTAGCGAAAGATTTAATTATAAACTTTACCAAATCTCCTTCTATTTGAACCATTAAATCATTCCAAAGAGATGCACTTTGGTGAAAATTTACTCCACCAATAAAAGCGACGCTTTCATCTACAACAAGAACCTTGCGATGAGTTCTATGTAAAAAATAACTTTGAAAAATCAATTCAACTCCCGCACCTCTTAATTCTGAAATTACTTTTTTGCTTAAACTATAACTTCCAAAAAAATCTAATATAACTTTAACCTTTAAACCTAAAGTTGCCTTATCTTTTAATAAAAGCAAAAAATTAAAATCTACCATGTCGTCTTGAAAAATATACATCTCAAGATATATTGAACTTTTTGCGGTAAGCATAGTATTGTACATAGCTTGCCAAGATTTTTCAGAATTTGAAAAGAATTTATAAGGCATGTTTATATTATACACCAAATATAACTTTCAAAAATAAATATTAAAAAACAATAAACTATTTACCTTTTAAAAATTATAGTATAATAAAAACATGAACACAGAAGATGAAGAAATAATAGTTGTTAAAGATGCGTATGGCAATATTCTTACTAGTGGAGATAGTGTAACTCTTATTAAGGATTTAAAAGTAAAAGGTACATCTATCACTCTTAAAAAAGGCACCAAAATAAAAAATATTCGTCTCACTAACGACGAAGACCTTGTGGATTGCAATGCTGATGGAATAAAAGGACTTGTTCTTAGAACTGAATTTTTAAAGAAAATTTAAAGAAAAAAAATTACCTAAAATTTCTTTAAATAAATAAATTTCAACTTTCGCTACACTATTGTTATAATAGAATGATGGACAATAAAACTGAAATACTACAAATTCAAGGTCTTTCTGAAGCCGAGGCTGTTTTTTTATTAAAACAAAATGGCTTCAATGAACTACCCTCTCAAAAGAAAAGGAGTGGATTTTATATGTTATTTAAAATTATGTCAGAACCTATGATCATTCTTCTAATAGGAGCTGGAGTAATTTATTTGTTTATGGGAGATATAAAGGACGCCTTGCTACTAGTTTTTTCTGTAATAATAGTAATAGCTATCACTTTTTACCAGGAAAGAAAAACAGAAAAAACCCTCGAGGCTCTAAAATCATTATCAAGCCCACGAGCTCTTGTAATAAGGGATGGAGTTCATAAAAAAATAGCAGGAAGAGATGTTGTTGTGGGAGATATTTTAATTATTCACGAGGGAGATAGAGTTCCGGCTGATTCTGTTGTTATTTCTTGTGAAAATCTTTCCTTAGATGAATCCCTATTAACGGGAGAACCTATCCCCGTAAGAAAAATAGAGTGGGATGAAAAAATGGAAATAACAAGACCTGGTGGAGATGATTTACCTTTCATATATTCTGGATCATTAGTTACGAGTGGCCGTGGTGTAGCGCGTGTAATTTATACAGGACTTAATACTGAAATTGGAAAAATTGGAAAAAGTTTAGAGAGCATCAAAGATGAAGATACTTTACTTCACAAAGAAACAAAAAAAATAGTTATCACAGTGGCTATTATTGGTATTATTCTTTGTGCTTTTGTGGTTGCTTATTATTTTATGGTAAAAGGAAACCTCGTAAATGGTCTCTTAGCGGGGCTTACTTTAAGTATGGCTATTCTTCCTGAAGAATTCCCCCTCGTGCTTATAATTTTTATGACTCTTGGTGCATGGCGAATTTCAAAAAGAAATGTACTAACTCGACGTTCTGCTGCAATAGAAATGCTAGGAGCTGCCACTGTGCTTTGTTCAGATAAAACTGGCACTATAACAATGAACAAAATGGAGTTAAGTGTTTTATATACAAACGGAAAATTTTATGAATTAAATGATTCCACTAATACTGAACTCCCCGACGAATTTAAAAATCTTTTAGAATATGGAGTTTTATCAAGCCAAAAAGACCTTTTTGACCCACTCGAAAAAGAACTTTATAAAATTGGTAATTTATATCTTAAAGATTTAAAAAGCTCTAATCCTGACTGGTCTATAGTAAAAGAATACCCTCTATCAAAAGAACTTCTTGCTCTTTCCCATATATGGAAAGATAAAAATGATAATAAATTAATTCTTGCTTCTAAGGGAGCACCGGAAGCAATTTTAAAATTATGCCATGCTGATATTAATTTTAAAAATGAAATATTACAAAAAATAAAAGAAATGTCCGATAAAGGGTTGCGCGTTCTTGGTGTAGCAAAAGGTATTACAACCCTTGAAAATTTACCAGAAAATCAAACTGATTTTGAATTTGAATTTGTGGGATTACTTGGTTTTATAGATCCTGTTCGAGACACAGTACCATCTGCGGTTAAGGAGTCTTATATGGCTGGTATGAGAGTAATAATGATTACTGGAGACTACCCTGGGACAGCACAATTTATTGGAAAACAAATTGGTATTAAAAATACCGATGAATATTTAACTGGAGTAGATCTAGAAAAAATGGATCCAGCTTTATTAAAAGAAAAAATAAAAACAGTAAATATTTTTGCAAGAGTTTTCCCTGAACAAAAATTATTAATTATAAATGCACTAAAAGAAAATGATGAGATTGTAGCTATGACTGGCGACGGAGTAAACGATGCTCCTGCCCTAAAGACTGCTCATATAGGTGTAGCTATGGGGCAAAGAGGCACTGATGTAGCGAGAGAAGCTTCTTCTTTGGTTTTGCTTGATGATGATTTTTCTTCAATAGTTTCCGCAGTACGACTAGGAAGAAGAATTTATAATAACTTAAAAAGAGCTATGGGATATTTACTTGCTGTACACGTGCCTATTGCTGGTATGTCTGTACTTCCTCTTGTTTTTAATCTACCTATAGTATTATTCCCTGCCCATGTTGCTTTCTTAGAACTAATAATTGATCCTGCTTGTTCGACTGTCTTTGAAGCAGAAAAAGAAGACGCAGAAATAATGAATAGACCCCCACGAAATCTGCACCAATCCATGTTTAATTTCAAAACAGTAATGGTTAGTGTTATGCAAGGATTGGGTATTTTACTTGTTACTTTTGCTTTATATTACTTTGTTATTAAAAACGGAAGAAGCGAGCTTGAAGCACGTTCTTTTGCTTTTTCTACTCTTGTTTTATCAAACTTAATGCTTATCATTATTAATTTATCTTGGGTTGATAATATTTATAAAATAATAACCTCTGGTAACAAGGTGCTCTATATGGTCTTTATTGGGGCCCTGCTTAGTCTTATGGCTGTGTTGTATATACCGTTTATGGCGGACTTGTTTCATATGGCTCCACTTTATTTTAGTGACTTTATACTAATAGGTGCATCTGTTGTCCTATCTATGATGTGGTTTGAAATATTAAAATTATTTCATATAAATCTATTAAAATAAAAGAACGGGTTGGTTTTCCTAATAATTTTCGATATGTTATAATCAGTAAGTGAATCCCCGCTCGCGATGTATATGTTGTAACTCTCAAGAATCATTAAAATATAGGTGTCGTTAATATTACTAATTAAAATTTATAAGATACGTCCCATCTAAGGAGTATCTCTAACAGGAATGAAACAATCAAGATTGGACCAATTATCAGATGGAGTGTTTGCCATTGTTATGACAATTTTAGTTTTTGAAATACGTGTACCAGAATTTACGGGTATAATAACTGAACAAACGCTTGTAAATTCTTTGATAATTTTATCTCCACTTTTATTAAGTTACCTTCTTAGCTTTTCTCTTCTTTTTACATATTGGAGATCACATCATATAATAGCTTCTGTCCTTGCAAAAAATATTGATATTCAATTTACAAACCTAAGTGGCATTTTCTTGTTCCTAGTTGCTCTTGTTCCATTTTCTTCTCACTTTCTTGGAAGTTATCTATACTTAAAAACCTCTGTTATTTTGTTTGCTGTAAACATTATATTGATAGGAATTTCACTTTATTTTATGAGACAATATGCTATAAAGTCAGATACAATTGAAAATACTCCTTTTACTAGAAGAGAAAATTCACACGCAAATATGCATATATTATTCCCTATTATATCAGCAGTAGCAGCAATAGCTGTTTCCTTCTACAGTACTAAAATGGCGATTTCTCTTTTTACATTAGCTATACTTTTTAATCTGTCAAAAAATGGAACTAAATATATGTTTTATTTTATTGATATATTTAGAAACAGGGTTCCAGATACTGAAATCATAAAAGAAAATAATTAAAAAAAAATGAACACCATGCGGTGTTCATTTTTTTTAATTATTTTCTTTCTTTTGTGAGTTTTATTATATGTTCAATAAATTCGGGCATATTGGAACCAACTGCATCTAAGGCTTTTGGCATTAATGATTCTCTAGTGAGACCTGGGAGAGTGTTCACCTCGAGTGCATATATTCCTCTTTTAGGATGTACAATAAAATCACTTCTAGAATAATGACTTAAATCAAAACCTTTATGTATGAGTCCCGCAAGGCGCTCTAATTCTTGTTTTTCTTCTTCTTTAAAATTACCAGGGCAAATTTCTTTTGACTTACCACTGTATTTTGCTTCATTGTCAAAAAAAGTACTCGTCTTTGGTATTCTAATCTCTATTGGAGGAAGAGTATAAACTTTTTTATTTCTAAAATTATTTATAACTCCAACGGTTGCTTCCTTTCCTTTAATAAATTCTTCTACAATAAAGCTTGCCCTTTCGTGTGTTCCTTTTTCAAGTACATCAACTAAGGATTGGTATGTTTTACATATATTAATCCCCATAGAAGAACCTCCAGTTAGAGGCTTTACTATCCATGGTGGAGAAAACTTTCCCCATACTTCGCGAGCTTTTTGAGCCGCATATTTATTGCGTGGACCCTGCCCGAATGACTCGGTCGGGCGGGCATCAAAATCTGCTTGATAAGCAGGAAAAAGAATATGTTTAGGAGTTTTTATTCCAAGTTTTTCAAACTCTAATTTAGATAAATGTTTATTATATCCAAGAGCTGATGCGAGTGGACCACTTCCTGTATAAGGTATCCCCCACTGTTCTAGTAATTGTTGTACTTTTCCATCCTCACCAAAATCTCCGTGAAGTGCATTTATAATAACATCTACCTTAGGGGCCACCTTAGCAAGAGTAACTGGAATACCATTTATGTGCCAAACACCATCTTTATCAATAAAAATATCAATTGCAATATATTTCTCATTCATTTTATCGCTTCTTAAATGAGAAAGAACCTGAGCTCCACTAGCTAAGGAAATATCGTGTTCTCCGCTTATTCCTCCACGAATAACTCCAACTTTTATCATAATTTTATTATACCAAGTATCCCTGATAATAGAAATAATTCTAGGGGTCCGACCCTCATTTAACAAAATGACTTACGTGTGATTCAACAGATGATTTACCAAAATCACCCCATGGGCTCATCCCATGGGCTAGTAAAATTATTTTATATTCATTTTGGCAATCAGAAAAAAGCTTCTTTTCTTCGGGTCCTCGGATGAGGGATGACGAGGGGCCAGACCAGCTCAAAAAAGAACTTTTTTTCTATTGCCGCCTTGCAAGATGTTTGGAATAAGCCCCAACTTCGTTAGGAATCGGACCCTTAAAAATTAAAAGAATTCGGCGAGAAAATCCGAAGACTTTTTTATTGATATAATTTACGGAAATATATTTACTTTAAAAAATTTTTATTTCTTTTTAATTTATGAAAGGCTATTGCAAATCTATGAGCTTCTGTATTTATCAATAATATTTCTTTTTTATATTTTTTAATTATTATTTCATCCCCCATTATTGCTTTTGCTTTATGTTTATCATCTTTAACCACAGACACTACGGGAATTTTAAATTGATATCTATTTAATACTGATTTAGCAACATTGATTTGAGCAGTTCCTCCGTCCATAACAATAAGACTAGGTAATCCCCATTCTGTATGTCGTAAACGCCTAGATAGGACTTCTTCAAGTGCTCCTGTATCATTGGACTTTGATTGAGTTCTAATTATAAATTTTTTATATTCACCTTTTTCTAATTCTCCATTTTCTATAACAGTCATTACTCCAACCATATTAGATCCAGCCATATGAGCTATGTCATAAGCTTCAATTCTAAATAAAGTAGCAGGAAAATGCTTTTCCTGCGAAATATCACTTTTTATTAAAGCGACATCGTTTATATGTTCAAGAGCAAAAATTCTTTTCTTTATTTCACCAGCTTTTTCAAACTCCTTCTTTTTTGCATAAGATAGCATTTGTTTCTTAAAATTTGATACAATTATTTTCTTTTTTCCTTGAAAAAACAAATTAAGATTTTTTATATTTTTTTTATATTCTAATAACGAAGCATGATATTGCTTTTCAAAATGGTCTGGCCGAATGTAATTATGAGGAGATCCGAGGACCTTTTGAAAAGTATTATCATGCGTAGTTGCACCAATATCTGGGATAAGACCCAACTGGTGATAAAATTCAACGTTATTTTTCTTTGATGATTGCATATCTATAAACGGGAAAATTCTTCTAATTATTTTCATTGCATCACGCAACTGCATGCCATTTGGAAATGGACCGTAGGTTGCTTGATACTGAATTGACCCCTTACTACTTACTACTTCCTGCTTGCTACTTATATTTAAATTTCTACCACGAATAACTATAACCTTGGGTATTTCTTCTTTTGTTATACAAACATAGTTAAAACTTTTATTATCTTTTTCTTTAGTGTTGTATTTAGGTTGATGTTTTTTTATTAAATTGGCTTCTAATATAAGGGCTTCTAGAACACTATCCGTTTGTTGCCATTTAATATTATCAGCTTCATTTACCATCTGAACAATAAGCAGACCTCTTGTAGCCATTAAGCCTGCCCCGTAGGAAGTACTCTTTCCTTCGGGGTCTTTACCAAAATAACTCTTTACTCTATCAGATAGCGACGTAGCCTTACCAACATAAAGAATATCCTTACCTTTATAAAAAAAATAAACTCCAGGTTTTTTTGGTAATTTTATTTTTTTTAATTGATTAGTATTCACAGCTTTAATATTAAATTAATATTTTATTTATTTTTTCTTAAAACTTTTTTCAAATATTTGCCTGTATGGCTAGCTGGTGTATTGGCTACTTCTTCCGGAGTACCACGTGCTACAATATTTCCACCACCATTTCCTCCTTCTGGTCCTATATCAATAACATAATCACAATTTTTAATTATATCCATGTTGTGTTCAATAAGAACAACACTATTACCCTTGTTTACAAGCTTATTTAATACGTCCAAAAGTTTTGAAACATCATCATAGTGAAGTCCAACAGTTGGCTCGTCTAATAAATATATTGTTTTTTCTAGGTGAGGACGGTAAAGCTCTGAAGATATTTTTACACGCTGTGCCTCCCCTCCTGAGAGAGTTGTTGCTGACTGACCAAGTTTTACATATCCAAGACCGACATCCATAAGTGTTCTAACTCTGTCGTAAATATTTGGAATATCTTCAAAAAAATCTATAGCCTCCTCTACTGTCATCTGCAAGATATCATGAATATTTTTCTTTTTGTATTTTACGGTAAGAGTTTCTTTATCAAATCTTTTACCATTACAAACATCACAAGTAACATACACAGTTGGTAGGAAGTGCATTTCAACTGCTATTTCTCCATTTCCTTCACAAGCTTCACAGCGGCCTCCTTTTACATTGAAAGAAAATCTATTTGCCTTCCATCCACGGAGTCTAGACTCCTCAGAACTCGCAAATAAATCACGAATAAATGTAAATGAACCTGTATATGTAGATATATTTGAGCGAGGAGTTCGTCCTATTGGAGACTGGTCTATAAGAATAGCCCGAGACAAATATTCTGTTCCTGTAAAAGACGCGCAGTTAAAAACTGTCGCTGTTCTATATTTGCGTTCATAACGAGCTCGAAGATTTTTGTGTAAAATCTCATACATAAGAGAACTTTTACCTGAACCAGAGACCCCAGTAATAACCACCATCTTTCCAAGAGGAACCTCCACATTCATATTTTTAATATTGAAAACTTTTCCTCCAACTATTTTAAGTGAACCTTTTTCACTCGTTCGTCTTTTTTCAGGAATTTCTATTCTTAATTCATTTCTTAAATATGCTAAAGTTCTAGATTTTGAAGGATTTGTAGGAGCGTCTAATAGTTTTTCTAAATAATCTGCAACTATAACTTCACCTCCATGAATCCCTGCTTTTGGCCCAATATCAATAATATAATCAGATGCATAGATTGTATCTTCATCGTGTTCAACTATAATAATAGTATTCCCGATATCACGAAGATCTTCTAATGTTCTTATTAAACGGTCATTGTCTCTCTGATGAAGTCCTATGGTTGGTTCATCTAAAACATAAAGCGCTCCAACAAGTCTAGAGCCCAGTTGGGACGCAAGGCGAATACGCTGAGCTTCTCCGCCTGATAGAGTGTTTGCTTTTCTGTCTAAAGACAAATAATTTAATCCAACATTTAGTAAAAATTGAAGTCTTGCTTCTATCTCTTTTATTATAACTTTAGAAATTTCTTTTTCTTGTTCATTTAAAGTAAGTTCAATAAAAAAATCAGAAACATGGTCGATAGATAAATGTGTTAAATCTGCAATATTTAAACGATTTTTTTTATCTCCCAAAAAGACATTTAAAGCTTCTGGTCTTAATCGAGCTCCATTACAGTCGTCACAAACTTCCGTTCCTCCAAAATACTTTGAACCTAATCCATTACATGTTGGGCATGCTCCATAAGGAGAATTGAAAGAAAATAATCTAGGTTCTACTTCTGGAAAAGAAAACCCATCTCTTGGGCACGAGAATTTAGAAGACATTAAAAACTCTTCTTCTCCTATCTTTATAAGAACAAGACCGTCAGATTCTATTAAAGCTCTTTCTACAGATTCAGAAAGCCTCATTCTAGTATCACTAAGATTATCTTTAAATTCATGGATTTGGAAAGAATCAACTATTACTTCTATGTCATGTTTTTTTGTTTTTGTAATATCAATTCTTTCTCGTAATTTCTTTATTGTTCCATCCATTCTTACTTCAGTAAATCCTTTATTTAGTAAATCATACAACAATTGATAATACTCGCCTTTTCTACCGCGTACTACTGGAGATAATATTGAAATTGGAGTTTCGTCCCATTCAACCCCCATAACTTTTTGTTTTTTTGAAATTTTTTGAAATTCTTTAATTTTATTAAGTGCAAAATTCATTATTTCATCATTTGAAAGTTTTTTAATTTCATCTCCACATTCTGGACAATGAGGATGACCTACGCGCGCATACAATACTCTCATATAATCATATATTTCTGTTATCGTGGCAACAGTTGAACGTGGATTATTTGAGCGTGATTTTTGATCAATAGAAATAGCTGGAGAAAGACCATAAATCTCATCTACATCTGGTTTTGGCATTTGATTTAAAAATTGTCTTGCATAAGCAGAGAGAGACTCTACATAACGACGCTGACCTTCAGCGAAGATAGTATCAAAAGCAAGAGATGACTTCCTGAGCCTGACATACCCGTAATAACCACCATTTTGTTACGTGGCATTTCCACACTAATGTTTTTAAGATTATGTGTTCTAGCTCCCTTTATTATTATTTTACCTTCTTCGTTTTTTTTCATCCCGTTAGAGATAGAAAGTCTTTAGACTTTCGT
>JAENWX010000049.1 GCA_016649835.1 Minisyncoccota bacterium | reverse complement strand
GCTAAAATTCCAGCAATAATAAGACTACTAATATTTATAATAATTCCGAAAGTTGTATAAACCAAGACTGCGTTTCCAAATGGCATAGTAATAGGCTTGACTGTCATAAGTGGAATAACTATCAAAAATATAACTATTAACCCACCAAGAATACCTAAAGTAGAATAAAAAATTGATTGAATAATATAAGAGACTTCAATAATACTTTCTTTTATTCCGATAGCCTTTAAAATACCAATCTGCCTACGTTTACTAACAGCATTAACATAAATCATTACAAATATAGTTATCGCTGAAACAATAATACTAATAATACTTACAATAACAGCAATTAGATTAAATGCTGTAACAAGTATGCCAACAGTTGATAATCTAGATGTGTATTTTTCAAGCTTTAAATTAGGGACTATCTCACTAATCTTATTAATATATTCATCTAGTGTATTTTTCTCAAGATCAACTTTCACCATAATTTCTGAAGCACTATTATAAGTAGAAAGTATACTTTCAGCTTCAGAAGTTGAAATAAAAGCAGCACTGGCAACAGATCCAACCATAGAAAGTTTAAATATTCCTACTATTGTATAAGTTCTAGTAATTCCATTTGAATAATTTATTTGTATTTTATTACCAACAGTTGCACCGCCTAGGTCTTTGTTTTGTACCGAAACCACCAGATAGATTTGCTCCTAAAACTATTTCATCGTCTTTTAAATTATCTGGAAATTTTCCAGATATAATATATTTATTAATAGTTAAAATATTTTTTTCTTCAGCCTGAGTTACCCCAATTATTTGAGCAGAAGTATATTTAAAATTACCATCTTTTTCTTTATCATAAGCTAAAGTACCACCAAGCTGATAGTGTCTTGTGGTTCCAACAACTCCAGGAATTGTTTCAATTTCAGCACGTACTCTATCTTGGTCAAAAACAAAAGGCTTAATAGTTGGTTCTTCTTGTGGCATAACAATAATATGCGCTGTTGAATTATCTATCATTGATTTCATTACCCCATCCGAAAAACCGTAAAGAAAACCCGAAACAAACATAAGGTTAAAAAAAGAAAGTGACAAGATAAAAATAATAAGTGCAATTGTAGATTTATGCCCTTTTGTTATTGTTTTATACGCAATAAAGAATGCTGTTTTAAAATCAGTACTATTCATATCTATTTTTTACTTTGGTTAGAAATTATTACTTGTTCTCCCTCTTCGAGACCAGATGTGATTTCTATCATACCTACTCCATTTTTAATTCCAGTAGTCACCTCCTTGCTGATTATTTTTTTATTTTCTAAAATCTGTACATATTTTATATTGTTTTTAATTTGAACTGCACTTACAGGGACAAAAAGAACATCCTCTCTAATTGCTGTTCTAACCAAAACATTGGCGGTCATCCCAGATTTAACACTTTCGTCAACCTTATCAAATATAATAGTTGTCTCGTAATAAACTGCACCCTGAACTTCAGTTTCAGTTGGGTCAATAGAAACTATTTTTCCACTAAACTTTTTATTTTCAATTGCATCAAATGTAATTTCAGCTTCTTGTCCAACATTAATATTAGCAATTTTATCCTCTATAATATTTAATTTAATTTGAAGAACATTCTCAGCTACAAATGATATTACCGGCTTATCTGGGTTTATAATTTCTCCTATCTCACCATTAATTTTTGTTATTAATCCAGAAGATGGAGCTATAATCATTAATTCATTTCTTTGTGATTGAATTTTTTGAAGTAAAGCCTTAGCTTGGTTGACCTGTGCTTGATACACAGCAACATCTAAAGACCTTGCAGGAGCTTTTTTTAATGCTAGTTCGGCGGTACGTTGGTCTATTAAAGATTTTGCTTGTGAAAGTGCAGATTGATATGCATTATAATTGGCCAAATAATCTGAGGCTTTTTTGTTTGGAATATTTATAATCCAATCTGTAACATTTATGTTTGTATTGTTAGGAAATTTAATATATAAACCAGAATTTCCTATGGGCTGAGCGGTAATCGTATTACTAAGACCAGTTCCACTTGTAAGACCAGTTACATTAAAGCTTGTTCCACCAGAACTATAATAAGAAGAAATTTTTATTGTTCCTTCTTTCCCTAAATTATATGTACCACTTATAATAGGTGCAATGTAGTCACTATCTCCATCTTCTGGAACTGCTTCAATGGTGGAGTTAAGCATATTTTCATAAGCATTTTTAACTAGTATCTCTTGAGTATTTTTTGTCTGGTCTAGAGTAATTTGAGAAAGTGAAACTTCTTCATCAGAGGCTCCACCCAAAAGTTGATCTAATTTGGCTTGTTGCAATTCAATACCTGCTTTCATTTCTGAAACTTGAGCATCGAGCTCTCCGGTATCCTGTTTAGCGAGAAGCTGACCAGCTGAAACTTTTTTTCCAATTCCTGTATTAATTGCCACTAATTTACCACTATTTTTAAAATGTAAGTCTATTTTAGTAGGAAATTCAACTTTTCCAGTTGCAGAAACATCTTGTACTAAAGTACCTCTTTTAACTAAAATCAACTCAGATGAAATATTATTATTTTTCCAAATAATAACACCCGCAATACTAATAATTGATATAATTCCTATGGCTATAAATAAAGTTTTTTTTCTCATAAAATAAATTAATTAATAAAATAATTGGACTTTTTTTAATAATACTGATACATTAAGTTAATGATAACATTGTGTTTCTTAATAATAAACTATCTTAATCATAAAGCAATTATATTAATAATGCAACCCTACTAAACTATGTCATCTCAAAAATTAAACACGCGTGAGCAAATAATCCGTAATTTGATGGTATCGATTCGTAAAGAAATTCGTGCCGCTTCTCTTTTTGTACATACAATGTCTGAAATTACAGGAATGCACCCAACTGACATAAAGTGTTTAGATTTTTTAAGTGATGTTAAATCAGCAACAGCTGGTGAGTTAGCTAAAATTACAGGACTTACAACCGGCGCAATTACCGCAGTGATAGACAGGCTGGAAAAAATAGGTTTTGTAAAACGTGAAGCAGACAGCAAAGATAGGAGAAAAATTATAGTTAGAATTATAGAAGAACACCCAAATAATTTAGAATTGGTAAGAAATATTTTTGCAGATAAATTACCTAATAATTTATCTGCATATAAAGACGAAGAACTTAATCTAATTATAAATTGGAACGAAAAACTTTCTGATATTTTTCATGGGGAAATAAAAAAATTTAAAATTCAAAAAAAAAGTAATTAAATTATTTAAAATTGTTTTTATGTCTTTTATTTGAATCTGCAATCTACTCCCCTTTAAAAATGGAGGATTAATCTTTACTGTAAAACAAACAATTTTATATACAAGATTGTTTGTTTTTCGTTATTAATTAATTCCATACTCAAATTCTGCTATAGCAGAATTTGAGTATGGAATTAATTAATAACGAAAAACAAACAATCTT
>JAENWX010000026.1 GCA_016649835.1 Minisyncoccota bacterium | reverse complement strand
TACAAACTCTGCCATGGCAGAGTTTGTAGAGGTTTTTTGTAATTTATATTTTACTCTTTTTACTCTTTTTACTTTATTTACTTTATTTTTTTAATATTTTTTTTAATTTCATTATATTTTATGCTCTTAGAATTTTATTCATTTTGAAAGCTAATTTAACCATATCTACTTCTTTCGCACCTCTCGTAGTTTCAGCACATGTGCCAAGTCTTATTCCAGATGGGTCCATAACAGAACGTTTGTCTCCAGGAATAGTATTCATGTTTACAATTATTCCAGCATCTTCGAGCTTGATACCTGCTTCTTTGCCAGAAATTCCTTTTCCATCCATCCATGTATCGACAAGAATAAGATGTGAATCTGTCCCTCCCGAAATAATATGCCAACCAGACTTTTTTAATTCGCGAGCGAGTACTTTTGCATTCTTTACAACTTGCTTTGCATATTTTTTGAAATCAGGCTTTGTTGCTTCTTCTAGTGCTACCGCAACCGCAGCAATATTGTTCTCGTGTGGTCCACCAAAAAGTCCAGGGATAACCATTTTGTCTAATTTTTTATCAAAACCTCTTTCATCTTTTTTTACAAACAAAAGTGCTTGTCTTGGTCCGCGAAGTGACTTGTGGGTTGTGGTCATTACAGAATCAGCATATGGAAAAGGTGAAGGATATGCTCCTCCAGCAACAAGTCCAGCAAAGTGAGACATATCTACATGAAGTAGAGCTCCCCGCCTACCATCAGGGTAAACCACAGCATCTGCAATTTCTCTAAATTTTTTAAAATCTACAACTCTAGGATATGCAGTAAAACCACAAACTATAATATCTGGCTTTTCAGCTTTCGCTATTTTTTTGAGAGCATCATAGTCTATAACTTCTGTTTTACTATCAAGCTCAAATTGTAATGGCTTCCATAATTTACCGGTCATCGAAAGAGGATGTCCATGGGTAAGATGTCCACCGGAAGTTAATTTCATTCCCATAATTTTTCCGCCGAGTGGAACCAGCGCTGAATACAAGGCAAAGTTTGCTGGACTGCCTGAGAGAAGCTGTACATTTACATGCCATTCTGTAGGTTTTAATTTAAAAAGTTTTAAGGCACGAGAGATGGCCAGATTTTCAACCTTATCAATAACAGTATTACCACCATAATATCTTTTACCTGGATACCCTTCTGCATATTTATTTGTCAGCTTAGATCCAAGTGCTTTCAAGACATCCGAAGAAACATAATTTTCTGAAGCAATCAAATTTATGACACTTTTTTGTCTCTTTTCTTCTTCTTTTATAAGTTTCTCAATTTGTTTGTCTTGCATAATTTAGTATTTGAATTAAGTGATTAATTTCCTAATTTTAACATGTTTGGTAAAAAATAAGAAAAGGTTATAATATGCCAATATGAAAGCATATTTAAACATTGTTGAAAAAATAATTAAAGAAGGAAAAAAGGTTGACACCCGAACAGGAGTAAGCGCTTACACTATTGCAGGTGCTATTTTTGAACATGACATGTCTCTAGGTTTTCCACTTTTAACAACCAAGAAAACTCCATTTAAATTGGTAGCGAGTGAATTAGAATTTTTTATTAATGGAATGACAGATAAAAAATGGCTCCAAGACCACAACAATCATATATGGGATGAGTGGGCAAAACCACAGCTAGCTCCGTACGGACATGATGAAGAATCAAAAAAAAGAATGCTAGAAGAAAGAGACCTAGGTCCTATTTATGGTTTTCAATGGAGACATTTTAATGCTCCATATACAAGCTACGATGCAGATTATACAGGACAAGGAATAGACCAATTGAAAAAAATAATAGATACCCTAAAAACAAATCCACGAGACCGTAGAATGATTGTAAGTGCATGGAACCCACAACAGTTTGGAGAGATGGCTCTTCCTCCATGTCACTATTCTTTTCAAATTACAGTTATTGATGGTAAATTAAATCTTCTTTGGAACCAAAGGTCTGTAGATACAATGTTGGGGCTACCTTTTAATATTGCTAGTTATGCACTATTACTTCACTTGCTTGCAAAAGAATCTGGACTTCAAGAAGGAAAACTCGTTGGTTTCCTAGCTGATGTTCATATATATGAAAATCATTTAGAAGGAGCGCGTGAACAACTAACAAGAGATCCGGAAAAATATTCTTTATCCACAATTGAAACAGAAAATTGGAAATCTATTTTTGATTGGAGTGGAGATAATACAAAAATCCACAATTACCAAAGCTATGATAGAATTCCATTTCAAATAGCCATTTAAAAACATAGCTTCATAAATTATATTCTAAAAAAAGTCCTCGGATGAGGGAGGACGAGGAGCCAGACATTTTTTATAAAATAATTTATTTCGCTAGAAACACAATATGATACTATCTATAATATCAGCCATCGCAAATAATAATGAGATAGGAAGAAGAAATGAACTTCTTTGGGATTTACCTATTGATATGAAACATTTTAAAGAAATAACTACAGGCCACCCTATAATAATGGGGCAGAAAACTTTTGAATCTATTGGCCGCCCTCTTCCAAACCGTCGCAATATAGTAATCACCCTAGATGAAACATTTAAAAAAGATGGAGTTGAAATAGTTTATTCAATAGATGAGATGGATTTATTATTGAAAAATACAATGAAAGAGAACGAGGAGGCTTTTATAATTGGAGGAGGACAAATATATAAATTATTTATATATAAAGCTGATAAATTATATATAACACACGTAAATGCAGAGTTCTCCGACGCCGACACTTACTTCCCCATCATAGATACAAATAAATGGGAAAAGATTTCTGAAGACAAACACAGTAGAGACGAGAAAAATATTTATGATTGTAATTTTGTAGTTTATAAAAAAATGTTGTAATAAATTTTTATATTATAAAAATAAAAATCCGCATAATGCGGATTTTTTACTTATGGATCTATATCTGTTTTAACTCTTATATAAATTTCTTTTCCATCTGGAGATTTTGATTTAATATATTGTCTATTTTTATTTTTTTCTATTTTTTCTGTTAATTCTTTTTCTAAATCATAACCAAGAATTTCACACATTCCGAGTAAAAATATTGCAACATCTGCAAATTCTTCTGCAACTCCATCTTGGTTTTTATTAAACTTTGAAAATGCCTCTGAGAGCTCTTCGTGAGCTCGACAAAATTCTAATGCTACATCAGTAGAATTAAAACCTTTTTCAACCTTGTTCCTCATTACCTCTTTTTGTAATTCTTTTAAATCTATCATCCTAGTGCTAAAATTTAATTAATAATCTTTATTCAAAACTAAACATAAATTACATATCTTTATAGGTTTCCATTTCCCCTAATATTTCATATTCTACTCCCGCTTGTTTAAATATCTCCTTTGTCCCATTTGCTCCGTGGTAATCCTTTAATGCTACAACCCTAACAATACCTGCATTTATAATACTTTGTGCGCATTTATAACAAGGGATCATTTTACAGTAAATTGTACCTCCTTCTATAGCCACACCGATTCTAGCTGCATTATTTATAGCATTTTGTTCTGCATGTGCTGTTCTAATACAGTGACGAGACTGAATGCCATCCTCATTTGTAACCGTATGCATCTCATGTCCTACCTCATCACAGTGAGGAAGTCCTGCTGGTGAGCCTACATAGCCAGTAGAAAGGATCCTCTTGTCCTTAGTGATAATACATCCAGCTCTTCCCCTATCACAAGTACCACGAGTACCAATAACTTCCGTTAAGTTTTGAAAATATTCATCCCAAGAGGGCCTGGCAAAATGATTGGTTTCTTTCATGGTCAATATTATATTATTTTTTTATTTATTTACCTAATAACAAAAAATCCTAAAATCATTCCTACAAAGTTGAGTATGGTATGGGAAGCTGATATTAAAATAAGATTTTCGTATTTGTAATACATCCACGCTAAACCAATTCCACCAACAAAAGTAACGGGGATTACAAAAAATGTATTGAGGTAAATAATATGCATTAGAGAAAAAAGGCTAGCATTTAAAAGAATAATGAATACTGGATTTGAAAAAACACGACGAAACATATTCATCAATACTCCACGAAAAATAATTTCCTGAGCAATACTAAGTGGAATGAATAAAAGTAAGAATTTTGCATTTTTCCACCAATTTATAAATGGTATTCCAAATTCCAATTCTTCGAGTATAAATAAAAATGAAACTCCTATAATAGTAAAAACAAAATAATGCCAAAAATATTTTTTCCAATTTGCCTGAATTCCAAAATCTTTACTATTCCAATTTTCATAACGAGTTATTCCATATATCAAAATAACAACCAACAATAGCAATGGTACTCTAAAACTTACAGGAATAACATTATAATAAATAAGTAAAATAGGAACTAAAAATAAATATAATATTTGTAGCCAAACAAGTTCTCTTTCGTGTTTTATTGGGTCCATCCCGTATGAAATAGGAAATTTTTAAATTCCCGTATTTGATTAATTATCGTTAATAAAAAAAACTAAACAATTGTTCTATTCTACCCCGTAAAAACATAACAACACATTTCATACGGGATCCATGAATTTAAGATATTTTATTATTTATTATAATCTGGATGGTTTTCTGGTATTGAAAAAATATGATTTGCATATCGTGACATTGCAAAAAGAACACTGGAAAGTCTATTCATATAAGAGATTGTATTTACTCCTATAATCCTACTTCCCTCCTCTGTTACTGTTACGATCCTACGCTCTCCTTTGCGAGCAAGTGTACGAGCATAGTCTAGTCCAGAGCTAATAATACTTCCGCCTGAAATCGTAAACGATGTTATGGGTGGAAGTAGCTCACTAATGTTGTAAATTATTTTCTCAATTTTTTTCATTTCATTTTTACCCATTGTCATCTTTGAGCCTCCGAGCTCCGCTTGAATAACAAATAAATCTTGCTGAATATCTTCAATTATTTTACTGTATAATATTTTTTTGGTTCCAACTTTTAAAGCAATCTTATCAATATCTGCATATACTTTTATAATACCCAAATAAGCGTTTAATTCATCTATTGAGCCTAGCGCCTCTATCAAAACAGCACTTTTAGAAATGCGCCCTTGTTTGCAATTATATAAAGTAGTTGTGCCATTATCCCCGAATCCAGTATATAAAATATTTTTTGCTTTTTTTAGATGACTTTTATCTTTTTTCATATTTTAAATTATAACATGCTTTATAATAAAAATAATATTGTGGGGGTTGACTATTTTAGAAAAAAGGATATAATTATAAAAAATAGTAAAAACCTTTAAATATTGTGTTTATGTGCAAGAAAACTGTTGTTGTAGTCGCTCCTAAAATGATGAAAAAAGAACAAATTCATTATGAAAGACAAGCTAAAGAAAAAATGCTTGATGGTGAAAATGGTAAAAAATTAATTTTTATCCACCCACAAGAGAGCTGGAAATTGGCAAATGGTAATGATATTAAAAAAGTTGTTTTTGTTACACAAGGTTACAAAAACGAAGTAGAAATTATTACTGCCGTCAAAAAAGCTGTGACAAAAATAAACAAAGGCAATACTCCTGTCTATCTTAGATTAAGCAGTATAGGAGATGACCGATTTGATTGTGTCGGAATTAATAATTTAAAATATGTTCGGCACTTTGAATCTATTGAGGATGCATACCAAAAAGTTAGTGACAAAGATTTAGTTTAATAAATCTTCAAAAAAACAAAAAGGCTGGAATAAATTCCAGCCTTTTAATTTACCCAATTTAATATTTTTTAGTTCCTATAGCTTCTTTAATATTATGATAACCATCCTTCTTTAGTAGTAGGGCCAGCTCTTTGTTTATCTTCCCTATTACACTAGGTCCCTCGTATACCATGCCTGTAATCATTTGTACCAAAGTAGCTCCTCTTTTTATTTTTTCATAAGCGTCAGTACCGGTAAAAATTCCTCCCGTACCTATTATTATAAATCTATCTTTATATTTTTTATAAATTTCATTTATAAGATTGTTTGAAAACTCTTCTGTAGGTTTCCCACTAAAATTTCCTACTCCGGCTTTTTGTATCTCATCTTTATCAAAAGATTTGTTTTCTCTATTTTTTACAAGATTGGACATTATAACACCAGAAATCCATTTATAATTATTGGCTATTTCAAGCAAAGCCAAAGTGTCTTCGCTACTTTTTTCAGCATGCATTTTTATAAACAACGGCTTATTTATGTTTAGTTTAGACAAGCTATCAAGTAAAATTTTAAAACCAATTGGATCATCAAACTTCTCTTTTAAGTTTTGACTATTTATAAGATTTGGACAACTTATGTTTAATTCAAAATAATCAAAATAATCCACAGTTAGTGACTTTTCAAAACATCGATAAACATCTAGAGCCATTGCTTCTATACTCTCATAGGATTGATTTGTAGCTCCTATGCTTATCCCTAGTGGAATACTATTCCTCTTTTTTCCTATTTTTTTTAATACAAAATCAATTCCACTACTTTTAAAACCCTTATTTACAAGTAACGACTTAGACTTAGGTAGTCTATCTAGCATTGGTCTTGGATTACCTTGGTATGGCAGATTGGTTACAGTTCCTATGGTATGGAAACCAAATCCAACAGAAGGAAGTATGTCCATAAGGTCTGCATCATAATCAAAGCCAGCTGAAAGTCCGACAGGATTATCAAACTCCATGCCTAAAACATTTTGTTTCAAAATTATATTTTTATAGGGAAGAATTTTACTTAATAATTTTTTAGTAAAACCTGTCTTGCCCAACATTCTTCCCCTATCTAGAAAAAAAGTATGCACATCATCTGCAGGATATTGAAAAAGTATTGGTTTAATAATTTTTTTATAAATATAACTAATCATTTTTATTGTTCGGTAGTTACTCCTTCAAATTCAGCATCATTGCTTTCGGCCTCGCTCTTCGTTGTACGAACTATTCCATCTTTATGATGTGCTGGAGAATATATTGTATACATCTTAAGTCCGTCCGCTCCAGCTATAACATTGTGCTTTGAGCCACTAGGCACAATAACCGCATCTCCATCTGCTACCTCGTATTCTGTCTCATTAATTATGACTTTTCCACTACCTTCTTCGAAACGGAAAAATTGGTCATTTTCATTATGTACTTCCATTCCAATATCTTCATTTGGCAATAAGCTCATAAGCACTAGTTGGCAATGCTCTGCTGTATATAAAACCTTGCGAAAATTTGTATTTTCTGTGGTTAATGTTTCGATATTCTCTTTATATCCTTTTTTCATATATTTATATCGCCTGTGGCGTGTTAATTTATAATCAAATAAGCTATTTAGTGTTGTTGTGACTTATAAATGTTATTATAACACTTTTAAAAAAAACTATTTAACTTATGTTTTATTCTTCTTTTATTTAGAGTTAGTATTGTAAATATTATAATAATAGCAATAATTAAAGTTACCTTGCCCATAGTAGAATTTATCGCCATCCACCTATCTGCAAACAAATAACCAATCAGGGAGTAAACAATAACCTGGGTCACGCTTCCAAGTGACTCGTGAAATAAATATTTTTTGTAGTTTGTTTTACTTATTCCACAAAACAAATTAATAGCGAGAGTAGAAACAACTTCAAATCTACTAATAAAAATAATGAAGCCTGGATGTTTGTTAAATTTCTTTTCTATATTTATAAAACTACTGGAATTTAGTATTCTTCTAAATCCTATTTTTTTAAGAAAATCCACACCATATGTCCTGGCTACAAAATACCCAAGGTTGTCACCCAAAATATTACCCATTATAGAAAAAATGATTACCCAGTAAATATTTAAATAACCAATACTAGCCATAGCAGAAGATGTCATCAAAATACTACCTGAAGGTATAGGGACAATAAATGCGGCTATAAATGCAATTATAAAAATAGTTAAATATTTATAAAGTACTAAATAAGGTATTATATTTTCTAATATAAAATCCATAAAATAATTAAACTATAAATTTCAGTATTAATATCATTATTTACTAATAATACCATATATGATACATAAAATTGTGCCTATTGTAATAATTCTCAAAAAGGTTAGAATGTCATTAAAATAAGGTCTAAAAAAGGAGGTGCAAATTGAAAAAAATATTGATTTTAGGTCGATTTAATATTGGTCTAATCTTTTTTATATCCATAAATTTGGCTATAAAAATTATCGAGTATAAGATTGCAGAATTATATACTTTTAAAATTGCAATCTTATTAATGTTTTTGTCTAGTTTTACTATTAGATATTTAGTAATTTTAGTATACGATTATATTAAAATAGATTGGCTTCTAATCGAAAATTTTAAAGAAAAACAAAGCAAAAAACAAACGATAATAAACCATACCGCTATTACTAGAAAAATCTTGAAATTAAAAAAGATTGGTAAAGGCAGGGTTTTTGTGTTTATTGTATTGGTCTGTACTGACCCAGTAATAACTGTTCTTTATTATCGTGAAGGCCATCATCAGTGGAACAATATTCCATCGAAAAACTTTATGCTTTTTTTTATTAGTGCAGTTATCTGCACAATAACATTAGCTGGTGCAATTTATTCCATTATGGGATTAATTGATTTAATCTTTTAAGGCAGGTTTAAAATATTTATATTTTAAACCTGCCTTTTTGTTTGTTAATAGTTAAGTAGTAATAATAAATATATTTAGTATAATATTACTTATATTACAATAATTAAATACTCAATATATGAATAAAGAAAAAATCCGAGAAAAAATTATAAAATCATTAAAATGGCGTTACGCTACAAAGGTTTTTGATTCAAGTAAAATAGTGTCAGAAGATGATATAAATACTATTTTAGAATCCGCTCGACTATCCCCTAGCTCTATAGGGATTGAAATGTGGAAATTTATTGTTGTAAAAAATAAAGAACTCAGAGAAAAATTAAGAGAAGTTAGTTATAATCAGCCACAAATAACTGATGCATCTTATTTAATTGTTATAGCACAAAGAACTGACGCAGTAGAAAATATGACCAAAGAAAGAATGGAAAGGACTGCTAAAATCCTAAATGCTGAAGAGGATAGTCTAGTAGGACTAAAAACAATGTTAGAAGGTTCTATTACTCAAAAATCTTCCGACGGTAGTCTAGATTCATGGATTAAATCACAAACTTATATTCCGTTAGGAATTATGTTAGAAACCGCAGCGCTGCTTGATATAGACGCTTGTCCAATGGAAGGATTCCTACCAGAAAAAGTAGACGAGATTTTAGGATTAAAAGATAAAAATTTAAAATCTAGTACAATGCTCACTGTAGGATATAGAGGTGTCGACAAGATGAGTGAATATCCAAAAGTAAGACGAGAATTTGACGACGCAATAGAATTTATTTAATTTTTAAAATAAAAAGCTCATGATTTATGTCATGAGCTTTTTACTATTTTACTATTTATCTAAGTCTAATATTTCGTCAATTCTGATTTGTTCCACAAATTCTGGAGTGTGGGATACGAGAATCATTGCACCTTGGTATTCAGAAAGTGCTTTTGCTATTACTGGCAAATGTCTAAAGTTTATATGATTTGTTGGTTCATCTAGTATTAAAAGGCCAGGACGAGTAAGAACAAGCTGAGCAAAGGCAACTAAACCCTTTTGGCCTTCTGACAAGCTACCGATTTTAGTGTGGACCATATCTCCTGTAATAAGAAATCCTGCAACAGTGGAGCGTATAGCCTCTTCATTTACTCTTCCACTCACCTGTCTTGTAGTCTCGGCAAGAGATTCATAAACAGTATCGTTGAAGTTTAGCGTAGAAAAATCTTGACGATAATATCCAATACGCACATCAGGTGCTATAAATATTCCTTCTGCATTTCGTTTTGCTATTAGCTCAAGAAGAGTACTCTTTCCTATTCCATTTGGACCAGAAAGTAATAAGTGTTTATTTTTACGAAGTTTAATACTTGCCTTTATTTTTTTAATTTTATGATTCTTGTATATTGATATAGATTCAAAAGTTACAAGGTCACCTATTATATTTTCTTGTACGGGTATGGTAAAAGGTCGGATAGCTTTATCTTCTTTTCTTACATCAACTTTTTCTTCCTCAAGAGTTTCTGCGAGTTCTCTCATTCTCTTCGCAACGGCACGCAGGTTTCCTCCCTTCATGGCAAAAGCATTGGCTTGCTCTTTCTTGGCGAGAATCTCTTTTGAAAGCATCGCATTTTTACGATTTTCTCTTTCCATTCTTGCGGCGATTTGGTCTCTTACATCTGTATAGTTACCTACATACTGTTCTATCTTTTTTGTGTAAAGATCTAAATACAAAACTGCATCAGTAAATCTATTTAGGAAGTCTGCATCGTGGGAAATAACAATAACTGTTTTTTTATATTTAACTAAAAAGTCGGTAAGGTGAGCAATACCTGGTTTGTCTAGATTGTTTGTTGGTTCATCAAGGAGAAGTATATCGGGCTCTTGAATGAGTGCTGAAGCGAGAAGTAGGCGTGCTTGCTGTCCACCTGAAAAAGAAGATACTATTCTTTCGTGAACTTTTTCGTGTCCTTTTAGATTTACAATTTCTAAAACATCGTCTATTTTAGGATCTATATCATATACTTTCTCAGTGAAACATTTTTCAAAAAAAGCTCTAACTGTAAGGTCGAGTTCATTTCTAGGTATCACCTGGCGTGATAATGCAATGGTCGCTCTCTGGGCTCTGTGAATTTGTCCATCTTCTGGAACGTTCTCTCCTGTAATCAAAGAAAATATTGTACTTTTACCCGCACCATTTTGCCCCATGATGGTAACTTTCATTCCACGACGTATAGAAAAATCCACCGAGTCTAAAATCGTTTTATTGTGACCATATTCGAATGAAACCTTTTCAAATCGTATAACTACTTCTCCTTGAGCCATATAGATTCTTACTTTACCTTATTTTGAGCTAAAATGAAAGGATTTTAGAGTACCAGAGTCATTTCAGAGAGAATGGGTAAATGAATTCATGCGGAAAGAATGCTAGGTAAAAAACAAAAAACTACTAGCGAACACACCGCACGTAGACGATGCCATTCTTACCGAGGTTGCTGACGTTACCGGTCGTCATGATGACGAGGTAAGCATAGGATTAGACGGAACAGTAGTACTAGACCAATAGTAGCCGGCGACGAAACTAGGAGGCGTATGAGTGGTATTGGTGGAAGCGGCCCACGTAGCATCTGATAG
>JAENWX010000025.1 GCA_016649835.1 Minisyncoccota bacterium | reverse complement strand
GTATGATAGAAATCTATGGACCAGAGTCGTCTGGTAAGACTACCCTAGCCCTCCACATAGTGGCTGAGGCCCAGAAAAAAGGTGGAGTATGCGCATACATAGATGCTGAACACGCAATGGACCCAGACTACGCTGCAAAGCTTGGAGTAAATATTAAAGAACTTCTTATCTCTCAGCCAGACAATGGAGAGCAAGGACTTGAAATTACAGAAAGTCTTATTCGCTCTGGAAAGATAGATGTGGTGGTTATTGACTCAGTGGCTGCACTTACACCAAAAGACGAAATAGAGGGAGATATGGGGCAATCACATGTAGGTAAGCAAGCTCGCCTAATGTCTCAAGCTCTTCGTAAACTAACTGCTATAGTTCATACTTCAAAAACCGTGGTTATATTTATAAACCAGATTCGTATGCAAATCGGAGTGATGTTTGGTAACCCTGAAACAACTCCAGGAGGAAAGGCTTTGAAGTTCTATACTACTATCCGTTTGGATATTCGCCGTATTGCTCAGATTAAAAAAGGTGAAGAAGTGGTGGGGTCACGTACTCGCGTGAAGGTGGTAAAAAATAAAGTGGCTGCCCCATTTAAACAAACAGAGTTCGACATACTTTACGGTGAAGGAATTTCTCGTGAAGGAGAAATAATGGCTCTCGGTGAAAAGCTTGGAGTGATAAGTAAAACAAGTGGAGCAATATATTCTTATTCAGGAACTGCTAAACAGAAAGAGAAAGGCGGTTTTGAAGAAATAAAACTTGGACGTGGATATGATGCCGCTCGTACATTCCTAAGAGGCAACAAAAAACTTTCTGATGAAATACTAAAAGAAGTGCGTTCAAGGTTTGGAGAAATACAGAGTACGGGAGGAAGTTCAAGTTCAAGCGACGAAGAATAGGAGGAAAGTAATTAAGAATTACGAATTAAGAATTAAAATACAGTGGGTTGCCGAAGGCAACCCACTGTATTTTGTATTTGATTACCAATCCAAATAAATAGCTCTCAAAAAAACAAACAATAATTTCTTAAATCTAACTCAGCGTGCGCGATAGCGCACGCTGAGTTAGATTTAAGGAATTAGATCAACATCCACAGCTAATTAATATATTTTCAAAGATTATTTTATTTATTTTTTAAAGTATCTCTCCCGCTTTGTAGTTTTGTGTCCCCTGTTTTTAGATTTTAGGGGTTGGAAAGCTTTAAAAATCAACCTTGAGAATAACGGTATATTCTGATATAATCGACTTATTATTAAATCGCTAGAAAAAACTAGCTCCTAATAGCTAGACCTAATTATATATGCTTGAATACAGTGAAATTTGTACAAAAAAGATGATAATCTACGAGAATGAGCCATGTGAAGTCATGGAAAATCATGTCGCTCGTACTCAACAGAGAAAGCCTCAGAACCAGGTAAAGCTAAAGAGCTTAATATCTGGCCGTACTTGGAATACAGTATTTCATGCATCTGACAAAGCTGAAGAAGCTGAAATTAGTAAAAAAGATGTAAAATTCTTGTATGCAAGTAAAGATGAATTTTGGTTTTCAAATCCTAATGATCCAAAAGAGCGTTTTACTATTCCAGCTAAAATTATTGGTGACTCAGCTAAATTCCTTAAGGCCAATGAAAATGCAACTGCGGTAGTTTGGGATAATGATGGAGAAGAACAAATAATAAAAATATCTACTCCTATTAAAATGGAATTTACCATAAAGGAATGTCCCCCATCCATAAAAGGAAGTACGGCTTCAGGCGGAGGAAAGCTTGCTACTCTTGAAAATGGTGTGAAGCTTCAAGTTCCCTTTTTTATAGAAGCTGGTGATAAAGTAATTGTGAATACTGAAACTAGTGAATATGTGGAGCGGGTTCAGAAGTAGGGGTTAGCAACTAGCAAATACAAAATACAGTTGGGGTTACCCATTCAAAGGCCGTTGTAAGACGGCCTTTGGGATTTACCTAAAGTTATTAATTTTTAAAATAAAACTAATTACCGGTCTAAACCTATAGGTTTGATTTGGTAATCAGTAAAATATTAAAGTGGTATTATAAATAAATAAAAATACCTCCCCTATTCGCAAAAAACTACACATTTAAAAAAGTAATATTTCTACGCTATAGCGTAGAAATATTACTTTTGTATTTATTTGTTTGCACTACACTCAAATAAAAAATACCACGATGTAATATCGGGGTATTTTTTATTTGAGTGATTAGCCTACTATTGTTAAACCTGCGGAACGAGCTGAACCTTCTATTATTTTCATTGCTCCTTCTATGTCTTTAGCATTTAGATCGGGCATTTTCTTAATAGCGATTTCTTTTATTTGAGCTTTTGTAAGAGTACCAACTTTTGAAACATTTGGCTTACCTGAACCCTTCTCTATTCCTGCTGCTTTAAATAACAATCCAGCAACTGGAGGAGTTTTAACTTTTATTTCATAAGTTCTGTCTTCAAAAACAGTAATAAGAACACCAACTATTTCCCCTGCATCTTTTGCTGTCATAGCATTAAACTTTTGACAGAATTCAGCAATGTTTACTCCGGCTTGTCCTAGTGCAGGTCCAAGTGGTGGCGCTGGGGTTGCCTTTGCGGCTGCGATTTGTAGTTTTACTTTCTTTATAATTTTTTTTACTGCCATATATAGATAATTAGGAATTAATAATTACGAATTAAGAATTTAGAAGCAAGAAACTAAGATTAGTTTCTAAAAAATACTTAATATTGAAGCTTAGCGTAACGGGTGTAATATAACATAATTAAGGGTGGAAATCAAATCTGAAGAATAATTAGGAATTAGGAGACTTTTGTTCAGGAGACCGACCTAATTTAGGAGACCGACCCCCGCAGCCAGATTGGGGTCGGACCCCTAAATTAGGCCCTTTTGCCCAGTAGGTCATTCTACTGAATGAGGGTCGGACCCCTAAATTAGGCCCTTAAATCGTAACCCAAAATCAAGAAGATGGCACCAGATGCGAGGCGCGGGCGAGGATTGCGACCAAAATGTATGTTGATACATTGCGGGAGCAACCGGAGCCTGCAACAAAGCAGATGGTGCCATTTTATTGATTTTAAAGTTTCTTGATTTGTAAGAAGTCTAGTTCAACTGGAGTCTCACGGCCGAACATAGAAACAAGAACTTTGATTTTACCACGCTCTCTATCTACGTCACTCACCTTGCCTTCTAACTCTTTGAATGGGCCATCTGAAATACGAACCATCTCCCCTACTTCAATGTCTATTTGGTGTTTATTTTTACTATCAACTTTTTCCATTCTACTGAAAAGTTCATCTACTTCATTTTTTGCAAGTGGAACTGGGTTTACTCCTGCTCCTACGAAACCTGTTACGCGAGGAGTGTTGCGAACTACGTACCAAGAGTTGTCATCAACTATCATATCTACTAGTACATATCCTGGGTAAACTTTTTCTTCTACTTCTACGCGCTTGCCTGCTTTTATTTTGATTTTCTTTTCAATTGGAACAACTACATTGAATATTTTATCATTCATTGCAAGTGAATCTATACGCTGTTTTAGATTACGCATCACTGCGTTTTCATAACCTGCGTAAGTATGGATTGCATACCAATTTCTTTCTCCTCTTAGTTCTTGTTTTGCCATATAATTATATTAAAACCTAGCCTTGCGGCAGGTAAGTTATCTTGCGAGTAATGACTTAAGACTTTCTCCAAATATAAAATCTAGAAAACCTAAATAGTAAGCAACAAGAAAAGACACTACTAAAACAGCAATAGTGAAATTTATTGTTTGTCTTTGTGTTGGCCAAGTTACATTTTTTGCTTCTGCTATTACTTCTTTTATGTATTCTTTAGTTTTATTCATCCCATTAGAGATAAGAAGTTATTAAACTTCCATATCCGATTAATTTTAATTAGTAATATACAACTTTATCTATTTTTTAACTATCCTATAAAATATAACATGCACATCTCTAACGGGACTCGTATATTTTCTTAGTTCTAGTAAAAAACACCCCGGGGGTGTATTAAATATAATATACCCTTGTGAAGAAATAAAGTCAACTGAGGGTTTTAAGTAGTAGGTAGTAAGGAGGGGTACATGTAGTAAGTAGCAGGTAGAAAGTAGTAAGGGATGATACGGGTTAATTAAAATGCACCGGATTGGCAAAGCCAATCCGGTGCATTTTCCTTACTACTTTCTACCTACTACTTGCTACTTTATAACTATCGTATTTCGTAAGTGATAGTTACGTTTGAAATTATTTTGTTTTCTCCCTTTGGAAGAGTTGGTGCTCCTGCATCAAGTAAAACACTTTCTGACATCATTGCCTTTCCGTACACTGGATAATAATTATTATTATTTTCTGAAAAGCTTACAACTTTACCAAGTGTTACTCCTAATTCTTTTGCTAAAACTTCTGCCTTACTTCTTGCTTCTGTTATAGCTTTGGATCGAGCATCATTTTTAAATGCTTCTTCATCGTCAATAGAAAATGTTGGACCATTTATATTTGTAACTCCGATTTCTGCTAATCCTGTACGAACAACACTAGCATTGTCTACTTCACGGATTTTGATATTGATGGATTGAGTAGCTACATACCCTATTATTTTTGGATCTCTTGTAGGACATGGATAAGTATAACAGATTGGTTGTTCGTAAGAATATTTTGGTGAAAGACCTCCGTATTCTGACTTAATATCTTTGTCTTCTATTTTCTGATCCTTTAAATAACTTAAAGTTTTTGTTATAGATTCATTTAATAAATCTTGTGCTTCTTTTGCTGTATTACCCTCTTTGTTTAGGTTTACTGTTAAAGTCGCAATATCTGAAACTGCGATAACATCACCTGACCCAGTAACAGAGATTACGTTTGCTGGTTGGTTTCCACGACCAACATATGAACTTGATTTAATTTCGTTAACAAATTTTACAAAAGTAAAAAGAGAAACTATTATTATTAATATAAAAACTGCGGCGGCTATTTTTTTGTCTTTTAAATATGTTTCCATCCCATTAGAGATAGCCCCCAAAGGTGGCGTATCTTATTAATTTTAATTAGTAATATACAACTTCATTTATTTTTTAACTATCCTGTAAAATATAACATGCACATCGCGAGCGGGGACAGGTCTCATTAGAGACAGCCCCCAAAGGTGACGTATCTTATTAATTATTGTTAAAAATTATGCAAGGAGCGACCCACCCAAAATACCCACTACTCCACCAATGATCTATCGTTTTGTAGAAAAATTTAACCCTTGATTAAAAATCAACTATGGGACTAATCTTTCTTTATTTTATGCCAGTTAGTTCAACTTCAAAGACAAGAGTTGAATTTCCAGGAATACCTGCGTAGTCATTTGGACCATAAGCTTTTTCTGGTGGAACTGTAAGAGTTCTCTTTTCTCCAACTTTCATTCCTACTAAACCTTCATCCCAACCTTTTATAACCATACCTGCTCCAAGTGTAAACTCGAATGGTTGTACGTGTCCGAAAGCAGGGTCTATGTTTGAGTCAAATGCTTTTCCGTCTACAAAACGACCTGTGTAATTCATTACTAAAACGTCTCCATTTTTTGATATTTGTTCCATTTGATTTGTTGATGGTAAAAGTTCCCCTTCTGTTAATGTTGTTGCATCTGTAACGTTGACGGTAACTTGGCCCATTGAAGTATTGTCTTCAGGCAAGTTTTCGTCTACTTTTTTTGTGTTCATAATAATATACACAAAAACTACGACAACTAAAACAATAATAAAAATAGAAATAATAACACCTTTATTTTCTTTTTGATTTTCCATAAATAAGAAAAATTAAACTAATAATATATTTATATTTTAGCATTTTTAAATAAAAAATAGAAATACCCCTCCGACCAAGGCCGGAGGGGTATTTCTATTTATTATTTTCTTGCTTCAATGATAGTTGCGGCAACCCCGGCAGGAAAGCAGAGCTTCCTACAGGGCACGCGTTTTTATTTTCGTGATTCAATGATAGTAGTGGCGACATTCTGGGGCACAATATCGTATCTTGTGAATTCCATTGTAAATGATGCTCTACCCTCTGTCATAGAACGAAGAGTTGTCATGTATCCGAACATTTCAGATAGAGGAACGATAGCACGAACAGCTTGGTTCATTCCACGAGCTTCCATTCCTTCAATAAGTCCACGCTTTGATGACAGACTTCCTGTAACATCTCCCATGAATTTATCTGGAGTTACAACTTCAACTTTCATCATAGGTTCAAGGATAACTGGGCGGGCCATCTTACATGCATCTTGTATTGCCATAGAAGCTGCGATTTTGAAAGCCATTTCGTTTGAGTCGACATCGTGGTAACTTCCATCCCAAAGCTCAACAGAAACATTTTCAATTTTGAACCCTGCAAGTACTCCTCTATCCAATCCTTCTTTAAATCCTTTTTCACAAGCAGGAATATATTCTTGTGGAATAGCACCCCCTTTGATTGTGTTGATAAATTCAAAACCTTTTTCTCTCTTTGTATTTCTTGGAAGGTCTTCATCTTTGATAGACATATCCATTGGTTTAATTTTGATTTTTACGTGACCATAGTTTCCACGTCCTCCTGACTGTTTGATGTATTTACCTTCTACTGCTGCTTCACCTGTAATAGTCTCACGGTAAGCAACTTGAGGTTTACCTACATTTGTTTCAACAGCGAATTCACGCTTCATACGGTCTACGATAATTTCTAGATGGAGTTCTCCCATTCCAGCAATAATAGTTTCGTTTGTTTCTGCATCTGTAGTAACTCGGAAAGTAGGATCTTCTTGTGCAAGACGAGATAGTGCCATACCCATTTTTTCTTGGTCTGCTTTTGTTTTTGGTTCAACACGAAGAGAAATAACTGGCTCTGGGAATACGATACGGTAAAGCTCTATTGGGTGTTCTTCATCACACATTGTATCTGAAGTAATAGTATCTTTAAGTCCAACAGCTGCTGCGATCTCCCCTGCGTAAACTTTCTTTACTTCTTCACGGTCGTTGGCGTGCATTCTTAAAATACGTCCAATGCGTTCTTTGTTTTGAGTACGAGGATTGTAGATATAACTTCCTGCTGACAAAGTACCAGAGTAAACTCGGAAGAAAATAATCTGACCTACGAATGGGTCTGTAGCCACTTTGAAAGCAAGCGCTGAAAATGGTTCTGTATCAGAAGCATGACGTTCGATTTTTTCATCTGTTTCAGGATTGATACCTTCAATAGCTGGAATGTCTAGTGGACTTGGAAGATAATCGACAACAGCATCGAGTACCAATTGAACTCCTTTGTTTTTCAAAGCACTTCCTGCGAATACTGGGAAGATTTCGTTGGCGATAACTCCCTTTCTCATTAATTTCTTTAAAGTATCATAATCAGGAACTATTCCTTCAAAATAATCGTTCATTGTTTTGTCGTCTTGTTCAACAATTTTTTCGATTAATTCTGCATGATATTTTTTGGCATCAGCCATCATGTTTTCTGGAATTTCTTTTTCTACAACAGTTGCTCCCATTTCACCTTCAAAATAGAATGCCTTCATTTTTAGAAGATCAACAACTCCTTCGTGGTTTTCTTCAAGACCGATTGGGATTTGCATACGGATAGCCTTCTTTGTAAGACGGTCTAAGATTGTTTGGAATGAATGTTCAAAAGATGCACCTGTTCTGTCTAATTTGTTTACGAAACAAATTCGAGGAACGCTGGCTTCATCTGCATAACGCCAGTTTGTTTCTGACTGAGGTTCAACTCCGGCAACTCCGTCGAAAACAACAACAGCTCCGTCTAGTACGCGAAGTGAACGCTTCACTTCTACGGTAAAGTCGATGTGTCCTGGTGTGTCGATAATATTGAAACGGTGTTTTTTTGTTTTGTCAGTAAGAGCATAAGTTGGATTCCAAAAACAAGTAACAGCTGCAGAAGTAATAGTAATACCTCTCTCCTGTTCTTGCTCCATCCAGTCTGTTGTTGCCTCACCATCATGAACTTCTCCGATTTTGTGCGATACGCCAGTATAGAACAATACGCGCTCAGACGTAGTTGTCTTACCTGCATCGATGTGAGCGATGATACCGAAATTTCTAACTTTTTCTAAAGGATAATCTCTTTCCATATATATAATTATGTTGCTAAAAATAAAAAAGACGAGTTCGTCTTGTGTCATATGAATATACAACAAATAGGTCTTTTTTGCAAACAGAAAACTCTGACTTACTCTTATGCAAAAAGTTCTGACTTACCCTCATATATATTAATATATAAAACCTTGTTTACCCACTCAACGCGATAGCGTTTAGTGGGTAAAGAGATTATTTGGGTAAATTAAATCCTTTTTCAAGTTTAAAAGTTTTAATTGTATCTTTTAATCCAACTCTTTTAAGATATTCCATAAATTCTTTCGGTAATGGAGAGGGACCAACCCAAACACTGCGCTGAATCATTACAAAATTGAAATTAATAAGTTCTCTTCTAAGCCAGTCTCTATGACTCTTTTTATCTTCTGGAACATCATAAAGCAATAATAAATCTTTGGGATCTTTGTCTGTTTTATAGGATTCAAACTTTTTTAAAGCACCACGAACTTTTTTGTTTAAAAATTCTTCCCCTTTTTGCGTAATAAAATATTCTTTATTTATTTCTTTTATATACCCCATACTTTTTAATCTTGAAGATTTGTTTGCAAGTGTTTGATATTTATAATATTTAAAATCGGGTAAACCAAGAAAACCAGTTCGAACACCTGCATGCTTAACTGAATGCTTATTTGTATTTTCACTTAAATATTCTAAAATTAATTTTTCTGCACTCATATAAACTATTCTATCATCTTTACCCACTAAACGCGATAGCGTTTAGTGGGTAAAGATATGAAAGTATAAAATAATTTAAACAAAAAATCTCTCATATAAAATATGAGAGATTTTTAAAATTACTAAATTTGAAAAGTATCAATAAACACATGTAACCAATTTTTTAGACTGTAATCAGTCTGTTAAAATTGCCGTCCTTTAGGGCTCCACTTTGCACTGGTATAAAAAAATCCCCAAGCGGGTTTCTATCAAGCAAAGATGGGGAACATATTTCTGGAGTATTTTGAAATTATTAAATTACAAAATACCAAGAAATACATGGCTCCACTTTGCTTGGTATAAAAAATCCCCAGATGGGGATTTTTTAGTTTTAAATTTATTACCAAGCAAAGTGAGCAAACGCTTTGTTACTTTCTGCCATTTTGTGAGTATCATCACGTTTTTTAACAGCAATACCTTCATTTTTAGATGCTAGTATTAATTCTTCTGCAAGTTTTTCATGAATTGGAGCTCCTTTTTTACCACGAGCTGCTAGTATAATCCATCTCATTGCTAGCGCTGTACGTCTTTCAGGTCTAACTTCACGAGGGACTTGGTAGTTTGCTCCACCGATACGGCGAGAACGAACTTCAACCATAGGACCAGCATTTTTGATAGCTGTATCAAACACTTCTAAAGGATTTGGATTACCTGTCTTTTCTTTTATAATTTCAAAAGCCTTGTAAACAGCCTTGCTAGCTGTCTCCTTCTTTCCGTGTACCATGATATTGTTAATAAACTTCCCAAGTTTTTGAGAGTTATAAACTATATCTGGCTGTACAATATTTCTGTTTGTTATTTTTCTTCGCATATTATTTAGGGATTATTTCTTAACTGCTGCTTTAGGTGTCTTTGTACCGTATAGACTTCTGGATTGACGACGCTTTTCAACTCCTGTTGTATCAAGACGTCCACGAACAATGTGGTAACGTACTCCGATCAAGTCTTTAACACGTCCTCCACGAATCATAACCACTGAGTGTTCTTGTAGATTGTGTCCTTCTCCTGGAATATAAGCAGTGACTTCCATTCCGTTTGTTAGACGAACACGAGCAATCTTACGAAGAGCTGAGTTCGGCTTCTTTGGAGTAGTTGTTGATACTTTTGTACAAACCCCACGTTTAAATGGAGCAGGATAAAATACTGGCTTATTTTTAATCGAATTAAAACCGCGAGCAAGAGCTACGGCTTTGGACTTTCTTTTTATTATTTTACGGCTCTTTCGAACCAATTGATTTATTGTAGGCATATATTGAAAACAAAAATAGTCGTAAATGACTAGTTAGAATACTCTACTATAACAGTAGTAAAAATGCAAGCCCCCTACACCAATACTCCCATAGTTTTTATTATAACAACAAATAAATATCATTATCTATATTTTTATAATTATATAAGCGAGAAATTATACTTTATTACCAAAAAACACAATAATGGAAGTATTGGTGTGGGGGCAAGCCCCCGAAATTAGGCTTATGGCACTGCATAAATCTTTTTAATAAAAAAGTCCTCGGATTTCCTCGCCAATATTTTCTTCTTTGAAAATGGAAGCTCGGCCACCCAGTAGGTCATTCTACTGAATGAGACATTTTTATTAAAAAGATTTATTTCGCTTATAACCCAGTTATGAAAGAAAAAACTACAAAAATTACAGGAGAAACTTTACTCCAAAGAAATAGTATGAAGAAAAGCAAAAGAACCATTCCCCATTTTTCTAGAAAATTTTCTATATAACGAAACTTGGCTGGAAGAAAAGAAAATAGAATTTTTGAACCATCAAGTGGTGGTATGGGAATTATATTGAATAAAGCCAAAACCAAATTCATCATTACTATGATTGTAGAAATTTTATAGAAAGGATGAAGTAAAAGTGGATCAGGATTATAAGGTGGTAATCCAAAGCTTGTGGCAAACCTTATCAACAAACCGAATGAAACAGCTATAGCTAGGTTCATAAAGATTCCAGCAAACGCAACAATCATATTTCCAAATCTACCATTTCGTAAGTTGTTTGGATTATATGGTACAGGCTTTGCCCATCCAATTAAAAAACTTCCCGCTGTTGATATATACAATAGTAAAGGCAAAATAACTGAACCAAAAGGATCTAGGTGTTTTAAAGGATTTAAAGTTAGTCTTCCTTTTAGGCGAGCTGTGTCATCCCCAAGAAGATAGGCTGAATAACCATGAGCAACCTCATGTATTACTATCGACATTATTAAAACTGAGACATAAAATATTCCGTCTATAAATTGTATTTCCATTCCATTTAAGATTTGAAGTAACTAAACTTCCTTATCTTTTTTACTATAATTAATAATATAAATTTATCGTTATTTTAAACATTCCCATAATTTACAACAGATACATACTTGTGGGATTGCATTTATATAAACTATATGATAGCATACCTCTATCTATGGCGAAAGTTTGTGATATAACAAAAAAGGGCTCAAAAATGGCAGGAGGATAC
>JAENWX010000012.1 GCA_016649835.1 Minisyncoccota bacterium | reverse complement strand
TCATATTCTTCAGCCAAAGATGCAAACATTATGGCTGTTGCTGCGTACCAAGCCTTCCCTGATATTTTTAATGTAACGAGCTTGCCAGAAATAGAAATACCATCAAACTCTGGTATTACTCACAAAGCTCCAAACACTGATACTATTCTAACTAAAGTTCCAAATATATTATTTTCTAAAACTGGCTATACTACTTTAGCTGGTGGCAACCTAACTGTTATTTTTAAAAATAAAGAAAATCATTTAATTGCAGTAACCATGCTCGGCTCCACTATAGAAGGCCGGTTTTCTGACATGATAAAATTGATTTCAATATTATAGATTTAATCTATTGTTGTGAATTAAAAAAAGAGATAAAAGTATATACTTTTATCTCTTTTTTAATTCTAATAGTCGGCACAAGAAGCAAAAATAGTCCCTCGGTTTAACTCTAGACACAATACCCTATCTATGTTAATATAAAAATTAATTATAGACCTTTAAAATCAAAAAATATGGAATCAAATTGGATAAGTTTAGTGATTGTATGTGTTACTTTTTTAGTAATACTATTCGTTGAGAAGTTACTTTTTTTAAAACTGCCTTCTCTAAAAGTACTCCAAGACTATCAACAAAGATTGGATAATCTTTATAAAATAAATAACAGGCTTTACAAGGACCCGTCTAAACACGATGCACTTGTAGAAACGCTAAAAGAAAGAAAAAACATTAAATCTTTATTGTTAATACTATTGTCGTTTTTATTTCAAATGCTGTTATTTATCCCCGAGCTATACGAAAAGCTTAGTGAAATTAACATCATATTGATTTGTGTTGCAATAGTTGTATTGATGACACTAGGATTAATTAAATTTATTAAGAATTCAAAAAAGATTGTTTTAGCTTCTATTTTAGTATTAGCACTTGGGTTATTATTAAATTACAACATCCAAAAAATCTGGGTGATGTCCTTATTTACCTTTTTGTTTATATCTGGATTTATCTCGATATTTACAATACTTATTTTTCTGAAAAAAAATAATTCCTAAAACAAATGGCTTAAAACTTAAATGTTTTAAGCCATTTTTATATGGTATTGCTAAAATGCATATTATATTGTAATCTATAGAAAATTCACAATTTAATATTCAAAAACATGGAAACTGTTGTAACTGTAATAATCGCTATCATCTGTTGGTTTGCCATCGGGTGGCTAAGCATGTTCATCAAAGTCTCGTATTGGTATAACACTCTAATTAAAAGAGGTGTTAGTAAAAATTATTTTAGATTTTCATTTGGAGAAATCCCTTTTAGAGTTTGTTTCCCTATTTGTCTCATCTGGCCATCGCAATCATTCAATTGGCTTTTGACAGACTGGAAAAATAAAAATCCAATAATAAAATCCCATATGCCTATAATACCTTTAAGTTATGATTTTATTACCAAAGGGGCCAAACTTAAAAGAAGTTTTATAAATTATAACTTCTATAAAAATGAAAAAATTCGTTTAGATTTTTCAGATAGAGAAGTTAATAAAAATCAATATATAAAACATATATTCGGTTTTGGAATTATGCTCGGTGGTTTCCACCTTGTTTCTTGGATATTAGGAATCTTTATTTGGATATTAGCAATGTTTTCTTGGATTATTATAATAATAACATTATTTATAATAACTCTACTTGAAAAATCAGCTAAATTATTATCTTATTTAACCCCTCGATTTTAAATAAGATTTAAAACCAAAAGCTTGGAAGGATTTTATCTTTCCAAGCTTTTTTAATATAAATTTAGATAGTAAAAACACTTATAATTATAAGTTGCTAAAATTGGTCAATTATTGTATTGTTATTTAAAATATTGTTAATTTAAACTAAAAGCCATGGATAAGAAAATGTCCCCAGTTTATTTCTTTTTATTTAAAATTATTTATTATACTTTTCTTAAATTTTTATATATTCAAAAAGTATTAATGTTTATTAATGGTTGGGATACCCTTAATCCATTTGCTCCACATTCATATGGAGGAGTTCCAAGAAAAAAATTCTTAGTATTGTACAGAAAGAAAAGAAATAGTATTGAAATAACGCAAGATGAATATAATCGTGCTAAATGGGGTTCTTTGAATCCCACGAAGGAACAATTCAGTAAGGTGTTTGAAATTCAAGATGAAATAAGAAAAAATTATTCCTTTAAAAAGGGTTGTAGCTAAAAGAGACTTAGGTCTCTTTTTTTTGTGGGATAAATGAGCTGGAGTTTAACCCAGATTATAGAGAATATAAGAAAATTTAATCTATCGCATAAATATAAATAGTTACTGACATATATTTATACCCCACCAACCTGTATTTGCGGCACATGATGGACCTGCACACATATAACAGTGTGGTTTATTTTCATAATTTACTCTAATAGCATAATAAGTTGCAGGATTTTGAGCAGCATTATAATAACGATAAGGTGTTGTACTATTTGGATCGGTAGGCAGTGATGATATGTAAGTAGGTTTTAATGCTGTATCTAAAATACCAGGAAAGATCACATCAGCACTCGAAGGATAAAATCCATTATCAGAATAGTACATTTCTAATGCATTTTGAACTTGTTTAATACTAGCAGTTCTTTGAGTATCTCTCGCCTTAGAGCGAGCAGTATTTAGAGATGCTAATACCACAGAAGATAGTATTCCAATAATTGCAATCACAACCAAGAGTTCTATGAGGGTAAACCCCCGACACCAAATTTTGTGTTGTGTTTTTGTTGCACTATTAATAAAAGTTTTAAAAATTAATTTATTACTATATTTAAGTTTGCTGAAAAAAATATCTAAAACACTGTGCAACGACAAAAAATTTGGTGTGGGGGTAAACCCTCTCTTATATTTCATGTAATTTATTATATAATTTTTAACATTAAATTCCAAATAAATCTCACCTGAGTGAGACTTTTTTTATTTTGTGACCCTAGGGGGTTGGAATTGGAACCAGATTGTAGAGAATATAAGAGAATTTAATAAATATAATGAATAGGTATTTCAAGCGCTTTGGCTGGAAGTAAATCAACTTGACCTTTTTCTGCCAAAATAAGAAGTTCTTCTAAGTTCAATCTTAAATCTTTTATCCATTGGTCGTTCTTAATAGCTTCAACTTTCTTTATTTTAGAATCAACATTAGGATAAAGAGCGATTACCAGATTGGCGTCTTTATTTGCAGCTGCTATTAATATATCTTCTCTTGCGTATGTTACATCAATAGAAGCAGAAGTATAATCGTTGCTTTGTTTATCATTAGAATTATTATCTTCTATAAGGGGGTTGCCTTTTTTGCTTGTATACCAAACAAGAGAACCAATAAATAAAAATATAAGTATTGAAATAAATATGTATTTTTTAATTTTAATCTTTTTATTTACAATTGATGTGTTTTCTTCCATGCAAATATTATATCATGAATTAGCAACATAACAATCATATATAATATGGCTTAAAATTTTCTGCTACCCTACCGGGATATCTTTCTCTACGAGAACAGTATACCTTTTCAAAACTTTTACATAATATGTAAAAGTTTAATGAAAAGTTTTTCGATTCTCCTCACGGTTCGATTTACTAATCGCCGGACGAGAAGCAAGTAGTTGTCGTGCTTAGGGTCATTTGGTATGCTCCGCATTCTATCACATTGTGGTCACAAGTTACTAAGTAAAATTTTTCTTAAAATCAAATTTTACGTAAGTACTCGCGACCCCAGCTCAGCAATTTTTCTACTAAAAAATTATGCCTGCGCTTTCACAAAAGCGAAAAAGACTGGAGCAGTCCAGTCTTTTTGAATTCGCGCTTTTGTGACCCTAGGGGGTTGGAATTGGAACCAGATTGTAGAGAATATAAAGGGATTTTCTATTTTAGTCCTTAATAATTGCAATTAATCAATTATATTTATTCAATAAACCAGCTATTGACCTCTTGATATCATTATCTTGTTCGATTAACTCTTCCTCATTTAAATTTGAATAATATTTCCAAAAACCATTAATATTAAGTTTAAACATATCAGACAGGAAATAACCCGGTGTTCTAATTGAATTAATTTCAGAATATAATCTTCCTGATATAGAAGACTCGGAACCTTCTAAAACTTCCCCACTGCAAATAGCATGACCATAAATAAATTTTATATCTAAATATTCTTTATTATATTTTGTAACTAAATCAGAATAATGAATATAAGCATTTTCATCAGTAAATTCACCAAATTTTTTTATTACAGGTAACTTAATATCTTTTTTAGGATTGTCTTCTTCTATAACTTCAGATAAGAATATAGTGTCATCTTGAGCCAATACGGGCATTTTTATCTTTAGATTTTTATAATAATATTCAGCTTTTATTATAGAATTTTCTAATCCATTTTTACCAATTTCTTCTGGTTCTTTAATTTCGTAATCTAAATCATTCAGAGATACTAAATCTAAATCGGTACCTTTAAAAAGTTTTCTAATTCTAGAAATTTTATTTTGGTTTGTAGTGGCAAACAGTACTTTCATGAATATTATTATACCATTAATTTGTGACCCTACCGGGACCGCGAGTACGCTTATCGGTTCTTACAGAACCATTATCCCCATTCGTTTCAGTTATCACTGAAAAACGAATGGGGCTTCGATTCCCGGACGCAAGCAAAGCAGTTTGCTTGCTTAGGGTCACAAATTAAAAAACCTGCCTTACAGCAGATTTTTTAATTTGTGACCCTACCGGGAATCGAACCCGGATTACCGGCTTGAAAAGCCGATGTCCTAACCGTTAGACGATAAGGCCTTTAGATAATTATCAATTAAGAATTCAGATTAAAACCAATAACTTTCATTGGTAATCAATAATTATTAATTAGTAATTACTTGTGAGTATAGCATTTTAAATAATAAAATCAAATATCTTGAGCTTAAATCCTTTAAATATAAGTATTTATCTACCGTGGAATGGAAAAGTCTAAAGCAGAAAAAATGGTAAAACTGATGAATCTCAACGGATATACAGAAAAGGATATTAACTTAAATGTTAATGCTCCCGATCTAAAAAATCTTAGAGATGTAACAATGATGGGTGGATTAAACGATGACAAAAAATAAGTAAAAATGAGTACAACAGCGAAAACAACATCGGGTAATTCAATGCTAAAATTGGTATTACTCACAATTGCATTTATTATATTTATTTTTGCAATTAGTTCTTCTGTTAAATCATGTAAAAGTGATAAAAAACAAAAAGAAGACAGAACCGAAAGTGTAAGTGATGGTAATACTTCTACCTATAATAATTATATTTGGGTTGTAAAAGAAGAAATATTAACACCATTAAACAGCGAATTTGGAGACACATATCATCTATTACGTGGAGAAGGGTTTAGTTTTGAGGAATCTACCGTACCATATTGTGTGATTAATAAAAATAATCATTACGAATGTGGAATAATTGGTGAAGATTTATCTTCACTATTTGGAACAGAAAGTGCTAATAATGAATTAAGATTCAAAAGAAACGGCACTAAAAATGGAACTTTAAAATTAATTATTTGGATAAAAAAATTCAAATAATTAACAAACCAAAACACGCTTCCCAAATGGAAAGCGTGTTTTTTTATTTTATATTTATTGTCCTATGGTGATATCGGTGCTGTCTACTTTAATTTTATCTTCTCCTAATGTTCTTAAAATTAAATTCATAATTCCAAAAACAGAGACCATTATAAACATTCCTATTACTCCCCAGACCATATGGGATTTGCTTGAGCTACGTATTTCTTCATTGTCTGGAGATAATAAATATCGAGCAAGTCCATAAAGAAAATATACTACAGCAAGAGCAAATAAAAGAATTATTAAAGGATTAATAATCACTTTATCTATAGCCCTCATTAAACTTTCTACACTTGCTTCTGCTGTTGGTATAATTTCAAAATTCATAATATTTTATATTAACAGTCTGCACCCATGTTGTTTTGTGCTGTAGGAACACATGGTGTTATATTCTGACCAGTTACATTTCCAATACCAAATGTATTTTTAACTACGGCAATGATTCCCCAGAAAGCTACGATAACAAATAGACCAATAAGTCCATTGATAATTTTTGAACGTCCTAGCTTTTTTTGTTCTTCGTCAGCAGAAGTTATAAATGAGATAACTCCCCAAATAAAGTAAACAACAGCAACAGTGATTAATGCTGGTACTATATAGTTTAAGTAACCGATTAATGTTGCTAAAATATTTCCTATTTGATCTTCAGCAAAAGCCATATATGGAACTGAACCTAAAACTGCACCGAAAGAAATAATTTTTTTCATATCTTTTTCAAAATTTGCCTAGCTTCAAATCTTTTTATTCGTATATTACAAATATATTGATTGAAACGCGACGATAATTATAATAATAAACTTTAATAATTTTAAACAAACTTTTTATCTCTTATCGACAATAAGTGATAAATCAAATACATGCTTATATTATATCAACTAGATACAATATATACAATATATACAATATTTTACTGTGTTTCTGGAAGGTTTGGTATAAGAGGTTTTGCACCAGGTGTTAATGATGAAGATAGTATTCCAACTAGCCCCCAAATACTTACCATCACAAACAATGTAATCAAACCCCAAAGCATAAAGCTTTTGCCTGCCTTTCTTTTTTCTTCATTATCAGGATTTAAGAAAAATTTAATAATTCCATAAACAAAGGCTGTAACAGCTAAAGCTACAAGAAGAGGAACTACTGCATTCATTAATGTACAGGTAAAGAAGTTTATTAAACTTGTTAAATTGGTTATACCCTGCCCACAAACAATTCCAGCTACATTAGTAGTCTCGGCTGCATAGGCTATCATTGTATTCATATTAATTATATTATGTTGAACTTTTAATTTCTTCGACCGTTTTACCAATAGCATTTGCTATAACAAATGCTCCAAGTAGTAGTGCTGCGCCTATCAAAGTGTACAATAGTGCACTTTTGGCTTTCGTTATCTGTTCGGGGTTACCTTGAGCTTTTACAAAGAGAAAACCGGTATAAATAATAGCGAGTACTATGATTGGAATCCCAATCATAAGAACAATATTTATAATGGCTTCAATTAATTTTGGAATTGAATCAATACCAGAGCCTAGTGGGTTATCTATTTTTGTATTAATATTTGGTGCATTGGCACTAGAACCATCAGAAACAGCAGAACTACTTCCATCAGAACCAGTATTTGGATCTAATTTAGTAGCATTACACAAAATAATCTTGTCTGCGCTTTGATCTTCTCCTACACATTGCCATCTCCACCCATTACCTATATCAAACACTGTTTGATTAGTTCCAGTTGAACACAGATTTGTTGTTGGTTTTGTAGAAAAGGTTTGTCCATTAGCAGAACCACAAACTCCATCTACAGCAAAAACCATAGGCACAATTAACATAAATGCAACCACAAACACGAAACTATATTTTAAAATATTTGATAATATGCTATATTTTTTTGTTTTAAAAATTTTCATAAAAAGTGCTTAAATAAACTAAACAAAATTAATTAATAATAAACTAAGATACATTTCTCCTGAATATCCTAGACTAGTTAGAATTGTTTTTACTATAAGCCATGCAGCAAGAGCAATAACATAACCAATGAATGCATTCTTAAATATTTTCTTTGCCTTGGTAATATTTTCTGGACTACCCATAGAACTCAGATATAACCAACCAGTATAAATGATTATTAGAGCAAATAATGGAGTTGCAAGTGTAACAAGCAAAAAACTAATTACTTTATTAATTATAGCCAATAACATATCAAAATCACAAGCAACTGCATAATTTTTAGTAACTGGGTCTATAACTCCTGTATTACATATAGGAACCAAACCTCCCTTACCCCACTCTATTGTTTTTTTGGTTACACTAGCTGGAGTAGTATTTGCGGGGTTTGTAGTTGTAGGAGTTGTTGTAACGGGCTGAATAACTTTAAAATTAGATGCACTTGTACTAGAACCACGAGGAGTTATTACTTGAATAGGACCATCCGTAGCACCTACTGGAACAGTTACTGTAAGTGCTGGAATATTTGTTTGAATCACAGCTTTTGTTGTATTAAAGAAAACACTTGTTGCGTCAGAAAAATCACCTAAAATTCTAATTTCGGTGCCTTTTATTCCTTCTGTGCCCGCAACCCCTTCCGTAGGTTCAAAAAGAACTATACCGGGTGCTTCTGCTTCTGCTTTTAAAAATAAAGTTGGCAATATAATCATTATTGCTATTACTCCAACAAAACTATATTTTAAAACTTTTGATAAAATACTGTATTTTTTTGTTTGAAAAAACTTCATATTATTTTTTTAGCAAAAGATCAAGCTGACCTTGTGCTTTATTTATAGAGTCCCCTAATGATAATCTATTTGATAAAATATTTTCTACCATTTCACTAAAAATTATATCAGTTTTAACTCTATCTGGATCAAGCCATGATCTTGTAATAAGAGCTGAAGTAAAAAATGTAGAAAGGAAATTAGAGCCAACCCCTGTTGGCTTTTCTGAAATTAGAAGTGCTTTGGATGCAGGAGGCAAAGATGACTCTATAGATATACTTTTTGCACTTTCTCCTTGGCTCATCTCTCCCGCTATTTGAAATGCTGATGTTAAATTGGTAGATTTTTTGTTTACTACAATTGCATATATATCCCCTAGTGTTCTTTTTATTGTTGTATCTTTAATTTGTAGTATTTGAGTTACATCAAAACTCATATTGTGATTAATGTCTTGAATATTAAATAATTCACTTGATTTACCAATATAAAAAGCGAGCTTACTTTGAGTAAACATATCTAAAGAATTAGGAAGAGACCTATTCCATGAGTAAGCAGTGTTGGATGGGCTTGAAAATTCAACATAGAATTTTAAGATTGACTCAATAGGAGAAACAGAAAAATTAGACAAGTTAGAGCTTAGTAAAGACAAATAACCCGTATCAGTTCTTTGCACTATAGGGTTACCATTTTGAATCATTAATGTTGAGATTATTTCTTTTGCATTATTAACATTTTCATATTGACCAAGAGCAATCATACTCTGGCTAATAGTCCCACTGTTGTCTCTTTTTGTTAGTTTTGGGTTTAAAACAAATAATTCATCCCATGTTTGAGGTGGATTAATAATGGCTTCGTTTGTCAAAATATCTTTGTTGTAATACAAAACCATAGGATCTACCACTAAAGGCATTCCTATAACTCCATCTTTATCTAAATAAATATTTGCACCTTCTATAAATGAACCCGTAAATAACTTTTCTGGATAACTTGCATATGGTATTTTATAGATAAAATTCATATTTTTCTGAATCATATCTGGTGTTATTATAAACAAATCTGGGCCAGTATTATTTGCAAAAGCTTCTATCAGGTCTTGCTGATATGTTACCGGATTTTGTTTTTTGTAAACTACAGTAACATTTCTGTTTGCTGACATAATGCCATCAACTGAATTTTTCAAAATAGGATTTGGAAAAGTTCCCCATACTACAACTTTACCTGTGGCCTTTCCATCCCCACCAGAAATACCACCAATTGGAATGGCTCCTGAAAAGATAAGAACAGCGAAAACAAAAAAGGCTAAAAAAACTGCAACTAGGATTGTCTGAAAATTATTCATCCCGTTAGAAGCAGGTCACGATCGTTATTGTCTCATAACTATCTTGACTTGCTAACTTTAAATTATAATTGATTAATAAGTTCATATTTTTATATTGTGATCGTGGCTTCTAACGGGATTCATACTTAAAAATTATACCATAATGGTGAGCACTTGTAGTAATATTTTCCTCAAATTTGAAACCTCTTTTTTCAAATAGTTCTCTTGCGTAGGTTGGGCTTATCACATGCTCTTTAGTAGGACCCATTCCTCCAAACGACTCCATCCATTCAATGAGTAAAAGCTTGCCTCCTTTTTTTAATACACGAAGAGCTTCACCCACAACACCAAGCTTGTCTTCGGCTTGAAATAATACATTGGATATAATAACTGCATCCATAGAATGGTCTGATATTTTTGTACCATTAAGTCTTTCTATGTCACCCCAAATACACTCTATATTTGAAAGGCCCCAGTGCTTAATATCACTTTCAAGTTTTTTTACTAAATCTTTTTGTACTTCTATAGCGTAAACTTTTCCAGAATAACCAACTCGAGCGCTTGCTGCTTTTGAATAGAAACCAGTTCCCGCTCCAAAATCTGCAACACGCATTCCATCTGATAATCCTAGATGTAAAATATTTTGTTCTGGGTTTGTAAACATACGTTTATATTATATCACTCTGTGGTTAATTTTAAAAGATACAAATCAAATTATACTCACAATAGAAACTCTTTTAAAACATGTTATGAAGTATCACTGCTTAAAATATAAAATTTAAAAAATTTTATAAGAAAGTAATAGAAGCAATGTTGTCACCTCCTCGTAGCTTCATTACGGTCACACCTTGAGTTTGCCGACCAGAAGTAGGAATAGCATCTAAGCTAACTCTAATAACTTGGCCTTTCTGAGACACCGCAATAATTTCACTTTCATCCTTAACAATTTTAGCCACAATTAGATTACCAGTTTTTACAGTAACTTTTGCAGTTTTTATTCCTGAACCTCCTCTCTTTTGAGTTTTATATTCTTTTATATTAGTTTTTTTGCCAAGACCATTTGAGCTTAGAGTTAAAATAGAAAGTGAGTTTTCTCCTTTTGGAACTTTATCAACTCCAATAACAAAGTCACCCTTGCCAAGTTTAATAGCTCTGACTCCTCCTGCTCCACGTCCCATTTCACGAACATCAGATTCTTTAAAACGAATTGACTGCCCGAGTGTTGTTGCAAGCATTACATCGTCTCCTTTTAAGACTGCTAGTACAGCTTGAAGCTCGTCGTCTTTGTCGAGCTTGATAGCAATAAGACCACTTCTACGTACATCTTTAAAGCTTTCAGCAGATACTTTTTTGGTTATGCCCATTTTGGTAACCATCATCAAATTTTCAATTGTCTTTTTTGTTTCTTTATCTATTGGTAAAATTGAAGTAACTTTTTCTTCTGCTCCCAAAGAAATAAAGTTCATTATGGACTTACCTTTAGTAGCACGTCTACCTTCTGGAATATCATACATTTTAATCTGATATGCCTTACCAAGGTTGGTAAAGAACAACAAATCACTGTGCGTATTTGCGGATATAAGCATTGTCACGAAGTCTTCTTCTTTAGGTTCTATATCTATTACTCCAACACCACCACGCTTTTGTGCATGATATTCAGAAGGGTCAGTACGCTTTACATAGCCACCCTTGGTGAAGACAAGAACAGATTCTTTTTCAGGAATAAGGTCCTCTTCATTAATAGCTTTTACTCCTCCTTTTATAATTCGAGTTCTTCTTGTATCGCTATATTTATTTCTAATTTCAATAAGTTCATCAGAAATTATTTTCAACATCTTTTTAGGGTTTGCGAGCAAGGCTTCAAGTTCTTTTATTAACTCTTGTTTTTCTTTTAATTCAAGCTCTACATTTTTTCTTTCTAAACCTGCAAGTTTTTGCAACTTCATTTCTAAAATAGCCACAGCCTGAATCTCAGAAAACTTAAACTCTTTCATTAAGTTAAATTTAGCTATGGCTGTATCTTTTGAACCTCGAATAACTGTGATAACGCGGTCTATATGGTCGAGTGCTTTTTTAAGACCGAGAAGAATGTGCTCTCTGTCTTTTGCTTTGCGTAATTCATATTCAGTACGACGACGCACCACAATAACTCTATGACCAATAAATTCTCCAAGTAAACTTTTTAGTGAAAGAGTTTGAGGAACTCCATCTACTAGTGCCACAATATTAAAATTGAACGATTGCTCTAGCTGAGTATGTTTGTAAATATAATTTAAAACTTTTTGCGGAATTATTCCACTCTTTAAATCTATAACAACACGAATATCTTTTGTGGATTCATCACGAAGTCCTTTTATGCCCTCTAGTTTTTTATCTTGTATTAAAGCTGCAATAGACTCTATTAGGTTTGACTTGTTAACACGATACGGGATTGAAGTAATTATTATTTGGAAAGTATCACTTTTTTGTTCTACTATTTCAGCTTCACCGCGAGTAACAACTCCGCCACGTCCTGTGGAATAGGCATGCAGCAAATCTGCCTGCCCATAAACGATACCTCCTACTGGAAAATCTGGACCCTTAATAAATTGCATCAAGTCCTCAGTAGTAGCATCTTTGTTTTCTATAAGATGAATAGTCGCATCAATAACTTCAGCTAAGTTGTGTGGTGGTATATTTGTTGCCATACCCACAGCAATTCCCAATGTTCCATTCAAAATCAAACTTGGAACAGATGTAGGAAGTACTATTGGTTCTTTTCTAGTTTGGTCATAGTTGGCTCTAAAGTCTACAGTTTCTTTTTCTAAATCAAGTAACAATAAAGATGAAACTTTAGACATTTTTGCTTCTGTATAACGCATAGCAGCTGCATTGTCTCCATCGATAGAACCAAAGTTTCCTTGTCCATGAATAAGAGGATATCTATAAGAAAAATCCTGAGCCATGTTCACCATAGAATCATAAACAGCAACATCTCCGTGTGGGTGATATTTTCCGAGCACATCTCCGACTACTGCAGCAGACTTACGAAAACGGCCTTGGTGCGTAAGACCCATTTCATGCATGGCATATAAAATACGTCGATGAACTGGTTTCAATCCATCTCGCACATCAGGAAGAGCGCGGTCTGTAATAACGGACATCGCATAGTCTATAAATGACTCTTTCATTTCTGACCCAATATCAACAGAAACAACATTTACATGGTCATCTTTTATTTCTTCTTCTACTTTTTCTTTAGCCATTAAGTATAGAGCAAGCCTCGGTCGTAATTATTTTTAATCAACCAATCCTACCAATCTAAATTTATAATATAAATATCTTTTAATTCTTATTTCCTCACTAGTGGATTTTATTGAAATTCTGTTTCTACAGGGATAAGATCTATTTGCTTTTCTGTTTCTTTTTTTATACTCTCCTCTATTTTTTCTTTCTCTTGTGTAATATTTCCAACACTCGCACTTATGTTGTTGTATGTTTCAGAAATAGATTTACTAAAAAGAGAAAAAGGTTTTATATCTTCTTTTGCTTGAAGTGATTTTTCTTCATTAAAATTATTAGAAAAGCTACCTATATATATAACAGCAACAAGAGACATTGAAACGATCATAGCACCGAGTAATATTTGCTTTCTTGTGTCTTCTGATTTAGATTGTAATTTTTTTATATATGTTCTCATACAATTAAATAAATTAAGATGATAAAACGACTATTGAACCTTCGAGACCAATTAAATCTTTTGCTTTAATTGTAAGTTTTTCAACTCCTTTAGTATTTTCCTGACCAGCTTCCTTAAGAAATGCTTTCAATGTTGCATCGTCATAATCCATTGGAATTATTATTTTTGGTTCAAGAGAAACTGCTAACTTATAAGCTTCGGAGGGACTTAATAAATTATTATTTCCAACAGGAATAAATAATATATCTGGGGATTCTATTTCACCCCTAAGACTTGTATTAAATTTTTCATTGGAAACTGCCCCAAGAAAACATAATGAAATATTGTCGATTGATAAAGTATAAATAGTATTGATGTATTTATTACCAGAAAGTTCTGTTTCGGTCATTATTCCTTTAATAAAAATGTCTTTAATTTCATAATCTCCAGGACCATTTATTTCAAGAGGAACAGTATCTCCATGAGATACCATATCAAAACCATTATAATCTGGATGATTTATTGTAGAAAGTGCTATATCTGAGCCAAATTTGGATATTTTAGCAGAATATTTAGAATCTTTGCTTATGGGGTTAAAGGCTACAGTTAAACCACCCTGACCTATTTTAAAAAATTGTTTTCCTAAATATGTGATAATCATGAGTACATTATATCAAATATAAAGAACTAAAGAAAGAGATAAAACAAATTAAAATACTCAAGTTTTACTTGAGTATTTTAATAAATTATTATTATTTTATTTAGATGTTTCTTCTAATTCTTTATTCATTACTTGTATACTCTCTCCCAAGCTCTCAAAAAGACTCTTAGCATCTTCCATACTTATAGCCATGTCAACAGCTGCATTACCACTAGGACCTCTTTCACCTTCTGAGGTTGTTAACAATAATACTTTTGGACCAAGACCTTTATAATCTTGAGAAAAATTAGTCATAATATTCTTTGCAACTAATGTCCCAAATTCTTTTCTTGCTTTAGATAATTCAGTTTTTTCTCCGTAATATTTAACTCTCTCTTCATTATCATTAACTGGAGCACTGTTAACATTTTCCATTTGGTTTTTTAAACTTTCAAACAAATCTTGTGCTTGCTGTAATCCTAATTTCAAATCAATAGATGCTGACCCTTCCGGACCACGAGCCCCTTTACTTGATGATGTTATCATAAATTCGCTACCATTAAAGCCACAATTACCTAGTGACGATATTAATGTTCCAAACTTCTCTCTAACCTCATTAAGAGATTTAAAAGTTTCTTCTATATTTTCCAATTTAGCTAATTTTTCTGCTGTGTCTTTTTTTAATGCTTCCACTGCACTATCCATTTCATCTTGAGCTGATTTAACAGAATCACCAACATTTTGCTCTGGATTAGTTTTTACGACTTCGGCCCCTTCAATACCTTTCTCCATTTCTTTATTTATACCTTCCACACTATTATCTAATTCTTTGCTTATTCCTTCATTCATATATTTATCCTTTTAATTCTAATAATATTGCATCAATCTTTTTTTGGTCGATACCTTTTCTTATAATTTTTAACTTTTCATCACGGTTTTTTTCTATCTTTCTAAGTTCCTTCATAAAGTCTTCTTTTATCTCTTTTATTTTAGCAATTTTTTCTTCATCTGTCATACACTAAAATTATACTCAATTTTTTACAATTAGCAACAATTAACTTGATATATAATTAGAAATATAGTATAGTAATCGTATTATAAGCTCAGTTTGAAGGTTAACCCTTTTTGTGTTTAGTTTAGAAAACAAAGAGATCTTCATCTGCGCCGCGAAACGCGGTTTTTTTAGTACCAAAATATAAATTTATTTATATTTTGCAAATTATAATTATGAAAAAAGACAACAAAGACGTTATAGATGGTATTGCTGAAAATGCAAAAATAGAACTATCTGGTATTGGTAAAATGTTAGAAAAAATAGATCTTCCGCCTCAGGTTGATACTCTTATCGAAGGTCCCGTTATATTAATTCAAAAGTCATCTGTATATATTGACCTAGCACCATTTGGTACTGGTATAATTTTCGGACGTGAATTTATAAACGCAAAAGATATCATTAAAAAAATAAGTATTGGTGATGTTGTTAAAGCAAAGGTTGTTTCTACTGATAACGAAGAAGGTTATATTGAATTGTCTTTGAAAGAAGCTAAGCAAGCTCTTATTTGGAGTGAAGCTGAAAAATCAATTAAATCTAAAATTGCTCTTGAACTTACTGTTAAAGAAGCAAATAAAGGTGGACTTATTTTAGACTGGCAAGGTATTGCTGGTTTCCTACCTGCAAGTCAACTTAAGAGTGAACACTATCCTCGAGTAGAAGATTCTGATAAGGATAAAATATTGAAAGCTCTTAAAACTCTTATCGGCAAGCGCATAAGTGTTGTTATGATATCTGCTTTACCAAAAGAAGGTAAATTAATATTCTCAGAAAAAGACAATAACCCAGAAGAAAGACAAGAAATTGTTGGTAAATATGCTGTTGGTGATGAGCTTGAATGTACTATCGCTGGTATCGTAGACTTCGGTATCTTTTTGAAATTAGAAGAAGGTCTTGAAGGTCTTGTTCACATTTCTGAAATTGATTGGGGTCTAGTTGAAGATCCACGAACAATGTTTAAGGTTGGAGATATGGTTAAGGCTAAAATAATTGAAATTAAAGATGGTAAAATATCTCTTTCAATTAAAGCATTAAAAGAAAATCCATGGAAAGAATTTGAAAACACTCTAAAGAAAGGAGACATCGTTTCAGGAGTTGTAATCAAGTTCAATAAACACGGAGCTCTTGTTTCTATAAAACAAGGAGTTGCGGGTCTTGCTCACAATTCAGGATTTGGCTCTGAAGAGAAAATGAAGAAAACTCTTGAACTAGGTAAAACATACAACTTCCAAGTTACATTGTTCGAACCAAAAGATCAAAGAATGACTCTTGTCTATTTGGAAGACAATAAAATAGCAGCATAAAAGTAATTAGGAATTAATAATTACGAATTAAAAAAATGGTTCAAACTGACAAAGTCAGTTTGAACCATTTTTGATTTTATTATTTAAATTCTTAATTCCTAATTATTAATTCTTAATTGTATAAAGACATCGCTTTTTCTTTTCCTTCAGAGGAAAGAATGATTATAGCTTCTTGAATTTTTTTTGAAATCTTTTTTATTTCTTTTAATTCATCTTCCTTAAAATTACCAAGTAAGAATTTAAGTACAGCCTCCTCTCCTTTTGGTTTTTTTAATTTGCCGTTAGGTGTAGATACTGCAATACCAACTCGAATACGCACAAACTCACGTGACTTAACTTTTTTAATTATAGACTCAACTCCATTGTGTCCTCCTGAACTTCTGTTAAAAGAAATTTTTAAACTACCTAATGGTAAATCTATATCGTCATAAACTACAATTAAATTTTTAAGCTTTTTAGGATTGTCTATTAGTTGAGAAACTGCATTACCAGAATTATTCATAAAAGTTTCCGGTAAAAGAAAATCAACTTTTTCTGAACCTAATTCTCCTTTGGCTCTTAATGATTTTAATTTCATATCATTCTTCCACTCTGAAAAATCATTGCCCTTTGCAATGTGCTCAAGAATTATTCTTCCAGTATTATGTCTTGATAATTCGTATTCTTTTCCAGGATTTCCCAATCCAACAACTAGCATCATTTGTTAATTGTAACACAAAAAAATCATATAAAAAAATAGAATTTAAAATAGTCTTTGAAAAATGCACGGATATTTTTCTGCTGAAAAATTCCTCGTGCTCGGCTCGACATTCCTTACAGGAACAGTACACCTTTTTGATACTTTGATTACAAAGATATCTCAAAAGGTCTTGCGGAAGCTCCAAGTATTCGCTTCCTCACTCCCAAGTCATTTTTCAAAGACTATTTTAAATTCTATTTAATTAAAACAACAAAACAACACACTAAATCATATTCTGTCAATACTATTTGTATGATAAAATAAATTCCATATGGAAAACATTAATAATCCTAATGGAAATACAAACCCTGAGGTTAAATCTAAATTTAGAATAGCCCTTGAGAGTTTTTGGGACCTTATTAAGTTTGCCGCTATTGCTCTTCTTATAGTTATACCTATAAGGATGTTTATAGCTCAACCTTTTTTAGTTAGCGGAGAATCAATGTTCCCTACTTTTCACGATGGTGAATATTTAATAATAGATGAATTGTCTTACATAACAGGAGATCCAAACCGTGGTGATGTTATTGTTTTTCGTTACCCAGCAGATCCAAAAAGATTTTTTATTAAAAGAATTATCGGTATGCCAAACGAAGAAGTTTCTATTAATAATGGTGAAGTTACTATTATAAATACAGAATATCCAGAAGGTTTCAAATTAGTTGAACCATATATAGATGAAAAATTTACAACCACTAGCACTTACAAAACTGGAGATGGTGAATACTTTGTAATGGGAGACAATAGGAATAGAAGTTCTGACTCTCGTACATGGGCCGAACCTACAGCAACAAAACTAACTGATAAATTAATAATAGGAAGAGCTTTTTTAAGACTCTTACCACTAAAAAATATTTCTTACTTGCCGGGATATTATAAAGAAGATAAATAATACTATATAAATATATGGAAAATAAAAAACCAAAAAAAAGACAGCTAACATCAGTTAAGGGAATGCGCGACATTATTGATGACCAATATTATCAATTCCAGGGTTTTTTTGAAAAAGCTCAAGAAATAGCTTTATATTATGGATTTAAACCCATCGAAACCCCTATCGTTGAACATGAAGACGTCTTTACTTCCTCTATTGGAATAGGCACCGACATTATCGATAAAGAAATGTATACTCTTAAAACAAAAGGTGGAGACCACTTGGCTCTTCGCCCTGAACATACTGCAGGAATAATGCGCAGTTATATTGAAAATGGAATGCAAGCTCTTCCTCAGCCAGTAATGTTTTATAGTTATGGTCCAGTGTTTAGACATGATAATCCTCAAAAAGGTAGATACCGTCAATTTTGGCAATTCGATATGGATGTAATAGGAAGCGACAAGAGCATACTAGATGCTCTTGTAATTAAAACTGCATGGACAATACTTTCTGAAGCCGGAGCAACAAATCTTTCTGTTGAAATAAATTCTATTGGAGACAAGGAGTGTCGTTCAGGATATATTAAAGAACTGGTATCATACTACAAAAAAAATATTAACTCCCTACCTGCAATAGACAGAGAGAGACTAAAAACAAACCCCCTTAGAATTCTAGACTCAAAAGAAGAAAAAACCATAGAGATAAATCAAAACGCACCAGAAACTCTTTCTCATCTTTGTCCTAGTTGTAAAAAACATTTCAAAGAAGTTTTAGAATATTTAGAAGAAACAGAAATTCCCTATTCTATAAATAAATGTTTAGTTCGTGGTTTGTCATACTATACTAGAACAGTTATTGAAATAGTAGAAGAAGACAAGGAAACTGGCAAAAAAATGACTATGACCGCTGGAGGACGTTATGATTATTTAGGCAAACAACTTGGAAGCAAAAAAGATGTAGCAGCAGTGGGCATATCTATCGGAGTAGATAGAATAGTTGAATCTTCATGGTTTGCCAAACTTTCACCTCGTATAATTAAAAAACCAAAAATATATTTTATTCAACTTGGTTTTGATGCCAAATTAAAATCTTTAAATGTTATTGAAATATTAAGAAAAGGTAAAATACCAATAGCACAATCTATTTCAAAAGATAATCTAGGGGCGCAATTGGCTACCGCTGAAAAACTAGGTATGGGATATGCTATTATATTCGGACAAAAAGAAGCCTTGGAAGGTTCCGTTATCTTTCGTGATATGAGCAACCGTTCTCAAGAAACTATTAAACTTCCAAAGCTTTTGGAGTATATAAAAAAAATAACATAAATAAAAATATGGTTGAAATTGTTCAAAATGGGGATAAAGTTTTACGCAAGATATCAAAAGAAGTTCCTATATCTTCTATAGCTAAGCCTAAAATACAAAAAATCCTAGCTGATATGAAAACAGCCCTAAACACTCAGTACGACGGGGTTGCTATTGCTGCTCCACAGATTGGTGTTTCTTTACGAATATTTGTTGTGTCAGGAAGAATTTTTGACGAAGATTTTATTAGTGGTAAAGGACCATCTCAGTTAGATACTCAAAAAAAGAAACGCGCGCCAAGTATGGTTTTTATAAATCCCATCTTAAAAAAGATATCAAAAGATAAAAAACTTATGACAGAGGGATGTTTGTCTGTTAGACCTCTTTATGGAAAAGTACGAAGAGCAACAAGGGCTACTGTTGAAGCGTATAATGAGAATGGAAAGAAATTTACAAAAGATGCATCTGGTTTACTTGCTCACATTTTTCAACATGAGTCTGACCACCTAGATGGAATTCTTTTTATTGATAAAGCTAAAGATTTACAAGAAATATTTGTAGAATAATCCCAAATCCCCGCTCGCGGTGTGCTTGTTATCTTTTACTGGATATTTATAAGGTTTGTATTATTAACTATAATTAATAAGATATGTCCCATCTAATGAGGGCCTATCGCGAGCGAGATGGAAAAATTAAATTTTGCATTTATTGGTACTCCAGACATATCAAGAGATACACTTGATATATTATTTGGGTGTGGATATATACCATCTTTAATAATAACTTCTCCCGACCGAAAATCCGGCCGTGGCTTAGAATTAAAGGAAACTCCAGTTAGTATTTGGGCAAAAAATCACAATATAAAATATTTAAAACCAGAAAAATTAGATGCTTCATTTATAGAAGAATTTGAAAAATATAATATAGACTTGTCTATTGTTGTAGCATATGGAAAAATATTACCGGAAAAATTAATCAACTTACCAAAGTTGGGCACTATAAACATTCACTATTCTTTATTGCCTAAATACAGAGGTGCGTCACCTCTTGAATCAACCTTATTAAATGGAGACACTATTACGGGTGTTAGTATTCAGCAAATGGCATTTAAGCTAGACAGTGGCCCCATATTAGCCGAAATAGAGTCACCTATAGATATAAATGAAACAAAAAAAGACCTAAAAAATAAATTAATTGAATTGGGTGGGGATTTACTGTGTGAAAGTATTCCCAATATTATAAATAAAAATATTATCCCTAAAATACAGGACGAGTCTAAGGCTACATATTGCTCAAAAATTAAAAAAGAAGACGGAGAAATTGATTTAAAAATAGACCCTTTAGTAAATTACAATAAATACCGTGCATTTTACGAATGGCCTGGTGTATATTTTTATAAAATTAAAAATGATAAAAAAATTAGAATCAAAATAAAAGAAGCTTTATACGAAAACAATCTCTTTGTTATAAAAAGAGTCACCCCTGAAGGGAAAAAAGAAATCAGCTATGATGATTTTTTAAAACAAAATTAGTATTTTGAAGTAAAAGGATTTCTATCAGATATCCCCTTTATCATTTTTTTAATACTTATAGACCCTCTTTTAAATAATGTATTTTTACGGTCTTTTTTATTGGTTATCTGGCGGAAAATATCTGCTTTGGTAGCATCTATAGCAGCATAAAGGTCGTCTACTTCTGAAAAAGCGTAGTATTCAACTCCCATAATTTCAACAAAAAATTCTGCTCTAAAGACATCTCCTTTTTTGTGATGATTTGTTGTTTTACTAACTTCTACTCTAGTCAAAATTTTTCCATTTTTAGCAAATTTATCAACTCCTGACAAACGTTTGTTTATATAATCTCTAATAGCATCCGTTAAATCTAGGTTCGTTGCTTTTATGTTTATATTCATCCCGTTATAGATAGTTCCCCAAAGGTGGAACGTATCTGATTAATTATTGTTAATAATATCAACTTT
>JAENWX010000036.1 GCA_016649835.1 Minisyncoccota bacterium | reverse complement strand
TTAAAAATATAGAATCCGTACCGCAAACCGACACAGGTGATCAGGTCGAGTAGACCAAGGCGAACGAGTGAGAGGTCTTCAAGGAACTCGGCAAAAAAGCAGCCGTAACTTTGGAATAAGGCTTGCCATTCTTAATTTATTAAGTTTGGCCGCAGCGAAAGTATCTCTGGCAACTGTTTATCAAAAACACAGCTCCCTGCGAACTCGCAAGAGGATGTATAGGGGGTGACACCTGACCAATGCCAGAAGGTCAAATATCGGTGGTACATGGTCGCAAGATTGTGTGCTGGCTGATATAAGCCCTGGTGAATGTCGGCCGTAACTATAACGGTCCTAAGGTAGCGAAGTACCTTGTCGGGTAAGTTCCGACGCGCACGAATGGCATAATGACTGGAGAGCTGTCTCGAAGACCTGCTCGGTGAAAATACAATACCGGTGAAGATGCCGGTTACCTGCAGTTAGACGAAAAGACCCTAGAAGCTTTACTGCAGCTTGATATTGAGTGTATGGTTATACTGCGTAGCATAGATGGGAGAGGTTTGATGGTTAGGATTTCGGTTCTGATCTACTCAACAGTGAAATACCATTCTTTGTAACGATATACTCTAATCTCTAAGGCAAAAACTTAGAGAGACAGTATCTGGTGGGTAGTTTTACTGGGGCGGTATCCTCCTAAAGAGTAACGGAGGAGTTTATTAAGGTTAGCTAGGCGCGAATGGAAATCGTGCCGATAGTGTAATGGCACAAGCTAGCTTAACTGTAAGACGTACTTGTCGAGCAGATACGAAAGTAGAACATAGTGAACCGACATTTCGCATTAGATGCGGATGAAGATTAACGGATAAAAGCTACTCTAGGGATAACAGGCTAGTTCCGCCTAAGAGTTCATATCGACGGCGGAGTTCGGCACCTCGATGTCGGCTCATCTTATCCTGGTGGTGGAGAAGCTGCCAAGGGTTTAGCTGTTCGCTAATTAAAAAGATACGCGAGCTGGGTTCAAACCGTTGAGACTGTAATTACGAATTAATAATTACGAATTAAGAATGAAATGCATTTTGCATCCAATTCCTAATTCTTAATTCCTAATTCTTAATTATTATTTCGACAGTTTGAACCAATCGAGAGGAAAAAAAGAAAAGAGATTTTCTAAAAACTGTTTTAATCTGAGATGCCTGGTACAAAGTTTTGTACACACGGCGGTTCCGATGTAATATCGGAAAGAATTTCACTTATATCGGTGAAATCCTAATTCGAAAGAATGGACAATACCGAGGGAATAAGTAATTAACAATGACTAATTACCAATTACTAATTTAGATGCATTTTGTATTTAATTATTAATCAGTAATTATTAATCAGTAATTATTCTTGCCCGTAGAGACTGAATGTGAAATAGCTCGTAACGAAGTGGAGATCCTGAGCGTAATCGCGAAGGGCAAAATTTCATTATGTGTGAAAGTTACAGTCCGATCCCACAAGTAATTGTGGTTCTATCAATATATTATTTAAACGCGATATTGGTGGAAGTAAAACATAGATGCGTGAGACAGGTTGGTCTCCTATCTACTGCAGGCGTTGATTCTTGAGAAGATTTGTTCCTAGTACGAGAGGACCGGAATGAACTGACCTCTGGTGTGTCGGCTCTAGCGCCCGCTGGACTGCCGAGTAGCTATGTCGGGAATGGATAACCTCTGAAAGCATCTAAGAGGGAAGCCAACTTCAAGATGAGGAATCGTTTGAGAAACCTAAGAGATTATTAGGTTGATAGGCACTAGGTGTACGCAGAGTAATCTGTTCAGCCAAGGTGTACTAATCGTTCGATTCCTATTAGGAAATTTGGAAATCATATTTTCGTAATAAGCGAGGAGCATATGGATGAGTATTCTCATACATAATGTCCGAGCGCCATTGCGAGGTGCATTTATGCACATTGCGTTTTACAGCATTCAGTTTTCAGGTATTATATCTGTAGTTGCCAAGAGGGCAATTTAAGTAATTTTGAAAATTAAAGTTGAAAGTTTTGTGTTGGTGATTCGATATGGTGGATACACCTGTTCTCATTCCGAACACAGAAGTTAAGCGCTATTATGCCGATGATACTCTATAAACGGGGAAAGTAGGTTGTCGCCAACACAAAGTTTTTAACTAACATAAAAAACACCCAATGGGGGTGTTTTTTTTATTCAACTATGTTATAATATAAACATGCAAGACATAATTGAATTCTAGAAATATTATTAAACAATAAGGTTTTTACCTGCGCACCAACTCCTGGGAAACTTTTCACTATAGTTTTATTGTCTTTTAAATCCGCTTTAATATAAAGCGGATTTTTGTAGATAGAGGTTTCGCCTTTATCTACAGCGGGGACGAAAAAAGATGACTCCTGTAGAATACAGAGATCATCTTTTCTCAACCCAGAAGTGACTTTTATTACGTGCCTACTTTATAGGGTACAGATCAAGGTGGATGTTTTTTATGTTACAATATAAAATATGAAAAATAATTTTTGTAAAAAACATACCGTACCGCTCTGTCTGTTAAGTATAATTTTACTATTTATTATAGCTGGTGGAGTTTATTTTTATAAAATAAAAAAAGCTAAGGTTAATACAATAATTCTTTATAATAATATTGATTTATCATTAACTAAAACTTTCAAAATAGGAGATTTAGAATTTTCTTATCCAGAAATACTTAATTTTGAAAAAAATGGAGATACTATGCTATTAGGACATTCAGTCATAGAAAAACATCAAAATAATTGTGATTTTTCAGGAGACCATCCAACGAGTAATGAAATTATTGATGTTGGGTTAAGAATTAGTTTAATAGATAAAAATATATACAACAGCATAAAAGAACTATTTAGAAAAACAAATTACTCTACGGTAGTATTAAAAAATAATATTATAACATTAGAGCCTGGTTTAATTGATAAATATTCAATTGGTGTATTGGATGGATATAGAATTTTTAGAGGAAAAAAGGGTTGTGGTGGTTATAATTATTATTTTCCAATTTCTTCCAATCAAACTTTATTTATTTATAGAACTATATCTTCACAAACTGTTGTTCAAGACACAGATGCATATTTGTTGAAATTACCAGGAATTATATCTCAAGATCAAGAGGAGCAAATATTTAAAGATATTATATCTTCAATAAAAGGTTTTAATAATTTATAAATAATATTTACTAATATATGCATTAGGGTAGATTTTTGATATACTAAAAGGCATATGTCATGGGCATCAAGTAGACAGCTTAAATATTTTTCAGGCCTCGTTGTATTTTTGGGGCTTATTATTTTTGCATTTATTTATCCTATAATTTTTAAAGATTCTACTTGTTCTGATGGAAAGAAAAATGGGACAGAAACAGGCGTAGACTGCGGAGGCTCTTGTTCTTTAATGTGTAAAGAAGATATTTCCGCTCCAGCTATTGCTTGGAGTAGGGCATTTCATGTTACAGCCAACAATTTTAACTTAGTCGCATTTGTTGAAAACAGAAATAAAAATGCTGGAGTAATGTCAGCATCATATGAATTTCGTGTTTATGATAGCAATAATAAATTATTGGGTCGTAGACAAGGAACCACATTTATACCACCCAATCAGCAGTTTGCCATATTCGAACCACGTTTTGATTCAGGAGAAAGTAAAATAAAAAGTGTTTCTTTTGAATTCGTCCCAAATCTTGTTTGGGTAAAAAAATTCCCAATCTTACAAACACCCCAGCAAAGTATAAAGGTAAATAATATTATGTTGGACAACAATAAAGACACTCCAAACTTGTCTGCAATTATAAATAATAATTCAATTTATGATATACCAGAGTTTGATGTTATAGCTATTTTGTATGATGCTGAAAAAAATGCTATAAATGCTTCTAAAACACATAAAGGCACTCTCATAAATAATGGTAGTATGCCAGTAGTCTTTACTTGGCCAGAAGCACTTACTTCTGAGCCTGTTACTAATGAGGTTATGGTTTTGATTAATCCTTTCTCTGTTTCTTTTTGATCAAAAATATGATGTTTGGGTAAACATATTTTATCAAATTCAGAATACAGTAATATATGAATATGTCACAAAACAAAATAAGTAAAATTTCTAGCGAGGTTTACCCCGTGTGAAATTTTTTTATAATTTGTCTTTTAATTAAAATCAAAATTCAGTAATATATGAATATGTCACAAAACAAAATAAGTAAAATTTCTAGCGGGGTGGACTGGTTATTGGTTATATTTATGCTTCCAGTGCTTGGGGCAGGGCTAATAACAATGAAATCCTTTACAGGAGAATCTTCTTTTTTTAGCCACCAGTTGATGTGGATAGGGATTTCTTTTGCCTTTTTATTTGCTGCTTCTTTTGTTGATTTTCGTTTTTTAAAGAGAACAGATATTTTGGTTACGCTCTTTGCTATTTTTTCTGGATTATTAATCCTCTTGTTTGTGTTTGGACATACCGCTAAAGGTGCACAAAGTTGGTTTTCTTTTGGAGGCTTTTCTTTTCAGCCTTCAGATATGATGAAATTGGTTGTTATTTTTATGCTCGCTAAATATTTTTCAAGACGGCATATTGAAATTGGAAATTTTAAACACATTTTTATTTCAGGTATATACGCATTCATTCCTTTTCTTTTAGTTTTTCTGCAGCCCGATTTTGGATCAGCCATAATTATATTTTTTATTTGGTTTGGAATGACTCTCGTCTCTGGAATTTCAAAACGCCATTTGCTTATAGTTATGGGAGTGATGCTTATTTCATTTTTTGTACTCTGGGGTTTTGTTTTTAAACAATATCAAAAAGACCGTGTAATAAACTTTGTTCAACCTCTTTCAGACATTCGCGGCTCCGGATACAATGTTTACCAGTCGACCATAGCAGTGGGCAGTGGCCAAATATTTGGAAAGGGAGTTGGCTTTGGAACACAATCTAGATTAAAATTTTTACCTGAGTATGAGACAGATTTTATTTTTGCTGCTTTCTCAGAAGAGTGGGGTTTTGTAGGAGTAATAATTTTATTTATTTTAATAGGGCTTATTATTTGGCGGATACTTCATATTGCTCTTCTCGGGACGACGAATTTTGAAATACTTTATGGTCTCGGGTTGGCTATATATTTCATGACGCATTTTATTATTAACATAGGAATGAATTTAGGTATAATGCCAGTAACGGGGATAACACTACCTTTTATGAGTTATGGCGGGTCTCACTTGTTAACAGAATTTATTGGTATTGGTATTTTGATGGGAATGAATCGTTATAGTAGGGTGGCACATCGGGATGATATGCATCATGAGTTTTTAGGAATATAATTTTAAGAATTAAGATTTAAGAATTAAGAATTAAGAATTAAGAATTAAAAAATGCAAACACAAATTATTGA
>JAENWX010000050.1 GCA_016649835.1 Minisyncoccota bacterium | reverse complement strand
TATGATTTTGCTAATTTAAAAATTTTAAAATCATCCCCTATCTCTATTTCCTTTAGGTACAGCAAAAAATCCTTTGGTAATGGAGATGGTCCAACCCAAACACTTTTTTGAATCATAATATAACCAAACTTTCTTAAATGACGTCTAAACCAATCTCTTTCTTTCCTTTTATTGCTTGGTATATCATATATTATTAAAAGATTCTTGGGTGATTCTTTTTTAAAAGGTGAATTAAAAGTATTATGATAAAAATCTCTCTTTCTATCCTTCTTTTTAATTCTTGAATTATTTTTTTTAAAAAAAACAGGAATACCAAAACTATTAACTTTTACTCCTTTATAATAATAAAACTTTTTATTAGAAATCATATTTATAATAATTTTGTTAAAATTAATTACATATATACACCATGGTTGATATATGTAATTGGCTGTTTATTTTACCTTATTTTTCCAGTCATTTATATTTTTTTGATGACCAGAGAGTAAAACAGGAGGAACTTTATATTTCTTTTTATTATGAACTAAAATTTCAGGACGAGTATATATTTCACTTGATGAAACTCTTTCTTCTTCTCGTGAATTAAAGTTACCTAGCACTCCTTCTATTTGACGAGATATAGAATCTACTAGTATCATGGCTGGGATTTCACCACCAGTAAGAACATAATCCCCTATTGAAATTTTTTTTGTTTTTAAAATTTTATCTACACGCGCATCTATTCCTTCATATCTACCACAAATCATAATTATGTCTGTATATTTTTGAGAAAAGGTTTTAGCTATTTTGGTATCAAATTTTTCTGCACTTGGAACAAAATTCACGGTTAGAATTTTTGATTTTGCAAAATCACGTCGCGCAGTGTCGGTTGAAGCGCGACGTTTGTTTTTTGTCTTTGTTTTTCCATTATTAATTCTTAATTCGTAATTCTTAATTTTCATCAAGGCTGATTCCACTGCCTTGATGACGGGCTCTGCGCGCATAACCATACCAGGACCACCTCCATATGGTCTGTCGTCTACTTGAAGCGACACGTTGCCATCAGGCCAAACTTTTTTGTACTTACCAGTGTAACAAACTTTCGTGGATTTATAAATGTTACTTTTATCTTTTTGTTTTTTATAGCCTTGCCTAGAATAGACTCACTTAAATATGAGTCAAACATTTCTGGAAATAAAGTAATTATGTGAAAATGCATAGTAGTAAGTAGAATGTAGTAAGTAGTAAGCAAATATAACTCCTTATTTATTCTAAATATAGATTACAATAAAAAACATAATATAACAAATACAAAACCACGAATCGCTTTGCGATTCGTGGTTTTCCTTGCTACTTACTACTTTCTACTTGCTACTTTAAAAAATAATTCCAATAACTCATCTTTAAATTAAATAAAACAAGAAAAGCCTCAACCAAAGGTTGAGGCTTTTCTTTAATTCGTAATTATTAATTTTTAATTCGTAATTATTTTTAAAGTCCCTTAAGGTCTTCTAAAACATCATCCACTGACTTTTGAACCTCCTTACTAACTTCTGCTGAAGTTTGTGCGGAAGGTTCAGCTTGGGAAATTGATTCAGTTGGTTTTTCTGATATAACTGTTTCAACTCTGCCACCTTCTGGTTCATTTATTTTCAAATTTACGCGTGCGTTGTTTTTCATACCGATGACTCTTAGAAGAGTTCTTATCGCCTTTGCAGTATTACCTTGACGGCCAATGATTTTACCCATATCTGCACTGTTTACAGTCATAGTTATAAGTACCCCCATTTCGTCTACCGTACGGTCGATTTTAACATCATCTGGAAAATCAACTAATGCTTTCACAATGTATTCTAAAAATGCCTTGTCATCTGCCATATATCTTTATAAAGTATTATTCTTAAATTCTTTCGCAGTGTACCGACTACAAACTGCTTCGTTTATTATTGTATCATATTATTCTTTTGATTTGCAATAATAAAAACCCTCAAACGAAATCTGAGGGTTTTTATTATTGTTTTATGCTTTCTTAAGTTCTTTACGAGCCTTGGTTGGAGTTTTCTTTGATAAAACGTTTTTCTTTTTACCGGGAATTAATTTTTGGTGAACTAGAAAATTGTGAACTGTATCAGAAACTTGTGCCCCCTGACTTATCCAGTAAGCAACACGTTCTTGTTTAAATAATACTTCACCTTTTTTCAAATTATATGAACCTAAAATTTCTATAAATTTTCCACTTTTGGCAGAATTTTTGGAATCTGTCAAAAGAACCCGAAATGCTGGATCATTCTTACGCCCTATTCTTTGTAGTCTTATCTTTAACATAGCGTTATCCTACCATAAAGATATTAATGAATCAAGCCCCTAATTCTATGCTATAATCCCAATATGAATAAGCAGATAAAAAATAAACAATTTGACCGCCATGTTGAAGGAATCATCAATATTTCTGCACGAGGCACTGGCACTGTCCGTATAAAAGGAAGTGAAAATACTATTGAAATAGAGCATAGTTTTTTAAGAACAGCTTGCAATGGTGACACTGTTCATATATTACTGCACCCCAAAAAGAATGATTCAAATCAAAGCGGTGAAGTAATCGAGATATTGAATCGCTCCAAAAAAGGATATGCTGGTGTGTTAGAAAAAGAAAATGAAATGTATTTTTTAATACCATCTGATTTAAAAATGTACACGGATATAATAATACCTCCCACTAAATTAAATGGGGCAAAAGTTGGGCAAAAAGTTTTTGTTGTTATTACAGACTGGAAAGATGCTAAAAAAGCTCCAATTGGACAAATAGAAAAAGTCCTTGGTATGCCTATGGAAAATAATGCGGAAATGGAGGCTATTGCTCTTGAAAAAGGTTTCAATGCTTCATTTCCTGCTTCTATCATAAAAGAAGCTCAAAAAATTACTCATGTTGGCATAACGGAAAATGAAATTAAAAAAAGACGTGATATTAGAGATACAACAACCTTTACTATTGACCCTGTAGATGCAAAAGATTTTGACGACGCGCTTTCATTTAAAAAACTCCCAAACGGAAAATTTGAAATAGGAATTCATATTGCCGATGTATCTTATTATGTAAAAAAAGACTCAGAACTTGATAAAGAAGCAAACAATCGAGGAACTTCTGTATATTTAGTCGACAGAACTATACCCATGCTTCCCGAAGAACTTTCTAACGGTTTATGCAGTTTAAATGAACACGTGGACAGACTTACTTTTTCGGCAATATTTGAGATCGATAAATCAGGAACTGTTCATAGCGAGTGGTTCGGTAGAACAGTTATCTATTCTGATAAAAGATTTAGCTATGAAGAAGC
>JAENWX010000040.1 GCA_016649835.1 Minisyncoccota bacterium | reverse complement strand
TTAAGAATTAAGAATTAAGAATTAAGAATTAAGAATTAAGAATTAAAAAATGCAAACACAAATTATTGATGGAAGAAAAATTAAAGATGAAATAATAAAAGAAATAAAAGAAGGTGTTTTATCTTTACCTTTTACTCCGATTTTTTGTGATATATTGGTGGGAAGTGATCCAGTTTCAGCTTCGTACGTAAGGATAAAATCCAAAATAGCAGCATTGGCAGAAATTAAATTTAGAACAGTGGAGTTTAAAGACCAAGCAACAACAGAAGAAATAATAGAAGAAATAGAAAATTTAAATAGAGTTCCACATATGTGTGGAATTATAATTCAACTTCCACTTCCAGGGCATATAGACAAAAGAACAGTTCTAGATGCTATAAAACCTAGTCTCGATGTAGATTGTTTGGGTACAATAAATAGTGAAAGTTTTTATAAAAATGATGGAGAAATAGGTTATCCTACAGCGCTCGCTTGCATGAGAATTTTAGATAGTTTGAATTTAGATTTAACAAATAAAAAAATACTTGTTTTGGGTCAAGGTAGTTTGGTTGGTTTACCCGTAACTCATTTACTAAGGTCAAAAGGACTTGAAGTAGAAACTGCAGATATCAAAACAACTAATACTGAAGAGTTAATAAAAAATGCAGATGTAATTATTTCTGCTATAGGTAGAGCTAAATATATAAAAGATTATATGATAAAAAAAGATGTTATATTAATTGATGCCGGTACTTCAGAAGACAATGGGGCGGTAGTAGGGGATGTCGATTTGGATAGTGTTATGAATATTGCATCTTTTGTTTCTCCTACTCCAGGTGGAGTGGGCCCAGTTACTGTCGCAATGTTACTTCAAAATGTATTACAAGTAGCAAAAGATAAGATTAGCAACTAGCACCTAGGTACTAGGAACTAGCAGCTAGGAACTAGGAACTAGGAATTAGCAACTAGGAACTAGGAACTAGGAATTAGCAAATAGGAAATAGCAACTAGGAACTAGGGACTAGAAAATACAAGAATTAGTAACTGGCAACTAGTAGCTAGCAACTAGGAGCTAAAAAATACAATTTAAACAATGAATAATACAATATTTGATAGTCTATATAGTTTAGCTCATCGTTCAATTTTTCTTGATTGGGTGATTGTTTTTTGCGCAAATAATTTTGGGTACATAATGATTTTCTTAGCAGTTATGTTTTTAATTTTACATACAGATGGAGTCTTTGACTACCGTGCACCATTTTTACAATTAAAAAATAAATTTAAAGAAGTGACTTTTGTTTTTGTAACAGGGATGTCTGCTTGGATAATTTCTACTATAATAAAATCTTTAATAGTGACACCTAGACCTTTTATTCTTTTTGAAAATGTAAAACCACTATTTTTACACGGAGGAATGGAATCATTTCCATCTGGACACGCTGTCTTTTTTAGTGCATTTGCGATGTCTCTTTATTTTGTACATAAAAGAATGGGCTTAATGTATTTTGTCGTGGCACTAATAGTAAGCTTTGCTCGAGTTGCCGCCGGAGTGCATTTCCCAATAGATATTTTGGCTGGTAGTATTTTGGGAGTTACAATTGCTATTATTTTTAATTCTATTTATAAAAAATACCTGTCCCGTACTTAATTTTTGATTAGTAAAAATTTAAGAAAAGATATAATATTCTAAAATAGAAGTGTAATTTAATCATGATTAATTTTAAAATTTTAGTCCTGGGATAAATAGAAACATATAAACATAAGATTGTATACTGCTTGATTTTTAACCCAAAACCCGTTAGAATAACATCATTATGGCAAAAACAAGAATTACAGCAGTATTAATACTATTATTAGGAATCGGTCTCGGTTTTTTTGTTTATCAATCTGAAATCAGTAATCGTAATTTAGCCGAAGATGCTAAAGCAACTGGTTTTGCTAAATATCCCTTTAAATTAGGGTTAGATTTGTCCGGTGGTACTCACTTGGTTTATAAGGCAGATGTTTCTCTTGTGGATTCTGTTGAATTGAAAAATTCTATGGAAGCACTTCGTGATGTTATCGAAAGACGTGTAAATGTCTTTGGTGTTTCAGAGCCAATAGTTCAAGTTCAAAATGGAGGTTTTTCAAATGCAGGAGAAGAGCGTTTGATTGTAGATCTTCCAGGGGTTACTGAAGTTAGTAAGGCAATAGAAATGATAGGCCAGACACCTATGCTAGATTTTAGAACAGAAAATCCAGATTTTAATACAGAACAAAATGTATCAATTGGTGATGATGGTGTAGTTAAACTAGATACAAATCCTCAATATATTTTAACTGAATTAACTGGTAGATATTTAGATAAAGCAATTCTTGAGTTTGATCAAAATACAGGAGAGCCAACAGTTTCTCTTCAATTCGATGAAGAAGGCTCTGTATTATTTGAAAAAATTACAAGAGAAAATATTGGCAAATCTGTTGCTATATATTTAGATGGAGAAGCAATCTCAACTCCTACTGTAAACGAAGCAATCTCAGGTGGCCAGGCTCAAATATCTGGCAACTTTACACCAGTAGAAGCTAAGACATTAGTAGGACGTTTAAATTCTGGTGCTCTTCCTGTTCCAATCACACTTATTTCTACTCAAACAATTGGTCCATCTCTTGGAACACAAGCAACAACAGCTGGAGTTAAAGCAGCCTTGATTGGATTTATGGCAATCGCATTGTTCCTTATTATTTGGTACAGACTACCAGGAGTGATTGCAGTATTTGCTCTATCAATGTATGTAGTAATAATGCTATCAATATTCAAATTAGTTCCTGTTACTCTTACAGCCGCAGGTATCGCCGGATTCATTATCTCTATAGGTATTGCGGTGGATGCCAACGTTCTTATTTTTGAACGTATTAAAGAAGAGCTTCGTAATGGTGAAAGTATTTCAGACGCTATACATCATGGATTTAAAAGAGCATGGTTGTCAGTTCGTGACTCAAATATTTCCAGTATGATTACTGCTGTAATGCTATTCTGGTTTGGAACTTCTCTTATTAAAGGTTTTGCTCTAGTATTTTTAATAGGTGTTATCGTATCAATGATTTCAGCTATTTCAATAACAAGAATATTCCTTTATTCTCTAAATATTAAAAAGAAAAATAAATTAACTGGTTTCTTATTTGGGTCGGGGTTTAGTAATGCATCAACTAAAGCTGCACACGCAGTCCAAAAATAATATGTTTATAATCAAATACAAAAAAATATTCGTTGCCATCTCAGCTGTTCTTGTTTCTTTGTCCGTTGCTTCCATAATTTTTTTCGGATTAAATTTCGGTATAGATTTTAAAGGAGGTTCTTTGCTTGAAGTAGAATATACAAATTCTAGACCAGAGCAAAGTTTAGTAGAAGAAAATATAAAATCCGTTTCTATTGGCGAAGCTTTAATCCAACCAATGGGTGAAGTTGGCTACAGTATTAAAACTCGTGACATAACAGAGCTAGAGCGTGGGGAAGTTATGAAGGCCTTAGGAATTGATGCTGTTGAAAAGAGTTTTACATCAATAGGTCCGTCTGTAGGAGCTGAACTAGTTCGTAAGTCTATAATATCTTTTATTTTAGTAGTTCTTGGAATTATCTTTTGGATTGCATTTTCATTTAGAAAAGTTTCTAAACCTGTATCTTCTTGGAAATATGGTTTTATGGCAATAGTGTCATTGATTCACGATGTTACAATTTCTGCTGGAGTATTTGCTTTCTTGGGTTACTTAACAGGAGCAGAAGTAGATACACTCTTTGTTGTTGCAATACTAACAGTACTCGGACTTTCTGTTTCAGATACAATTGTGGTGTTTGATAGAATTCGTGAAAATATTCGCGTTGGACACTTTAAAACATTTGAAGAAACTGTTGGTAAGAGTTTAAACCAAGTTTATACTCGTTCGATAGCAACATCATCAACTGTTATCATTGTGCTTCTTGCTTTAGTATTTTTCGGACCAGCAAGCACAAGAGTATTCTCTATAATGCTTACAGCTGGAATGTTCTTTGGTACATATTCGTCTATATTTTTAGCAAGTCCATTATTGGTTATATTGGAAGGTGCGCAAAATAAGAACAAAAAATAGTATTATATATCGTTTAAATAAATGCCCCGATGTTAGATCGGGGCATTTATGATATAATATACCTACATCGAAAGTCGTTATTAAAATTAATTTAAATTATTGCCCTGTTTTCAATCAGTAGATTTGAAGCTTGGCAATTACACAAAATCACATATGTCAATAACTTATATCATTTTAGCCATAGTAGTTGCTCTCGTTTTATTTTTTGTTGTTAAATACAATGGATTTATTACTCTTAAAACTCGTGCACAAGAAGCATGGGCAGATAT
>JAENWX010000019.1 GCA_016649835.1 Minisyncoccota bacterium | reverse complement strand
TTTTGACAAATAAGTACTATTTCTACGCTATAGCGTAGAAATAGTACTTATTTGTCAAAATATGATTTAGCTAATTTAAATGTTTTAAACTTATCATTTAATTTTATTTTTTTAATATATTTTATAAATTCATCAGGTAAGGGAGATGGTCCTACCCATACACTACGCTGGATCATTACGAACCCAAACTTTTTTAGCTGAAACCTAAACCAATCTCTTTCCCTCTTCTTATCTTCTGGTATATCATAAACAACTAAAAGATTTTTAATTTCATCACCCTTTAATATCGTTGAAAAACTTTCTAAATAGAAAGTACTATTATTTAAATAAATATTACCTGATTTTGTAATTTTAAGATAACCGTTAATATTTTCTACGTATCCTTCTTTTTTAATTTTATATAGCGTATTTTTTAATGATGATTTTGAATATTTATTTACAACAGGAAAACCAAAAAAGTTCACAGCAATCCCTTTATAAGTAAATTTATGTTCCATAATTAAATCAAGTAAATATTTTTCTAATGTCATAAGGAGTATTATATCACAAAAGTACTATTTCTACGCTATAGCGTAGAAATAGTACTTTTGTCTATTTATCAAGTTAACAAAAAATCCCTTATATTAAAATATAAGGGATTCTTTAATTTAAAATTTAGATTACCAAGCAAAGTGGGCAAACGCTTTGTTACTCTCTGCCATTCTGTGTGTATCATCACGCTTCTTAACTGCTATTCCTTCATTTTTTGAAGCTAATATCAATTCTTCGGCAAGTTTTTCATGAATTGGAGCTCCTTTCTTTCCGCGAGCAGCTATTATTATCCATCTCATTGCAAGTGCTGTACGTCTTTCTGGTCTTACTTCACGAGGAACCTGATAGTTTGCACCACCGATACGACGAGAACGAACTTCAACCATAGGACCAGCATTCTTTATTGCTGTATCAAATATTTCTAGAGGGTTTGGATTACCTGTTTTTTCCTTTATTATTTCAAAAGCCTTGTAAACAGCCTTACTAGCTGTCTCCTTTTTTCCATGCATCATGATATTGTTAATAAACTTCGCAAGTTTTTGTGAGTTATAAACTATATCTGGTTCTACTATATTTCTGTTTGTTATTTTTCTTCGCATATTAATTTAGAATTATTTTTTTACTGCAGCCTTAGGTGTTTTTGTACCATATAGACTTCGTGATTGACGACGCTTTTCAACTCCAGTAGCATCAAGACGTCCACGAACTATGTGATAACGAACTCCGATCAAGTCTTTAACACGTCCTCCGCGAATCATTACAACTGAGTGTTCTTGTAGATTGTGTCCTTCACCTGGGATATAAGCAGTAACTTCCATTCCATTTGTTAAACGGACACGAGCAATCTTACGTAGAGCAGAGTTAGGTTTTTTAGGAGTAGTTGTTGAAACTTTTGTACAAACCCCACGTTTGAATGGAGCTGGGTAAAATACTGGCTTATTTTTAATCGAATTAAAACCGCGAGCAAGAGCTACGGCTTTGGATTTTCTTTTTATTATTTTACGGCTCTTTCGAACCAATTGGTTTATTGTAGGCATAGTTGAAAACAAAAATAGTCTTAAATGACTAGTGAGACTACTTTATTATAACACTAGTAAAAATGCAAGCCCCCTTAAGGTTTTATTAAAATAGCCCGGTTATAAAGGAAAAGGCAATAAAAATTATAGGTGAAACAGCACTCCATAAAAATAGTATAAAAAAGAGCAAAAGAAACATCCCCCATTTTTCTAAGAAATTTTCAATATAGCGGAATTTGGTTGGTAAAAATGAAAATAAAATTTTTGAACCATCAAGTGGTGGTATTGGAATAATGTTGAATAAAGCCAAAACAAGATTCATCATTACTATAATAGTTGATATTCTATAAAATGGATGTAGCAGAAGAGGGTCGGGATTATATGGTGGTAACCCAAAGCTTGTTGCAAACCTTATTAGTAGTCCGAATGAAACAGCAATCATTAGATTCATAAAGATTCCTGCAAATGCAACAATCATATTCCCAAGTCTTCCTTTACTTAAATTGTTTGGATTATATGGAACTGGCTTTGCCCAACCAATTAAAAAACTTCCGGAAGTTGAAATAAATAATAATAATGGCAAAATAACTGAACCAAAAGGATCTAGGTGCTTAAAAGGATTTAATGTTAAGCGTCCCTTTAAGCGAGCAGTATCGTCTCCAAGTAGATACGCGGAATATCCGTGAGCTACTTCGTGTATCACTATAGACATTATCAAAACTGTAACATAAAATATTCCGTCTAAAAATTGTACTTGCATAGGTATGCTTTATATGATAGCATACCTCTATCTATGGCGAAAGTTTGTGATATAACAAAAAAGGGCTCAAAAATGGCAGGAGGTTACTCCAACGTTGTTCGTGCTACCAAATTTAACCCCACAGGTATGGTTCGTAAATATACTAATCTTCAAAAGAAGAGAATATATGTTCCTGAACTTAAAAAATACTTCCCTCTTACACTCTCTACTAAAGCAATCAAAACAATAAACAAAAACGGTGCATATAAAGTATTAAAGAAAGCTGGAATCATTAAATAAAAAATCCCCACGAATAAATCGAGGGGATTTTTTATTTATACCAAAGCGGCATGCTTCTGAATAGTCTTATTGAAGGGGCTTTTGAGCGCGTCGGCGCGAAAACTGAACGAATTTCTACCAAGAAATTGTGATTTAGTAGAATCACCCCCTGGGTTGTACCCTTCAAGAAGAGCTATTCAGGGAGCATGCCTAAATAAATTTTTTAAAAAGAAAAGATTATTATTTAATGAACTCAAATAGCTCTTTTCGAAATCTTTACTAAAATTTCTTCACAATCTTTATCAATAAAAAAGTCCTCGGATCTCCTCGTCGAATTCTTTTGGGACTATGCCACCCAGTAGGTGATTCTTGTGAATCAGACACATTTATTAATAAAGATTATTTCGAAATTAGATTATCTATTAAGATTTAATACACCAGATTCACTCCGTCGCTTTTAAAAATTATGTTGCCGCTGTCGGCGGTGCTTAAAAATGGGATTTTTAGATTGGAAAGTCTTTCTAAAATTTCTTTGTGGGGATGACCGTATTTATTATTTTTATTTACTGAGATAACAGCAACTTCTGGGCTCACTTTTTCTAGCCATAAAATACTAGAGGAGGTGCGTGAGCCATGGTGCCCCAACTTAAGAACGTCGGAGTCTAATATAGTATTATTTTCGTTCCATCCGATTAGGTTTTCAACATACAAACCTGCATCTCCAGTAAACATAAAAGAGCTTTCTCCGTATACTAGCTTCCCTACTATCGAACCGTCATTACTTTCAAAGTCTGAAATGTCTCGGTCTGGATATAAAATATCTATATAAATATTTTTCTCTTCATCTAAAATTATATGCATGCCACGACGTGCAATAATTTTATTTATTTTATTCTTTAAAATTTTTTTCTCTAATGATTCAAATATTTTTGTATCTGCAGTCGCTCCGTTTTCTACTATGCTCGTCACTTTATAATTGTCTAAGAGAAGAGGAAATCCTCCTATGTGATCCAGGTCTCCGTGTGTGGCTATTATCATATCTATGGAGCGGTCGGCAAACGGCATTACCTTTGCTAAGCTAGAAAGGAGTTTGGCATCTGGACCTCCGTCTATAACTACCTGTCTGCCATTTGGAGCTTCTATGTATATTGCGTCACCTTGCCCAACATCTAGAAACACAACTTTTAAATATTTATTATCAGAGGTACTATAGGCTTTTTTTATAATAAAAAACCCAGCCAACAAAAGCAGGATTATTAAAATATATGGTAAATATTTTTTAAAATATTTCATCCCATTAAAAGTAGGCCGCAGTTAAAATAGTCTGGTAAAAATTAATATTGGATAGATTATTATTAAACATTCTTTGCATTAAATTACAATAATAACTGCGGCTTCTAACGGGACTTCGTGGTATAATCTATATATTAGCATTAAAACTTTAAATTTAGCATGGATCCCGTTAGAGACCGCGGTCACGGTTTCTAACAAAAATAAAATAAATTAATAAATAATATAAAGACTAGTCGTTGTTATCATGATAATACATACCGACCGCGACCTGTCTCTAAGCGGGATGGAAACATTTACACCAAAAACTTTTAATATACCAGAGCTTGTCGGAATAGGCGCCAAAAATATAGAAGAGCATTTAAAATTATATAAAGGGTATGTAAGCAATTCGAATTTGATTATAAATAAAATTAAAGAATATGAAAAAGACCCTGTAGAAAATGTATATGTATTGGGTGAACTTCACCGTCGTTTTTCATTTGAGTTTGACGGGATGCGCAACCATGAATACTATTTTGAATCTCTTTCTGATGGGAAAAAAGAAATTAATAAGGATGGAGAATTATATAAAAAAATAGAAATAGAATGGGGTTCATTTGAAAACTGGCTTACTCAATATAAGGCAATAGCTATGACTCGCGGTATTGGCTGGGTGATTCTCTACCATGACAAACAGACAGGCCACCTGCTTAACCAATGGATAGATGAGCAGCACCTAGGGCACCTCACAGGGCTCTCTCCGGTACTTTGTCTTGATATGTGGGAACATGCCTATGTTTATGATTATCCTACCAGTGAGAAGAAAAAATATGTTGAAGCATTTTTTGAAAATTTGAATTGGGATAAGGTTGAGAATAATTACTAATTACCAATTAATAATTAAAAATTACATACACCCAACACAGACCAAATTGACTGCGTCAATTTGGTCTGTGTTTTATATTTATAATTATTTTGTAATTCTAACTCAGCTTACGCTATAGCGTAAGCTGAGTTAGAATTACTTATTTAATTCGTAATTATTAATTATTAATTATTAATTATTAATTGGTAATTATCTTTAAACACCCACCAGAGTAAAAATATATAAATAAAAATTGTTAGTAGAAGTGGAAAAGACTGAATTGTGACACTAGCAAACGACAATGAGCCGAGAAGATGAATTACTGACAAAATATAAAGAAGAACGAGATAAGCTAAATAGCCAAAAATAATAGATATATAAAAAGAAATAAATCCTAAAATTCCTGTTATAAAAATAAGGAGCATCGCGATTGGAATAAATAGAAGTATTAAAAAATTTGCAGGAAGAGAAACAAGAGATAAAACTCCTGTTAAATGAAGAAGTATTGGTAGAACTGAAATCGTTGCAGCTACTGTACTGGCAACCATTTCTCTAAATCCATATCGCATGGGTAAAAATTTAAACCAATTTAAAACCTTGGGTGTTAAAAAGAGAACTCCCCCAGTAGCTATAAATGACAACTGAAATGACATATCAGACAAAACTCGTGGGTCATAAGATATCATTAAAAGAGCAGCAATAATAAGGGCTCTACCCGCCATATACTTTCTGCCTGTCATTCTGCCTAGCAACATAATAGTCGCCATAATACCCGCGCGAATAGCAGTAGCGGAAGCACCTGTCATTATTATAAATAAAATTATTATTACAATACCAAAAACAATAGATACGATTTGAGAAAAAATTAAACTAAAAGTTTTCATTACTCCTTCGGCTACGATTGATACGTTGTAGCCAGAGAGAGCAACAATGTGAATGGTTCCTGTTTCGATAAATTCTTTATTCATTTCGTCGTCAAAACCTCCTTTTACTCCCAAAATTAAACCGTTAGCTAAACCACTTTCTGGTAACGGAATAACTTTGTTAATATTTTTAATAAATGAATTTCTTATTTTATAAAGTAAACTTTTTATTCTGCTTCCACCTCCTGTTGAAATAATTTCTACTTCAGCATTTTTAATTAAAAAATATATATCTTTATTTGATAAATATCTTTTATAATTAAATTCCTTACCAGAATCTGTTGTAAAATTTTCAGGCTCTTCTAATACACCAGAAACCGTTACCCTGTCTCCGTAATCTACTTCTTCTTCCCTACCAACAAATACAAGTATATTTGCATCTTGGTTATCAACTTTAATATTTAAATGTTTATTTTTTAAGCGTATATCTGGGTCTTCGCTTACTATGCCGCTTAATACTACAGACTTACCAACAGCTTCTATATATAGAGGTGGTTTGGGAATAAAAAAGAAAAATCTCACACAAGAGATAATCACTAAAATAATTATTATAAATATTTCTTTTTTACTCACTGTATTTTAATTATATACAATTTTATTAAAAAATTAATTTTATAACTGTTTATATCTTTTATCTAAAAATAAAAACCATAAAATTAATAATTTTATGGTTTTTGAGATAAAATGATTTTTTAATTTAGGGATATCCTAAATAAAATGTTCGCTGGAAGATAAAATAAAAAAGACTCACTATTTAGAGGAGATTCTATTCTAAGTTCTTTTTCTAAAATCAAAACAAGGTTTGTTGTTAAAAACATTTTACCTATTCTGTTTATGCGAACTTCCCAAAAATAACCTATGGTTATTCCATTCAAGCTCTCATTTGAGCCACCTGATAAATCTCTTGAATTTTTCATTTTATTTGATTTTTTAAAGAGTTATCTACTTACTTATATGAGACCATTTTTTTATTTAAAAGTAAACCTTATAAATAGCCTTTATTTGTAAGGTAAAAACAATAATATTTATCTTCCATCAGCTTACGCTATAGCGTAAGCTGATGGAAGATAAAAGAATAAAAAAACATATATTTATATAATTTAAAATATATGTTTTTTAAAAAATTAAAATGTGTGTGTCTTTTGAGAAGCGGAGCAATCTGTAGCAATCTCATCTGCTCTTTCATTGTGTATGTGTCCATTATGGCCTTTTACTTTCTGCCACGATAATTTACCTTTGAAATTTCTAACTAGCTCTATTAACTCCTGCCACAACTCTTTATTTAAAACAGGTTTTTTGTTTGCAGTTTTCCAATTATTTTTTTCCCAATTGTGTATCCATGTTGTTATCCCGAGAAGAACATAAGTCGAATCTGTATGGATAACAATAGTATCGCTTTCGTGTTTTTTTATTATATGTTTAAGTGTCTCAATAACTGCCTGCAGCTCCATGCGGTTATTGGTAGTGTTTTTATCAAATCCACCAAATTCTTTAATAATCGTTTCTTTTTTCTCATTCTTAATTCCTAATTCTTCATTTTTAATTATAACCACCCCCCATCCTCCAGGACCAGGATTACCGAGAGATGAACCATCTGTAAATATTTCTACCACGTTAGAAGCCGCCCCCGCTATCAAGCGGGTGCTACGGTCACCTTGGGGCGACCTGCTTCTAACGTGGTCAATGTTTTTATTCATCTCAGTACTAAAATTTTAAAATTAATTATAATTAAACCACACATATATTTTCTTATTTTAAAGTTGAAACAAATAAAGTACTCCTCGCAAGGTCCTCGCCTGCCTGCCGGTAGGCAGGGATGAGGGAGGACGAGGAGCCAGACCGTTGCTCAGAATACTTTATTTGTTTCAACTTCCTGTATTTTAGCAATAAATGAGGAGCATGAGCAAATGTACTCATTTGCTCAATGTCTGAATGCAATTGCTATGTTGTACTAAACCTACAATACATCAACAATTCGTAATCTAAGCTCAGTACGTCCTCTAAATGTGCTTTTTTCAAAAGTTGCGACGAGATTAATAACAGAATCTGTTTCTAGTGGAGGATCAAAACTTAATCTGGTCTTAAAAAATGCGATGGCTTTTACAATATAGCCACGGTTATTTTTAAATGATAATTCAAGGTGATTTTTTTCTTTTCCAAATTCTTTAATTGCAAATATTTTTATTTCTTTAAACAAAAAAGTGGGCTTAGGGTTCCCCATTCCAAACGGAGCAAGCTTATTTATAATATTAAAATTATCAGAAGTTACATCGTCTATTTTAATATTGGCATCTATAAAATATTCTTTTTCATTTTCTTCAACTTTTTCGCTACTATCAAAAACTGCCAATAATCTTTCTTCAAGAAAATGAATTTCTTCGTGTGAGACAGAAAATCCTCCAGCTCCTTTGTGTCCTCCAAATCCTAGCAAACTATTTTCTGGAAGTAGTGTCATTATTTCTACGAGGTTGGCGCTTCCATAACCGCGGCATGAGCCTTTTATGTCACCATTTCCATCACCTCCCCACACGAAAGCTGGGCATTTATATTCTTCTACTATTTTAGAAGCTATTATGCCTAAAACCCCTATTCTCCAAGCTGGATTACCTATAACAACGAGTGACTTTGACCCCCTTTTGTGTAAAACTTTTTTAACATCTTTCATTATATGAGCTACAATAACTTTTCTTTCGTCGTTAATTTTTGCTAAATGATCTGCTAAAGTACGGGCTTCTACCAGGTCAGTAGTCGCAAGCATTTCATAGGCTTTCATTGGGTCTGCCATTCTGCTTGCTGCGTTTATGCGTGGAGCTAAAGTAAAAGTAACGTCCTCTTCATTTAGTTTTGTAATATCTACGGATGCTTTTTTAAAAAGTTCAACTAGCCCTGGGCGACGACCGCGTTGTAAAACTTTTAATCCATAAAATGCGAGAACTCTATTTTCATCTATAAGTGGAACTTGGTCTGAAAGAGTAGCTACTCCCGCCATATCAAGAAGCCATTTTTCCCATCCATTACTTATTTTCCAATATTCTCCGTATTTTATTACTAGTGCTTGGACGAGTTTAAAACCAACCCCTGCTCCGCAAAGCATCTTGTCTGGATACATACACCCTATTTGTTTTGGATTTAAAATTGCGTAAGCACGTGGGATTTCGACTTGAGGTAAGTGGTGATCAGTAATAATAACATCGATACCTGCTGCCTGTGCGCGAGCAACTTCTTCTACTGCAGTTATACCTAGGTCAAAAGTAATTAATAGATTTACTCCATCGGTAATAAATTTATCTATTGCATCTAAGTGTAGTCCGTAGCCTTCATCGTGACGGTCTGGAATATATATTATAAAATTTTCATAACCAATTTTATTAAAAAAATCATGCATTATAACGGCAGCTGGAATACCGTCGCAATCATAATCGCTGTATATAAGGATTTTTTCTTTGGCTTCTATAGCTTCAAAAATACGCACACAAACTCTCTCCATGTCTTTCATAAGATATGGGTCATAAAGATGTTTTTCGTAAGAAGGATTTAAGAAACGTTCTCTTTCCTCTATTGGTATTCCTCGGTTTGTCAGAAGAAGATCAAGTAATTCAATATGATTTGGCATACAAGAGATTGTACCATATAATGAGTTGGTGGATAATAACCCCGAATAAATTTTTCACTATTACTTTTCTTTTCGGGAATTAGAAAATATATTATGACAACAAACGAGATTAAAAGTTCTAAAGGGGCTGATTGTATTTTTTGTAAAATTGTTTCAAAAGAAATACCAAGTTCTATTGTTTATGAGGATGATAAATTCTTTGCCTTTTTGGACAACAATCCTGTTGTTAAAGGACACAGTCTTTTGATACCTAAGGAACATTATGTTTGGATGCATGAAGCTCCAGATGAATTAATTGCTGAAACATTTATCACTGCTAAAAAAATAATAAATCTTATGATTAAGGGCGTCGGATGTGATTATGTTCAAATTGAAATTATTGGAAAAGATGTTCCACACTTTCATGTGCATTTAATGCCTAGATACCTTAATGACAATCTTCCACAACTAAAAAACATACAATACGAAAATGACGAAGAAATAAAAACATTTGCTTCTAAAATAAAAAATACCCCGATGTAACATCGGGTTATTTTTTATTTTGAATTATTTCAATACTCTAATACCTGGCAATGTTCCTTTTGCTAAGAAGTCGAGAGTCGCTCCTCCGCCTGTAGAAACAAAAGTAAATTTATCTTCAATCTTTAACTTGGTGATAAGTGCTGCTGTGTCCCCTCCACCTATTACACTAACTGCCTTACTTTTTGAAATAAGTTTAAGAATTTCTTCTGTTGCTCCTCCAAAACCACTTTCGTATTTACCAAGTGGTCCGTTCCATAAAATAAATTCTGCTTTATTAATTAAATCTTTAAGAGCTAAAATTGACTGAGGTCCAATATCAACAATGTTTTCTTCAGGCTCTACATCGCTTGAACGAACAAAACGAGTTTTTGAATTTTTAGTAACTTCAACATCAATAGGTAATATTAAATTTTTGCTCTTTAGTAATAGTGGAACTTGGAAATTAACTGCTCCTACTAAAGATGTTCCTATCTCATAACCTTTTGCTCTAAAAAAATCATTTGCAATTGCTCCTCCTATAAAAATACTGTCTGCGGAACGAAGATATTTTTTAACTAGAGGAATCTTTGTTTCAAACTTTGCTCCACCAAGAATAAATAAAAATGGATGCTTTGGATTAAATACTTTTGATAAATTTTCTATTTCAGTCATAAATTGGAAACCTGCATATCCAGGAAGATACTTTGTGATACCTACAACAGAGGCATGCTCTCTATGAGAAACTGAAAAAGCGTCGTTTATGTATATTTCTCCGTAACGGGATAATGCCCTTGCAAATGAAGGAGAATTTTTCTTTTCTCCTGTTTCGTGGCGTAAATTTTCTAACAAAACTATGTCTCCATTTTTTAATGATTTAATTATTTTTTCTGTTTCATCTGAAAAAATAGGTGTTTCAATAAATTTAATTTCTTTGATATATTTTTTTATTTTTGTAGCTACCGGAAGCAAACTTTCTTTTTCATCATCTCCTATGTGTGAAATAATTATAACTTTTGCTCCTTTTTTCTGTAAATATTCTATAGTTGGAATTACTTTTTTAATACGAAAATCATCAAGAACTTTTCCATCCTTAATGGGGACATTAAAATCTGCTCTTAAAATTACACTTTTGCCTGATAAACTTTTTAAATCTTTTATTGATTTCATCCCATTAGAGATAGGAAGTCATTAGACCTTCCATATCTTATTAATTCTAGTAATTAAACAAACTTCATAATTATTTTAAAATATCCCGAAAATATAACATACATATCTCTAACGGGATGAATTATCCTTTAATTTAAGGCGCTTAATATTGCACCAAATTTTTTAGGATTAATACTGTCGCGACCTACCAATAAACCTTCAGCTCCACCATCTTCTATAAAAGATTTTGTATTTTGAGGATTCACAGAACCTCCATAAAGAATAATAATACTATGTGCGATTTTGGGAGAATAAATATCGGCAATTATTTTTTTAATAAAAATTTTCATTTCCATAAATTCATCTTTTGTAGCTTCGCGTGTTGCATTCTTCCCTATTGCCCATATAGGCTCATAGGCAATGATAATATTTTTTAGTTGAGTACCAGGAATTCCAAATAATGAATTTTTAATTTGTTCTTCAACAAAAGAAAGATATCTGCCGTCGGATTCTCTTTTATTTTCTCCAACACAAAGTATTGGAAAAAGTTTAAACTTTAATAAATTTAATATTTTTTTATTTACAATTTCATTGGTGTCTCCGAGCAGACGACGTTCTCCGTGTCCGACAATAACATAACTAACTCCCATGTTTTTAAGCATTTTGGGTGATACTTCTCCAGTATATGAACCTTCTGCCTCAGATGAGACATTTTGAGAACCAAGGAAAACATTTTTATTTTTAAATTTTTTGGCTATAAAAAGAAACGGAAAAGGAGGACAAATAATAATTTTGGTATTTTTTATATTTTTTATTAAAGAATGTGAGGCTTTAAAAAGAACCTCTGCTTCTTTTTGGGACGGAGGGTTCATTTTCCAATTAGCAACGACAACTCTATTCATACATCTATTATACCATAAAATACCCTTTTTAGTAAGGTTATTATTCGGTCTCTTTCCAACTGTAAATATTCCACGAACCAGAAGGTCCACTCACAAAATTTGTATTTGCTAAACCGCTATCATAAGTAATTATTGCATTATTACCAAGATGTATATTGTACCCAGTTAATGATTTAGCTGTACCATTATTATTAACATTTATTGTGCCATTTGCAGCATATAATGATACAGCTCCAGCATTATTTGAGAGATTTATAGCTGATGTAGAAGATGATGTACTTAACACAAAAATATAACTGCCCACAGTTCCTGAACCAGAAAATGTCGAATTGTTACTAATATTTATTGTTCCGTCTACAACAATTACCCCAGAAGAAGCTCCGTAACCTGAACTCAATTTTATTATTGCATTGTTGTCTGCAGTAAAATTACCTTGAACCCAAATAGTTCCCCCAAGAGTTAATGTTTTACCATTCTCTAATATTAAATTACCAGTTATTTTTTTAGGACCAAGGGTCATATTTGATGGAACAGTATAGTTCCCAGAAATAACACCGCCAGCTTCGGCAGAATCTTTCCAATCTAAAATATTTTGTTCAGATATTGGCATGCCTACTGGCACAGGGTCTTCTCGAGATGTATCACATGCTTTATTGTTACCACTTCCAGTTTTACAATAATTTATTCCTGCAATATTTGAATTTTCTACTGTGTGAGCATAAGCATTACCAACAGACAAAGTTCCTACACTTATGCCATCTATTGAACCCGTTAAACCTCCCAAATATAAACTGAAAAATCCATCTAATTCTGAAGGCAGTGTGTTGTTCCAAGTACTACTGTATTGACCTATTTTATTAACACCATTTGCATAGCCGTTATTATTCGCGCCAATTTTATAATAATTTGAAGACGAGGTAACAGAATCTAAGACTAACCAATAAATCATACTTGATGAAAGTTGTGGGTTGCTAAAAAAAGAAACATCTACCCATCCATAGTTTGTAGAAACAGCTGAAGCTGATAACGTAGCTGTGGTTAAAACGGTAGTACTAGGAACACCTCCGGAATCAGAAACAATACGAACTGTAATATTAGAAGGACTCCCAACTTTTTTTAAATATAACTGAACTTTATTTATAACTCCAGTTGTACCTACTTGAAAACTTTGTGCATAGTCTTGAGTTCCGTTTGTATTTCCAAATGTTATATCATAGTCTGGAACACCCACGCCATTTGATTGGTCTGATGTGAGAGCGGGAGAGTTGGCAGAGGTTGCACTACCAGTAATAGACCCTGAGCCAGTAATCGCACCGTTGGAATACACACTGCCAATGATTTTAGAGCCATTATTCATACTAAAACCACCCTCTCCTGTTAATATTCCATAACTAAACGAAGCTCCAACCCCAATATTAACTATGGTTTTTATTTTTCTTTGAATAAAATTTGTATCACCTAGAGATATAATTTCTTTTTGACTGCTAGAAATATCTGTAATAGTAGTAACAGTCGAAGAATCATCAATAATAAGATTTTCGCTTGCTCCAAAATCCATATTATTTTTTATTCTATACATAACATCTTCCATCCCAGACTCGGCTGTAAAATATGATTTTTTTGAAGCAAAATTATCTGTAGCAATTTTAAACTCTCTTACAACAGGAGTTACAATCCCTATCAAGATAGTTAAGCTGATGAACATAAAAAAGAATACTAATGTAATCATCGCCGCCCCTTTATTTTTTTGAATTGTATTTATGTTTTTCATTTAATTCTTAATTCCTAATTCCTAATTCCTAATTCTTAATTCTTAATACCCTCCTCTCAAAATAATAGTATTATAAAAATTTTCAGTCTTAGTACTCTTGCCTTCAGTGTACTGTAAAGACATTTCAATTTTTACCGCTTCCCCTTGGGTTGTTGATATACGTCTAAAAATGAGATTGGTAAGAACAACTTCTTCGTTTAATAAATTACCCATAAAGACACCATCTTTATATAAATTTAAATCTCCATCTATAGAAGAAAATTTAATTACAAAATTTGAGCCTACACTATCGACACTATTTAACTGCAAAGAATTTGAAGAACTATTGGCAATATCTATATTTTCAGCTTGCCTTATCTCTCTTGAAATACGCTCCATGGAAACATTGCCAGACTCGAGCAACTTACGATTGATACTTGTTACATTGAATGAAGCTATGATAGTAATAAATAAATTAATAACTAAAATTGAAATCGATGTAAAAATTGCTAAATAAACTAAAATTTCAACTATACTATATCCAGAAATAAAACCTCTTTTAGAAAAAAAGTTTGTTTTCTTAATATTTTTATTTTCGTTATTATTGTTCATCTAATTAAAAATATTAGCTAAGTAAAAATTTAAATTTTTTGAATTAATACCACCTGATGCTGGCCAAATAACAATAACATTTGCCTTCTTGGTGCCCACATCTAGGGTTCCTGTCTCTCTAATATCATCATTTACGTCACGATTTACGTCATTAAAAACTACTATTCTTGTAAATATTCCATCTATTTTATCAACTTCGATTGTGCCCAGAGACCATGTATTTGTATTGGTATCAAAGGATAAATAATAATCTATATTCGCAGTTAGTGCTGAAATTGTATCCCAATTGGTGTCTCTAATAGACTTTACTGCTTCTACGCCTTCTTCTATGAGCTGGCTTGCCTGAACTTGCCTTAGGGCTCTACTTGAAAGCTCTATGCCCTTGGTAGCGGCCGACATTAAAGCAATGGCAGTAAGAGATATTATGGCGCTAGCTATTAATACTTCCACCAAAGAAAAGCCTGAGTTATTAATAATCTTTTTTTTATTTGTAAAAAAATTTTTCATTTAGTTGGAACTTATGATACCAATTTTATTTATAGTAATAATCTTTTGTTTAGTTACATCGTTTGTTATTTGCAATACAATGGTGCCATCATTAGAAGTGTCCCCTGTTATTCTTGAAAAAATAATATCATTACCGCCACCACTTAGACTGACCCCTCCTGATGGTGGAATATTTACGGCCTGATCAAAAATTATTTTTTCATTTGTTGGAGAGTCAACTACAAATGTATTTTCAAATAAAGTGGCTGTGTCTTCTTCAAAATGAACTCCATAAAATGTTGAATTCTTAGAAGAGATTGTGTTGTTTCGTGCTTTATTTAACAATGAAACCACATCTTCTCTTGTGTTTTTTAAGACTTGTTGCTTACGAAACTCAGATAAGTTTGGAATAATAACTGCCACGACAGCAGAAATAATAGCTATTATAATTAATATTTCAATTATACTTATTCCTTTATTTTTTACATTTATCATCTTTTTATTAAATACTATCCATTACTGAATACATTGGTTTAATCATTGAGATAGCAAAAACTCCAACAGCTGCTCCTATGAAGAGCATTAGGACTGGTTCAATAATTGTAGATAAATCTTTTGTTTTATTATCAACTTCTGTTTCATAAAAATCAGCTATGTCGAGTAACATTTTAGACAAGTTACCAGTTTCCTCTCCAACTTCAATCATCTCACCC
>JAENWX010000003.1 GCA_016649835.1 Minisyncoccota bacterium | reverse complement strand
CTACTGGACCATCGAGCGATCTACAGGTATCTACTAACCTAGCTCGAGCTATGGTGACTAGATGGGGTATGTCAGATGTCATAGGCCCTGTGGCTTTAGCTGGGAAAGATGGAATGAATCCATATGCTGAAAGTAATAATAAAGAACATTCTGAACATATTGCTACTAAAGTAGATGAAGAGATTTCTAGGATAATAAATGACGGACTAGTTTCTGCTGAGAAAGTTCTTAAAGAACACCAGAAAGCATTTGTAGATATTGCCAAGAAGTTGATTGAAGTTGAAACCCTAGAACAAGAAGAATATGAGAAGATATTAACTCGCCACGGTATAGAATTAAAGAAAAAAGATAGTGCAATAGACACGGAAAAGAAAGCTTAAGCTCTTTGCATAAACTCACTTTATTTTGTAGTATTAAAAAATAACCACTGTATCCGTCCTTAGCTCAGTTGGTTAGAGCACAGAGCTTATACCTCTGGGGTCCTAGGTTCGAATCCTAGAGGGCGGACCATATTAAAAAACCACACACTGAAAAGTGTGTGGTTTTTTAATATGGTCCGCCCTAGCAGGCAAACTGCTTTGCCTGCGTCTAGGATTCGAAAGACTTTTCGTTCTCCGATTGATATCGGAGCGAAAAGTACCTGGCTACGTGGTAGCCGAAAAGTGTACTCACGGTCCTCGTCTATGGTTCGAAAAGGTGTACTGGTCCAGTAGGGTTATTTCTTTTTAAATAAAAGAAATAAAGACGGAGGCTGACGAGCCGAGTCGCCCAGTAGGTCAATCTACTGATTGAGGGTCGTGAAAATTTGCTTTTGACGAAAAGCAAATTATTCCTGACGACAGTGTCCGCCATAAAATTTGTACTGGTCCAGTACTGACCTACTGCGTACTCGCGGTCCTAGAGCCACATCACCCGCTTGACAATTTTCTCTAATCTGCTATAATATACCTAAATCGTTTGGCTTCCAACTAAGGACCAAATTTGAAAACAAAAAACGTAAAGATGAGAAAAATTGTATTTTTAACCGTTGCCGTTATGGCGTTTATGATTAGTTCATGTGGTAACCAACCTTCATCAAAGGTTGTAACTACGACAACAACAACCAAAACCTCCATTTCGGACATGAATGGTTTTACTATAAAAACCAAAGTGGTTGTAAAAGGTGAAACTGTTTGGGGTTATTCTGAAAAGGAATACGGAACAGGATTTAAATGGCGTGAAATAATAGCCATGAACCCATTTCTAAATGCTCCCGGCAGAATTTATTTCAATCCAGAAAGAAAGCAATGGATTGTAATAATCTATCCTGGAGAGGTTGTTAAAATCGGAAACGAAATTCTTATTCCAAGTTATACGGTTGAAGAAACTGTAACAACAACAACCTCTACACCAATAAAATCTGATTCAGGAATTCCTTGGTGGGGATGGTTGCTGATTGGAGCACTAATTGCATTTGTTGTTTGGTTGATAGATTACTATCAAAAAAATAATAAAGTAGAAATTAGTTCATCTACTGCTGTTCATATTGCTATCCATAACGGAGGCAATATTGACCTAGCCACACGGGCAACTCTTTTGGGACGCGAGCAAGATTTCCAGGATCATGCACTGGATATTTTGTCAGATAGTGCAAAAAAGAATCAACTTTCTCGATTGTTTATTGAGAAAAATGAAAACCTTTTTGTAATGTCTGCAAAATTTTTTAATCATGGAGTAGAAAAACCTGCCCCTGCCCCTGTTGTTGAAGAACAAAAAACCGAGCCATTAAAAGAAGAAGGGAAATAATCCCAACTTCTTAACCAAAAACATACCACTAAGTTTAACTTAGTGGTATTTTTTATACTCAAAATTAAATAAATTGTATTTACTGGTCATTTATATCCATTGACATTATGTATATAAATATGTTATAATATAATAACAATTATATTGCTTTGGCAAATAAGTATATAATGAATATAATTAAAATTAATAATTAACTATTTATATTATGAACGAAGAAACAAAAAAAACAGGTGAGAGTTTAGATTTACAAATGTTTGTTGACCGTCTAGTTGCAGAGAAAAATTATCCAGCAGATTTAGAAAAGGAAGTTATTGATCAAATCAAGAAGGATTTATTGAGTAGAGTAGAAGACGCCGTAAATATGGTTATCATTAGTAATCTTTCAGAAGAAAAACTTGCAGAATTTAATGATTTAATGGATAAAGATGTTTCAGATACTGAGATGCAAAAGTTTTGCTCAGATAATATTCCAGGTTTATCACAGTTAATAGCAACAGAACTTATTGTATTTAAACAAACTTATCTTTCATAAATAGTATATTATTCACTAACTTAAATTACTAACATGGATATACCTCCAAAAAAAATAATAAATAACGAAAATAATGATATAAAAGATGGAAATTCAGAAATGCAGATTAATGAATCAGCTAAGCAAAGCGCACTAGAGAAAGTTAAACAAGGTGTGTCCATAGTAAATATATCAGAGTTAGCAGAAAATGAAGCCAGAAAAGCAGCTGATGCAAATATGGCTGAATCATACGGAAGCAATAAAATTGGTTTCTTTAAAAAAATGTGGAAACATACATTTTTTGATGAATATTATAGACAAAAGGAAGTTAATAAAGTAAAAGAGGAAATAGATAGTACTGGAAATATTTATACAGGAAGATTAGAAAACAAAGACAAAACAGCTCATGAAAATACTATGAAAGCAATTTCTGACCGTTTCACTTCCGACTATGAAGGTACACTTGCTGAAGGAGAAGCTAAAAAAATGCTCGACGATAAAGACCCAGAAACAATAAAAGCAAAAACTGAGCTAAAAAGTTTGATAAATGATTATGCAATGAGCAAGATAGATGAAGAGGCTTTTAAAACTGGTAAAAATAATTCAATAAAGATTTTAAAAGGTGAAGATTTATTAAAAGGTGCTAATCATTACGCAGACAATCTTTTTGAAATCGCTCAAAATGCACGTCTTGCTATAGAGCATGGTGCTAAAATAGAAGAGTTAGATTTTGATTTAGAAATTGTTATTGGTAAGGCAAAAAGTAGTCTTAAAACAGAAGCTCATTTTAATATGATAGATAAAGCGGTGGATTGGACAAATAAAACTCCTGTTGGTAAATTTATCAGCCCAGCAGTTGTTTCTACTGCAATTGGCTTAACCTATTCTCTTTCGGTGGGATTAAGCAAGAAGCTTATGACTAGTAAGGCGGCAGCATTATTTTCTTTAGGTGGTTCGGTAGCTCTTGCTGCTCTATCTGCAGGCGTAGGTGCAAGTAGGAAGGTTGTTCTTGATAAAAAACAACGCGATATTGAAGCAGCTGAAGGGAGTGAAACAGAAAAAGGTGATAAGAGTAGAGAACAATTAGATAGATTTGCATACACAATGGAAAGCTCAAATGTTCTTGCTCAAAATTTACGCGATTTAATGTTTGATATAGATAAAGACGGTAAAGATGTTCCAAAAGATATTAAACAAGAAGATATAGATAAAATTATTGCAAGTCTAGGTGAAATAGATGCGCGCAAAGGACTTAATGCAAGAAATAAAATAGACCTTATTTCATATTCAGGAATTGGTAATGTTGAAAAGGAGAGCACTGACCTTACTATTCTAACAGCAAGAGCAAAAGTAGAATTACGCAAAAGACTTGAAGGTGATCTAAAAGATGGTTTGAAAGACGGAAAAACTTTTGAAGCTCTTTTGGCAGAACAAACACAAGTTATCGAAGATACATTGCTAGGTGGAGAAAAAGGAATTACTGCTCAGGATAAAGCTTTCCGTAAATATAAAGCAGGACGTATCGCTAAAAAAATGGCCCAAACAGCTGTAGTCGGTTTAATTATTGGAGGAACAATTCAAGAAGGTCTAGCTTTCTTTAAAGATGATGTTCAAGGTTTTGTTGAAGGTTTAGTTAAGCCAGAAGAGGGTCATGCTTCTATTCAAACACCATTTGAACATATTCGTGGTTGGGTGTCTGGAAACCCATCTCATATGGGTATGGGGAATGCAATTACAGCAGTATTTAATGGACATGATATAAATATTCCAGAAGGCACTAGTTTGGTAAATAATGCCGATGGTACGTTTGATTTATTAAGAGGAGACCATGTTGTAACAAGTCATTTTCAGCCAACATTTGATGTAAATGGAGGTTTAGATGCAGCATCTATTCAAAGACTTGGACAAGATGGAATTTTAGCAACAGCTACTCATAGCGTGATTGATTCTACTAAAGAAATAACGGGTAGTGCGCAAGACTGGCTAGCAAACCACCCTGGAGAAACAATAAATGTTAATCATGATTTGTGGTATGGGAACGATACAGGCATGAACGTAGATCCTGAGACTGGCAAATTACTCGGAGCAGACTTAAATGAGCTAGGTACTCATTGGGGTGGTATAAACGGAACTGGTGTAGCAGAAAATGGAGATTATGTTTTAAATATTTCTCATATGACACCAGGAGGTTCATTTCAAGATGGTTTGTCTGTAAATGCTCAAGAAGCAATGGGTAAGGGTAACCTAATGGCGATGATATTTCTAGACGGATCACATCAAGGCCAAGGAATTCCTGTTCCTATTGATGCAAGTGGAAATATTATTTTTGACCACAATAATCCACTAATGCAACAAATTTTTAGCCCTGGCCCTGACGGACATATGGTCTCACATGCAAAATTTATTGAGATTGTTCAGAAAATGGGAATAGATAAAAATGGAGTTGAACATATTCGAACTCTTAGTACAGTGGTTGGAGAAGGCCTAGATAAAATAAAAGATATCGTTCCCTCACATGTAGATGTAACTATCGATAATCTTAGTCCAACTATGGGAACAGAGATGCCATTGTTTGTTCCGTTGGTTGCTCATAGACCTCTTGGAAAAGTTAATCAAGCAAAGGAAATAAAACCAGAACAAATCTCTGAAGAAGATATAAATAAAATTGATGTAACTACTGTCACCAAAGAAGATATAGATAAAATTGATGTAGCTCCGGTTGTGGCAGATGATATAGATAAGATTGAGAAAAAAGATGTTGTTAATAAAATTAGCAAAGAAGAATATGACGGAATGTATGATGACCTTAAGATGATAAATAAAAAAGAGCAATCATCCGAAGGAGTCCTTACTTTAACTGAAAAAGATTTTAAGTCCGCTTATGGTAAAAAAAGATATAACGAACTTAATCATATTGAAGAAGGTAAAAATATAACTTGGAACAAGGAAGAAGTAATGAAAATCGGAGATGAATTAGATGGCCTTCTAAGTATCTCGAAAAAAGTAGAAACTTCAAACGAAACATACAAAGCAGGTGATGTTGTTGAATTTACTGATGCAGGAATTAAACGTTTAGATAAAAGTGAAGCAGAGGATGGTAGAGGTATAAATAAGGGTGAGTCTGAAGTTAACCCTGAAATTGTGAAAACTACAGAAGTTGAACAAAAAACAGTAACAACAGAAGAAAAAAAGAAACCAGAGGAAGTCTTAGGAAAAACTCCTACAAATATATCTACTGCAGAAAAAGTATTTACTGCAAAAGATTTATCAAAAATAGGTACCGAATTTAAGAGTGAAAGTGGTTCCTTTAAAGTTACAAAAGTAATTTCAAGCGGCGGATTCTTTGGATTTTTTGGAAAAACTAAAATTGAAGCAATCTATACAGACAGCAAGGGAGTAGAAACTTTAGTGTCGTATGATAAAAATGAATTAGAAGGAGAATTAAAGAACGGCAATATAAAGATAACTAAAGCTGAACAAGAAAAAACAAAATAAATAATTTTGAATAAAAAATACCCCTTATGGGGTATTTTTTATTCAAAATGCAGCTTAATATTTTTAGCCGAGAGAGTATTTGCCAAAAGGGGAGAATTTTTTAATTCAACATCATTTTGAATTATATTTATAGCTTCTGTTCTTGCAGCTTCCACCATCTTTATATTTCGGAGAGCCTCCATCCCAATATCTGTGATGCCCCATTGTTTGTCGCCACCTAGTAGCCCGGCTCCTCTTAAAGACAAATCAAGTTCAGCAAGTTCAAATCCATTTGCTGCTTTTGTTAAAGCTTTTAATCTGTCTATAGTTTTATCGCTTTTTGCATCCGCAAATAAATAACAATATGATTGATAGTTAGAACGTATTACTCTTCCACGAAGCTGGTGAAGCTGAGCAAGACCAAATCTCTCTGCCCCCTCAATAATAATTACAGTTGAATTTGGAATATTAACTCCAACTTCAATAACAGAAGTAGACACAAGAATATCTATCTTGTGTTCCGCAAATTCCTTCATAACCAATTCCTTTTTTTGTTTGGTCATTTTACTATGCATTATATCAATACGATAATTTTGGAAAACTTCTTTCTGTAATCTTTTAGCTTCGCTTGTTACAGACTTTACATCAAGTTTTATTTTATCTTCGTCGTCTGTTGTCTCGTCAATCTTTGGACAAATTACATATAGCTGGCGACCACTCTCCAATTCTTTTTTAATTTTTTCGTAAGCTTCCAGTCTTTTATTTTCGGAAACTATTTCAGTGATAACAGTTTTTCGCCCCAAAGGCATTTGGTCAATTATTGATAAATCCAAGTCTCCGTATATTGTAAGTGCTAAAGTTCGTGGAATAGGCGTAGCTGTCATAGAAAGATAATGAGGAGAGTGGCCTTCTTTTTTTGCGAGTTTCATTCTTTGATTTGTTCCAAATCTATGTTGCTCATCAATAATAACTAAGCCTAAATCTTCAAATTCTATTGATTTGGATATTAGAGAATGAGTGCCTATCACTATTGGTATTTCACCGTTTTTAATCCATTTAAGAAGCTGGTTCTTTGCTATAGGAGTCCAGGTTTTAATCTGTTGTCCATCCTTCCACCCACCTGATTTGCTAGGGAATTTACGGCAACCAGATGATGTTATAAGGGCAATAGATATACCGGTATGTTCAAAATATTGAGTAAAATTTTCAAATAGTTGTGTGGCTAGCACTTCAGTAGGTGCCATGTAAGCAACCTGGAGATTTCCAAAAGATTGACCCACTGGTCTGTTTTTAATAACAGCATATGCTATTGTTGCAGCCACGAAAGTTTTACCACTTCCAACATCTCCTTCTACTAAGCGTGACATTGGTTTATCTTTTTTTAAATCCTCTAAAATTGTATGAATAGTACTACTTTGAGAAGTTGTAGGTTTGAAAGGAAAACGAGAAACGAAATCTTTTATATCGCTGTCTTTAACTATAAGTTTATAAGAATATAATTCCTCATATTTTTTTCTTTCTTGCTGGCGAGCAAGTTGTATAAAAAATACTTCTTCAAAAGCAAATCTTTTGCGGGCAATTTCCGCATGCTCTTTTTTTTGAGGAGAGTGTATCCAGACTAGAGCAGTATGAAGGCTTGGTAGTTTATATTTATTTAAAATTTCTTTATCTAAATAATCTTGAATATTATTTACGCAATCAGATTTAAGAATTTTATTAATAGCATGATACATCCATTTTGATGTTACTCCTCTTGATTCAGGGTAGACTGGGTATCCAAATTGTTCAACTCCTTCTTTTTTCTGAAAAAGTGAATCATGTAAATCAATAGGAAGAATATCTTCTTTATTTATTTCTGGGTTCGTAAGAGTTAGTCCGTAAGTTTTGTTTTCGGATACTTTACCTGTAACTCTTACAGTAGAACCTTCTTTTAGCATCTTTGCCAAGTACGGCTGATGAAACCAAATAATATTTAGCTTGCCAGTTAGGTCAGTAATAGTGGCTTGGCCCATAGGAATTTTACTTTTAAAACCTTTTTTTGTTTGAAGGTTAGATATGATTCCAACTATTGTGGCCTGCTCACCATCTTTTAAAGTGTTTATATAACGAAATTCACTTATATCTGTATATCTAGAAGGAAAATAATATAAAAGATCTCGGACTTCATGTATTCCGAGTTTAGCCAGTGCTTTTTTTTGATTTATATCTATTCTAAAATGAGATTCAATTTTATCACCTAAATTCATGTTTTAAATTATATCATATAAAATAACAAGAAATATTTTATTTTAGAATAAAAGACCCTGTTTATATTTTGTTCTTTTTAAGATATAATCAGCATATGTCATTCTTTCAATCATTTTCATATGGGCAAAATCTAAGTGCCGCGGCACTCTTATTGTTGTTTATATTTATAGAGTTAGTTTTGAGACACGTAAAGCGTCAAAAAGTAAAAGAATTTAAGCTTAAAAAAGAAAGCATTGAATCTATTGAACAAATAGAAGATTTGTCAGTTGAACACAATAAACAAATCCAGCACATTGATATTATTCGTTTTGTAATTATTTTTATAGGTATTATTGCAGTGTTGGGTGCATACAATGTGCAAGCTTTTAGTATTTTGGCAGTTGCTACAGGTGCACTTATTATAATCTTAAAAGAACCTCTTGCTTCTTTAGTTTCATTTTTTTATATTTTATCAAATTATAAATCTGGAGATAATATTCAAATAGATAATTTTTTGGGAGAAATTTTAAGAGTAAAACCTTTGTATACTGATCTTATTGGAAAAGACGAAAACGGAGAATACAACGGAAGGCTCCACCATATTCCCAATTTTATGTTTTTGGGTCAGATAGTTAATCAGCAGCAACTCAAGTCTGGAGATTACAATAAAATATCTTTATCCATTTATTACAATAATGAGAATTTTCCAGATAACTTTGATGCCTGGATGAAAAAAATTGAAGATTATTTAGAAGAGCTATTACCCAAAAGAAGTATTTTAAAAGTGGGGCACTTTAAAGGTTACGCTGGAAAGAAATATAAAATAGATTTCGATTACAACGAAAAAGGAGAAGTTTCTATAAAAATTTCATTTATAGCCAAGTCTCATAAGTCAGCAAAAATTAAAGAAACTATAATCCGCTTTGTAGAATCATTGAAATAAAAACTTATTTAATTATGTAATCTAATGGCGAAAAGTTATTAGGATTATTTTCTCCGTATAAAATAATTCCACCAATTGTAATAAATATAAAAAGAAGTATTAGTGTTTTGGTTTTATTGAGTTCCATTTTCATGTAAATATTATATCAGAATATGTGTGAATGGGGAGGCGGTGAGATTCGCCAATACTGCGGCGCCCAGTAGGTCATTTTACTAAATGAGGTATTTCCGTCTACGGCAAGGAAAAGTCTTTCGAATCTTCCTCCCGAGACCATGAGTACATGTTTCGCCCGCGACTAAAACTTTTTCGTCAAAAAGTTTTGTCTGGGCACCAGCTCGTCTATTTTGTTTGCTAACAAAATATGACTCCGCTGTTCGAATCTCACCCAGACGTGAACCCAGTAGGTCATTTTACTAAATGAGCAGTTCACGTCTTCGCATCCGCATAAGAAAAAAGCCCCTTAATAGGGGCAATTTTTTCAACATGCGGATGAGGTGAGATTCGAACTCACGGTCCCGGTAAAGGGACGGCGGTTTAGTAAACCGCTGCCTTAAGCCTCTCGGCCACTCATCCAATTTGCTTATATTAGCATATTTATCTTGAAACATAAAATGAGTTTTTTGAGTAAAAATGTTAAATATGATAAGGTATTAAAGTGTTTAAGGAGCCGTGTCCGAGTGGTCTAAGGTACATCTTTGCTAAAGATGCAGGGGATAAAACCCCTCGCGAGTTCGAATCTCGCCGGCTCCGCATATTTAAAAAACCCGCTAGGGCTTTTTAAATATGTGGAGACGAGAAAGCCAACTGCTTGGCTTTCGTGCGAGATTCGAAAAGCTTTTCGTTTTTCGGTGTTAACCGAAACGAAAAGGTGTACTGGTCCAGTAGGGACCGAAAAGTGTATTCACGGTCTCGCGTGTGCGATTAGTAAATCGAACCGTGAGGAAGATTCGAAAGACTTTTCCTTGCCATAGGCGGAAAAGTACCTGCCTATGTAATAGGCGAAAAGTGTACTCACGGTCTCACCTAGTGCGTGCAAGATTCGAAAGATTTTTCGTTCTTATATAATTAGTCTTTTAAAATACAGGTCTTTTTGAGTAAAGAGGGTGGAATATATGTATCTTGACAATTTCACCTAAAAGTGTATAATATAACTAAATAAAAACATTAAAATTTAATAATCATGACAAAAGTAAAAACAAGCGTAAAAGAAATTTCATTTGTAAGATTTTCCGACTCAGAATTGAAAAATTTTGAAAAACTAATTCTAGTTAAACTAGAAGCTGTTAAAAAAGAAATCTCTCTTTTAAAGGGAGCCTGTAGAAACCCAAATGGTACCGACGATACAGGAAAAGCTTTCATTCAGGATCAAGCCGGGCAGGATGAAGCGGCTAAGATCCAAAATGATTTGGAAATAGGTCATTTTGAGAGGCACGAAGTAGATTTAAAACATGCACTGAATAGAGTGCATTCGAAGCAGTATGGGATTTGCCGCATTACTGGGCAAAGGATTCCCAAACAAAGACTTCTGTCTAATTTGACTGCAACAACATGTGTTGAGGCAAAAAAAGAAGAAGACAAAAACAAAAAAGTTCATAAACGTCGTTAAGACCGATGAACTAAAAAACAAAAGCCGCTTCAAAATGAAGCGGTTTTTTTATTTTTAGATTACAATTTTCATGCTATAATAGCAGTTATGAAAATGACATTAATTAGATACTGGATTATAGTTTTTATTCTAGTTGCTATTGTTGTTTCTATATATGTTGTTTTCTCTAAAATTTTAGAAGCTTATTTTATAAATTCAATATTAGATGCTTATACTATAAATAATATATAAAATAAAAATGACCAATTTAACACTAAGTCAAAGAATAAAAAAAAATATTTGGAAAAAGATTTACTTTATATTTCCATGGATGCAAACTCATTTTTTAAAATGGCACTTAGCATGGCATGAAAAGGGCCGTCAGCCATATCATATAGGGTGGCTTGCTCCAGGAAAAACTTTAAAAGATTTAGAACGCCATTTACACACTGAATGGGGTTTTGGAAATCACTTTGTAGCATGGCACGATAAAGGGCAAGTTCTTTCTTGGCGTAAGCTAGAAAGCTTTGATGAGCAATATCATATCCGTGTTTTTAGAGATGGGGAAATAAGAGGACACCATGAATTTACTCCAGAGAGTAAACCCTTTGAACATTTCGGAGAAATAAATGAGGAGGCACGCATAGAAGAGTTCAGAAAGTTTTTAGGGCGCTATATTGTACAAAAAAAATACATCTCTCGTCTTAGAGCAGATGTTAATATAGCTCCTGATTCAGAAATTACTATTGATGATAAAAATTACACAAAAAATGGAAGACATAAAGAATAAAAATTCAACTGTTCTAATTAAATCAGAACTCGCAGGTATTGATGGAAAATACAAGGAAATATCTATCACTATAACACCCGATGGAACACCAATGGCCGTGGCTTTTTTTGATATAGATAAAACTCTAGCAGAATTAAAAAATATTCATGGCAAAGCTATTAAAATTTTGTTTAAAGAAGTTTTTGAAAAAGATTTTGATGATATTGAAGATGTATATTTTAAAGGATTTAGATTAGGAAATTCTTTTCGCGAATTTGATAGAATGAATGGAATTTATGGTCTTGGATACAATGAATGGATTGACCCAGAAGTTTATACAAAAGAACGTCTTGATATAAAACGTAAGGAAATCGATAGTGAAGGAAATGAAGACCATAAAATTGCAAAAATGTATTTGGATAGATATGTTGAAATTGCATCAGGTATTGCAGATAAAATTTTTATAAATAATCCACAAGAATTTCAGTCATCTAAAATAATACCAGTTATAGCCTTAGCAAAACTTTACCAAACACTTGGAGTGCCAATGTTTGGAATGACAGCAAACGGAAAACAATTTGTACACACTATTGCAAAATACCTTAACTTGAATGATTTATTTATAGATATAGCTACAGATGAAGATATGGTAGGTGGTGGAAAAGAAATTATAATACCAAAACTAATAAAACAACTCGAGGCCAAGGGTATTTCAGTTTCAAAAGAAAAGCTGGTTATAGTCGGGGACTCTCTTTCCGGTGATATTGGAAGCGGTTATAGATATAAAGATGATGGAGTGGAAGTATTTATAAAAGGAATTCTCGTTCTTAAAGACATGGGGGAGTTAGCAAAAATAAGAAGCCAAATTAAAAATAACAGCGAGCTTAAAAAGATTATTAAAAATACAGACACTGAAGCTTTTGTTGTGGGCAATGTAAAAATTGATAACAAGGGAGTTCCGTTATTGTTTTCTGATAAAAATAATTTTTTGTTCAAAATTTGAATTTTTTGAAAAAATATTTTTCAATTTGTAATTCCCCCAATCCTACGCTATAGCGTAGGATTGGGGGAATTTTACATTTTTATTTTTTCTATTTTTTAGATTCCGGATAAACTATATCCCAAAGAGCACTAGCTACATCGCGGGGTTTTCCTACAAGGGGGAAGTGGTGCAGGTCTATAAATGGAGCACTATTACATTCTATAACTCCACACCTCGGTTGGTCCTTCCAGGAGACAGATACATCGTCCATTATAAAGTCTACTCCAATAAGAGGGTCATCAAGAACTTCCGCAACTCTTTCTAACATTATTTTATTATCAGGATGAACAACATCAGTCATGTCAATAATACCACCACCAACAGCTCTACTTGTTTTTTGTCCAAGAGTTATTATTTCATCTTTTTTAGGTATTGTATTTTCTGTGTGTCCCCAATGTGTTAATTCTTTTATGGCTTCCGCATCTAGTGACAGCTGGTGAAATATTGGACCCTCTCTGAGTGGATTTTTATTTTCAATTTCTATAAGTTCTTTTACATTGTGAACTCCGTCGCCTATTATATAAGCAGGTTCTCTGCGGAGTACGGCAATTAGCTTTCCTCCAATAAGAGTTCCTCTAAAAACATATCCAGAAAGTTCTTCTTCTATCATGACCCAAGGTGAAAGCTGGCGGGCAACTTTAAATGCCTTCAAAAATTCTTCTGGAGTACTCAGGTGAGTTGTTGTGTGGCGACTTCGTGAGCCTAGATTTGGTTTTGTTATTACTGGCTTATTTAGAGAATTAAAAATTTTAAGAGCATTTTTTGTTGAATGAGTAACACCACCTTTGGCTATTTTTATTCCAGCTTTTTCAAAATGCTTTTTCATTTCGCCTTTATTATCCATCCAGTCTAAACCTTTTGGATTATAAATTTTTGGTCGTGGAAGAACATCAAAAAATCTTTTATCATTTTTATAATTGGATACAAAAATATCATGTCCAATATTAAACAAACGAAACTCGTACATATTTATTTCTCTTTTAATAGCTTCATCCCAAAGTACTCTGGCTCTGCCACTGTCATCACTCTTAGGTTCGTATGAAATTTTTCCTAATTTTAAAAAGGTTAAAGTTTTAGTTAGTGGAATACCCATCCAATCAAACGATGCTTTAGGAATCCAGTTTCCCATCCAGTTTGTCCATGGTTCGACAAGAGCTCCTAATAATATAGAAGTATAAGTAATAGTATGGTTCACCTGACTACCACCACAATCAACACAATAATTTTTATTTTTATTAGACATTAGTTTTAATGATAACATATTTAATATTAATTATAAAAACTAAACATAAATTACTATGGTTTTTACCACTTGAGCACATAAGAAAAAAACAAAATAGCTCTTTTAAAAATCCGCACATAATTTTCTGCTGAAAATTTGTTATGCTCAGGCCGACGCCTTCCGCAATGCATTTTTAAAAGACTATTTTGTTTGTTTCTAGCCTATAATTTAATTATTTTATAATAAATTATTGTGTCAGGTAAATTTTTAAATAGTCTTATCAGAGAGGTGAGAAAACGAACGCTTGGAGCTTTCGCAAGAACTTTTGAGATATCTTTGTAATCAAAGTATCCAAAAGGTATACTGTTCCTGTAAGGAAGGTGAACGCGTCGGCGTGAACACTTCAGGAAATTTATAGCAATAAATTTCCGTACCCTCAGAGAAGAGCTATTTTAAAATTTACTTATCTAATCTTTATAAATAGACGGAGGTTAATGCGCCACTGCAAATCCATAAACTTTTTTAGCTCCCGCTTTTTTAAGAATTTTCATTATTCCTGTTAGCGTTCCACCGGTAGTTGTGACGTCGTCTACGACAATGATAGTTCGGCCTTTAACACTCTCTTTATTTTTTATTTCAAAAACCCCTCGCACATTTTCCAATCTTCTTTTTTTGTTTGTAATTTTTGCCTGAGGAATGTTATCCACTTTTTTATTAATTATTTTATTTTTTATTTCAAAAACTTCTTTTCCTTCTGTACTACAAAAACCCTTCACAATAGCCAAAGATTGGTTGTAACCTCGAGTCCTCATTTTTTTATTTGAGATAGGGGTAGGGATGACATATATAGACCTGCCTGATACATCCATTTTAATATCAGAAATTTCTTCAATTAAATATTCATATAATAATTTACCCAGCTTGTCACCTATATAACGTTTTTGGTGATATTTCAACTCCCATATAGCTTTTTTTATTATTTCATCTTGATAGCTAAATACTGCAAAAATATCTCCGTCAATTTTTTGTTCACTTAATCCTATTTTTTTGATACAATTAGCGCATAGTATTTCATTTTCTGCTTGGCACCCAACGCATTTTATGGGGAAAAATAATCCCAATAAAAAATTCTTTATTTGATTGAAATCTATACTTAATTTCATTTTCTTATTTTACACTAGATATGATATAATAAATACTGATTAAACATGGATAATTCATTAAAAAAAATATTTTCTGAGGGGCTTACCAGTCTATCAAGTGTTTTTGCCTCAAATAAATTTAAAGACGATGCACTTGGTATAGATATTGGGTCTTCCTCTATAAAAGTTGTTCAGTTGAAAAAGAAGGGAGGTAAAGCTGTATTACAAACATACGGCGTTCTTTCTCTTGGTCCATACGGCAAGACAGATATTGGAGCAGTAACAAATTTACAAACAGAAGACATTGCTCGCGCACTGCTCGATGTTATAAAAGAATCAAACGTAACCACCAACAGTGCGGTGATAGCCATCCCTTCATTGTCCAGTTTGATTTTCACTCTCTCTTTGCCTGGTAAAATCTCCGAAAGTCAGTTATCAAAAATTATTCCTATTGAAGCCCGCAAATATATTCCAGTTCCTATTTCAGAAGTTGCTCTCGATTGGTTTGTAATTCCTCAAGAAGCGGAGTCATTTGAAACTGATACAGAAAATGAAAGTATAGTAAAATCAAACATAGAAGTTTTAGTTGTTGCTATTCACAATGACACCTTATCTAAATATCGAGATATTTTAAAAAAGACAAATTTACATTCCGATTCTTTTGAAATGGAAATCTTTAGTAATATTCGTTCTTCTTTCAACCACGACTTGGCTCCAGTTTTATTGATAGACTTCGGGGCTTCTAAAACCAAAGTGTCTATAGTAGAAGCGGGAATAGTTCGCGTGTTCCACGTAGTAAATCGTGGCTCTCAAGATATCACCAAAAATATTGCACAGTCCATGGCTATAACATTTGAAGAAGCAGAGAAATTAAAAAGATCAGTTGGACTAGATGCCAAAATTGATTCAAAAGTAGCCAGTATAATAAGTTTATCCATAGATTATATCTTTTCAGATATCAGCAGTGTTGTGCTTGCGTACGAGAAGAAGTATAATAAAAACATTAGTAAAATTATTTTAGTCGGAGGAGGTTCTCTGTTGCAAGGGTTACTCGAAGGTGCTAAAGAAAATTTTAAAATAGAAGTTATCTATGGCAATCCTTTTTCCAAAACAGAAGCACCAGCTTTTCTCGGACCAATATTAGAAGTTAGTGGACCCGAGTTTTCCGTAGCAGTTGGTTTAGCTCTACGTCAATTATCATAAATAAATATATTATGGAAAATCAATTTCAAACATCATTTATACCAAAGAAGCCAATAACGTCTTCTGTTTCTACTAGCAAGGAGCCAAAGAGTCTTTTTTCAATAATAGCTACTTTTTTATTAGTAGTTTCCATAATAGCTCCCGTTGGATTATTTTTATATAAATCTTATTTAACAAAACAAAGAGAGTCACTGTCTGCTTCTTTGTTGGTAGCCCGTGATAGTTTTGAAAAAGATACTATAGACGAGTTGGGTTTATTTGACAAAAGAATTGAAATATCAAAACAAGTTTTAAATAAACATATCATTATGTCTCCGATGTTTGCTTTATTAGGGGAGATAACAATTCCATCTGTTCAATATACCAATTTTAGCCAGCAGACAGGTGCCGATGGGTTTGCAGTGATCATAGAAGGTATAGCCCTTGATTACAAATCCATAGTTCTTCAGTCAGATGCTTTTAATACTCCAAAAGGTAGTTCATTTAAAAATATTTTATTTTATAATTTAACAAAAGATAAAAGTAACAACATTAGTTTCAGTCTTAAATTTACAGTTGACCCAAGTCTTCTTTCTTATAAAAATAATATTTTGCCAACCAATATCCAGAGTTTAAATGACACTTCTGCCAATCCATTATCATTAGGTTTAGATAATAGAACACAATAATTTTATGAGATTAATATTTTCAATTTCGTTTATAATTATCTCGATAGCATTATTCTTTGTTTTTACAGATCCTATGTATGGAGATATAAGACGGTTAAATACTGAAGTAAATACATACAATACTGCTCTTAGTAACTCAACAGAATTACAAAAGACCAGGGATGACTTAATAGAAATATATAAAAATGTAAAAAATGAAGATAAGGCCAATTTGGAACATTTTTTACCTACAACTATTGGTAATATTCAGCTAATTCTTGAAATAGAAAAGATTGCAAGTCTACATGGAATGCCTATAAAAGATATAAAGTTTGAGACTAAAAGTTTGGAAGAAGGAATAGTAAATAAAGACAATGTAGTGGTTGCAGAAAAGGACCCAAAGGATTATTTGCCATATGGAGTTTTCCCAATGGAATTCGTTATAGAAGGCAGATACGATGACTTTGTAGATTTCCTAAAAGATTTAGAACTTAACTTACGCTTAGTAGATGTTAAATCAATTTCATTTTTGGTTCCTTCTGCAGGGGCAGGAGAAACCACCAACCCAAATATTTATAGTTACACATTAAAAATAGAAATTTATTGGCTAAAATAATATGAAAAATAAATATAACAAATTCTTAATAGTATCTACAGTCTTTCTTTTAGTTGGGGGAGTATATTTGTATTCTTCAAATAGTTTAAATTCAGGAGAAATAGTTCCCGTAGCTTTTGGTGCGGCTTTAGTTTCAAATATTCCTTCAGATTCACCAAGCACTATTCCTACATTAGGAGATGATATAAGTTCTGATATTGCTTTTCTAACAACTCTAGTTTCTCTAAAAAACATAACAATGGACACTTCTATTTTTGAGTCAAGTGGATTTAATTCACTTAAAAATAATAGTGTAAGAATAGAGCCAGTTAAGCCAGGAAGAATAAATCCTTTTGCTCCAATTTCTGCAACAACAGTTAGTATGGAAAGTACTGCTCCAGTTGTAATAACAGAAGAACCCTCTGATATCACAGATAAGTCTGCGGTTTTGAATGGAATAGTTAATTCAAACGGAGTAGTCACAGATACTTATTTTCAATATGGCGCAACAGTACAAGGTCTAACTCAAATTGTTACATCTAAGCAGTCACTTGTTGGCACTTTTATGAATAATATAATAGGTTTAACTCCCAAGACAACCTACTTTTTTAAGGCGTGTGCAAAAATTAACAATCTAGCTAATTGTGGTGATGTAATTTCATTTACTACAAACTAAATAAATGGTACTTACAGAAGAGCTTATAAAACGTGGTCTTCTTAAAGAGAGCCAGCTGCCTGAAGTTACTAAAATTGCCGAAGAGAAATACAACGGTAACATTGATGAAGCGCTGCTCGACTTTAATATTGATGAAGAAAAAATCCTTGAAATAAAAGGTGAAATTTTTGGTGTTCCAGTTAAAAATGTTGATCCAAAAAGTGTACCAGTTTCAGTTCTTCAACTTATCCCAATCGGAGCGGCTAAAATATACCACTTTGTGCCTATCGACTTAACAGATTCTTTTTTAGAAGTTGGAATAGTTGACCCAGAAAATATTCAAGCAGTAGATGCATTAACTTTTATTACATCCAAGCTAAACAAGCCCTTCAAATTATATTTGATTTCAATTTCTGTTTTTAATAAATTAATGGAAAGATATGAAGGGGATACTACTCAAGAAGTTGACCAAGCTTTAAACGAACTTGATACAGAAATCGCAGGCGCAACAGACGCAGGTGTGACTATTGAATCAAGTGCCAAAACATCAGATAACCTAAAACCAGGAGAAGAAGAAAAAATAGTTGAAGATGCTCCGATTATTAAAATTGTTGCGGTTATATTGCGTAGTGCCACGGAAGGACTTGCTTCCGATATACACATTGAAAACACAGGAGATAAAGTAAAAGTTCGTTTTCGTGTGGATGGTATTCTTCATACCTCACTTTTCTTACCTATAAATGTATTCAATGGAGTGGTAGCCCGTATAAAAATTCTTTCAAAACTTAGATTAGACGAAAAACGAAAACCTCAAGACGGTGGATTTTCTGCTAAAATAGATAATCGTAAAATTGATTTTCGTGTATCTACCATGCCCGCATATTTCGGAGAAAAGGTTGTGATGCGTATTCTTGACTCACAAAGAGGTATTCATAAAATTGATGATATTGGTTTATCAGAGGAAAATTTAGTTCTTATTCGTGAAGCATTAGCTAGACCGTATGGTTTAATATTGATGACAGGTCCTACGGGTTCTGGTAAGACGACTTCTCTATATTCTATGCTTGGTGAACTAAATAAAGAAGATAGAAATATTGTTTCCCTAGAAGACCCTGTTGAATACAAGATTGATGGAGTTAATCAGTCACAAGTTATGCCTGAAATCGGTTATACATTCGCTTCTGGACTGCGTTCAATTCTTCGTCAGGATCCAGATATTATTCTTGTTGGAGAAATCCGCGATAAAGAAACAGCAGAGCTAGCTATTCAGGCGGCTCTTACTGGTCACTTAGTTTTATCCACTCTTCACACCAATAACGCAATAGGTGCTATTCCTCGTCTTATAGATATGGGAATAGACCCATATCTTATTGCCCCTACTCTTATTCTTTGCATGGCTCAGCGTTTGGCTCGTAGAATTCATCCAAATTCAAAACATGAAATTCCAATAGATGAATCAACTCAAAAAATGTTCGACAAACAATTTGCCGACCTGCCAGAAGTATATAGGTCTAAATTAAATTTAGGCAATTCTATTTTTGAAGCTGTAGCTTCTCCAGAAAGTGCTAGTGGTCTTAGTGGACGTATCGCTCTTTTTGAAATGTTTAAAATAGACAAGGAGATGCAAAGCATCATTCTTAAAAATCCAGAAGAAAGTGTAATTTATAATTCGGCACGTCAAAAGGGAATGCTTACTCTACGCGAAGATGCCATAATGAAAAGCACGAAAGGATTTATACCAATACAGGAAGTTTATAACACATAGTTTTAATACGTAGCAAAACATTTATATTTGTATTATATCGATTACGATAGAACAACGGCGTTCGGACATTATGCAAATAAATATTAATTCATTTGCATATGCTCCTCACTTGTTGTTATATAGATTACTATAGAACAATGGCGTTCGGACATTAAGCAAATAAATTGGTATTCATTTGCTTATGCTCCTCACTTATTGTTATATCGATTACGATAGAACAACGGCTCTCGGACGTGATGCAAATAAATTGGTATTTATTTGCATACGCTCCTCGTTTGTTGTTATATCGATTACGATAGAACAACGGCGTTCGGACATTATGCAAATCAAAGATTACTTTATTTGCATATGCTCCTCACTTATTGTTATAATAAAACATATGGAAGCAGAAATGAAAAACATTTTAATTGTGGACGACGATAGTTTCCTTCTTGATATGTATGCATTAAAATTTATCAAATCAAATTTTGATGTTTCTACTTCTCTGGGTTCAGCTTTAGCATTAGAAAAATTACGTGGTGGGCTTTCTCCTGATATTATTCTCTTAGATATAATGATGCCCGAAATGGATGGGTTTGAATTATATGAGAAAATAAAAGAAGAAAATTTAGCACCAAAAGCAAAAACAATATTTCTTTCAAATAGAGGTCAGCCATCAGATGTTACTCGCGCAAATGCACTAGGAGCAGCGGGTTATATTATAAAGGCCTCTTGCATACCAAGTGAAGTTATAGAAAAAGTAGTTAAAATAATTAATGATTCAAATAAACAACAATAATATTTTATGGATTACAAAAATTTCGTTCATGGTTTAATACAAAATCTAATAGACCAAGATGGTTCAGACCTTCACTTGGGTGTTGGTCGCAAGCCCGCCATTAGAATAAACGGACAGCTTGTTTTTCTTGTAAACAGTAATGTCATGACCGATGCAGACATGCTAGGTATTTTAGGTACATTTATTAATCCCGAGAGATACAAGAAATTTGTAGAAACAAAAAGTTCCGACTTTTCCGCAAATCTAAACGACGGCAAGGTTCAACTACGCGGAAATGCATTTTTCCAACGCGGTATGATATGTATCGCTATTCGTCTAGTTCCAAAACCTAAATCTTTTGAAGAGCTAAACCTTCCTTTAATTCTTAAAGATTTTTCTAGAAAAAAACAAGGATTTTTCTTGGTTGTAGGTCCAGTGGGGCAAGGTAAGTCCACAACATTATCTACTATGATAAATATGATAAATGCTGAAACAGCAGCTCATATTATTACCATAGAAGACCCTATCGAATTTATATACCAACCAGAAAGGTCTATTATTGACCAAAGAGAAATAGGAGTAGATACTGAAGATTTCGTTGGAGCATTAAAAGCCGCTTTTCGTGAAGATGCAAACGTTCTTCTTATTGGAGAAATGCGTGATGCAGATACTATTTCAGCTGCAGTTACTGCCGCAGAGACAGGGCACTTGGTTTTATCAACACTTCATACAAATAATGCTTCACAAACTATCGACCGTATTATTGACTCATTCTCAGCATCACAGCAAGGCCAAATCAGATTACAATTGGCTTCTAGTTTGCTAGGTATATTTTCACAGCGTCTGATTCCTCGAATTTCTGGTGGACGTATTCCAGCATATGAGCTTCTCATAAACAACAAAGCCGTTGCCAATCTTATTCGCGAAAAAAGAACCCACGAGATTGATACCGTTATTGAAACTTCTTCCCATGAAGGCATGATAGACATGAACAGAAGTCTTATCGACTTAGTACAACGAGGTGAAATAAGCTTAGATATAGCTTATGAATATTCTATTAACCCTAAGGCCTTAGAGCAAATGTTTTAATATATGATATTTAATTACGAAGCAATAACTAGCACAGGGGAGAAAAAAACTGGTTCCATTGAAACGGGCTCCAGGGATTTAGCCATAGCAGCTATTCAGCGCCGTGGTTTAATTCTTTCTAGTATCAACGAAAGTGTTGTTAAAAAAAGTATTTTTGAGAGAGCTTTCTTTACAGGTTCTGTTCCCATGAAAGATATCGTGATAATGTCACGACAGATGTCCACTTTGTTCGAGTCACAAGTTGCTGCTCTAAAAGCGTTCAATCTTCTTTCTGAAAATACAGAGAACCAAGAATTATCTCATATTTTGAGTGAGGTTTCCGAAGATATTAAATCCGGGGTGTATATTTCTGTCGCCCTATCCAAACACCCAAAAGTATTTTCAGATTTTTATGTAAACATGGTCAAGTCAGGGGAAGAGTCAGGTAAGCTCACGCAGACTTTTTCTTATTTAGCAGATTATCTCGACCGTCAGTACCAGCTTTCTTCTAAAACCAAAAACGCTCTTATATATCCGGGTTTCGTTATTGGAGTTTTCGTTATTGTTATGGGAATGATGTTCGTTTTCATTATTCCAAAACTTACAGTTATTATTAAAGAGTCAGGAATGGCTATTCCATTCTTCACAAAGATAATAATGGGGTTCAGTGATTTTCTAATAAATTATGGAGCCTTTTTGCTTATTGGTTTAGTACTTTTAATGATTTATTTAGCACGATTCTCTCGTTCCACTGCAGGAAAGTTATATTTTGATAGATTAAAAATTTCAGTTCCAGTTTTCAAAAACATATATTCCAAATTATATCTAGCTCGTATTTCTGACAACATGGATACAATGCTTTCATCCAGTATTCCTATCGTTCGTGCCATAGAGCTCACAAGTGCGGTCACAGGAAACTTGGTTTATGAAAATATCTTGAAAGATGTAGCAGAAGCTGTGAAGGGGGGGAGCTCTCTTTCAGATGCATTTTCTAAACATACCGAAATCCCAACTATTATGTCTGGTATGATTCGTGTTGGAGAGGAAACAGGTTCTATTGGAAACATCTTAAAAACTCTTGGGCATTTCTATACTCGAGAAGTAAACGATGCAGTCGATACAATGGTGAGTTTAATCGAGCCTATTATGATTATAATGCTAGGTTTGGGTGTCGGTATACTGCTTGCAGCTATTTTGATGCCTATTTATGATATTGCTGGAGGTATCAGCTAGAAGCAGATATCCGCAACAATAATATATTGCATTGTTTAATTAATTATGTGATATAATGTATAGAGATTATTAAAAGCAGTCGAGTCTTTCGAAAAAGACAAATTATTAAAGTTAAATTATTATGAATAAAAATAAAGGTTTCACTCTTATAGAATTATTGGTTGTTATTGCAATCATAGGTATATTATCATCAGTTGTTTTGGCTTCTCTAAACACAGCTCGTTCCAAGGGCGCAGATGCTGCAATAAAGTCAACTATAAATAACGCTAGAGCACAGGCAGAATTATACTATGATGGTAATTCCTCAAGTTACTTAAGCGTTTGTACAACAGCAACAACAGGTATTCCTGCTATGGTTACAGGAGCAGGAACAGCTGGAGGAACAAATGTAAAATGTGTTGATACTGCAGCAGCATGGGGACTTGAAGCACAGCTTAAAGCAAGCACTAGCTTCTACTGTGTTGATTCAACAGGAGCAGCAAAAGTAAATACAGGAACATCCCTAACTGCTACAACGGACCTAGTTTGTTAATATATTAATATATTTTTAAAACACCCCAATAATATTGGGGTGTTTTTTGATTTAAACATTGTATACATTTAATTTGTATATGATATAATGAAAATATTAAAAGCAGTGTCATGTCTTTCGAAAAAGACATATTATGAAAGTTAAAAAATTATTATGAATAAAAATAAAGGTTTCACTCTTATCGAACTGTTAGTTGTTATTGCTATTATTGGTATATTATCTTCAGTTGTTTTGGCATCACTAAATACAGCACGTTCTAAAGGAGCTAACGCTGCAATTAAATCAAACTTAGCAAATATTCGTGCTCAGGCTGAGATGGTTTATGATACGGTTGGAAGTGCATACGGAACTGTTGCCAATGCATCTAGTTGTACTGGAGCTGCGGGTTCACTTTTTGATCCAGCGGGTACAAAAGGAGAAAAAAATATAGTTGCGCAAGTTGCGTCTGCTGTTTCTGCTGGAGGTGCTGCAGGATTTTGTGGCTCATCTATAGGTTCTTCTTCTGCTTGGGTAGTTTCTGTTCCATTAAAAGTTGCTGACGGTAGTTTCTCTCACTGGTGTGTAGATTCAACTGGTTTTTCCGGAGGAAAAGCGGCAGCAACAACAACAGGTGTGGCGTGTTAATATAAATTTTTATACAAAAAAACTATCTTAAAAGATAGTTTTTTTGTTATTGTATGATATAATTTAAAAGCAAAGTCGCGTCTTTCGAGAAAGACATATTATTAAAGATAAAAATTATTATGAAAAAAAATCAAGGTTTTACATTAATCGAATTGCTAGTTGTTATCGCAATCATCGGTATATTATCTTCAGTTGTTTTAGCCTCACTTAACACAGCTCGTGCTAAAGGAGCAGATGCTGCTATTAAGTCAAATTTAGGAAACATGCGTGCGCAAGGAGAACTTATTTTTACAGATAAGGGTTGTTATAGTAGTGATGGAGCAGTAGCATGTGCTGCTACAGCTGTAACTGCAGGTGTATGTCCTACTACAGCAGGTACAATATTTGGTAACGCCAATGTACAAGCTGCTATTACTGCCACTATAGGTCAAGGAGTATTGGCTGCGTGTTCTTCAAGTGCCAATCAGGCAACTTGGGCTATAGTGGCTGGGTTAAAATCTAGTTCAACAAAAGCATGGTGTGTTGATAATACAGGTAAATCTAAAGAGGTTACTGTTGCTGACGGCGGACAAACAGCTATTACTGCAGAAATAAATGCAGCAGGTAATTGTGTAGAATAATTAATTTAATCAAATAAAAAACACTCCGAATTTATTCGGAGTGTTTTTTATTTGTCTCAATTTATTCTGTAGTGCATTTTGTTATTTAAAAATTAAGTTAATTTTAATTAAGTTTCCCCTATACCAAAATTCTCCACAGAATGTTATACTATATTCATGTACATACTTATATTTATTTTTATTTTTTTAATGGGCACAATTATCGGAAGTTTTTTAAATGTAGTTATTTATAGATTTAATACAGGTATGACTATCGTTAGGGGTAGGTCTATTTGTATGACTTGCAACAAGCACCTCAGATGGTACGAACTTATTCCAGTTCTTAGTTTTCTAATTCAGTCAGGCAAGTGCCGTCGTTGCGCAAGTAAAATATCTCACCAATATCCTCTCGTAGAAGTTATTTCTGGTATTGTTTTTGCGCTCATCGCATATAAGTTTATGCCCATTTTATATTTTTCAAGTAATATATATCTTTTCTTTATTGTGTCGTATATGTTTATCTTTTCACTACTTATAGTGATATCAGTTTACGACTTACGCCACAAAATAATCCCAGACAAACTTGTTTTTATTTTTATAGTTGTTTCACTTATTTCAACATTTATAAATCCGCTACCTTTTGGTTCTTTATTTGTAATGCCATCTACTTCCGCATTGCTTGCTGGTCCTGTGCTTGCTCTACCATTTGCACTACTTTGGTTGTTTTCAAAAGGAAGACTTATGGGTCTTGGTGATGGGAAGCTGGTGTTGGGTATTGGATGGTTGCTAGGACTATACGCTGGTATTGCTATGGTAATACTATCATTTTGGATAGGTACTATTATAAGCTTAACAGCGATGTTTTTATCCAGAAATAAGCTAAATATGAAGTCAGAAATACCTTTTGCTCCATTTCTGATAGTTAGCGCCCTTATTGTTTTCATATTTAATTTAGATATCTTTTCTTTAATTAGATTATTTAGTATATAATTATTAGATACTAATATAATGTTTAAAAATTTTCACAAAATAAAATATAATAAAGGAGTAACCCTAGTTGAACTCTTGGTTGTGATTTTCATTTTCGTGATTATCTCGGGGATAACTATTTTTGACTATGGTAAATTCCGATCCTCTTTATCTATCCAAAACCTAGCCGATGATATTGCTTTATCAGTCAGAAAAGCTCAAGGCTACGCCATTGGAGTTCATAGTACTGACTCAGTTTTTGATGTTGGTTACGGAGTTCATTTCACTGTAAATCCTCTACCTGTTGGTACCTACTCTGGCACTAATAAAGCATTTATTTTATTTGCAGATATGGATGTGGTCCAAAATAAAATGTATGATTATAATACAGTTTGTGGAGCTCCTACTACCGGAAGTGAATGTCTTGAGGTTTTAAATATAGCAAGTACAGATAAAATATTAGGAATAAAATATTATGTAGGAGGTTATCTTGTTGATAAGACACTACCCGCAACTGGGACTTTGGATATAGTTTTTAAACGCCCAAACCCAGAGCCAGTTTTTTGTTATAAAAGTGCTGTGACCAATACCAGCTGTGATGCTATGGAAGGCATATCATATATACAAATAATATTAGCAACTAGCGAAATTCCTGTAACCACAAAAACAGTAACTATCTCAAACAATGGTCAAATAAGTGTTTCAAATTAATATACCCGTCCCGTTAGAAGTCGCAATCATAAAGTAAATAAAAATAAATTATGAAAACAATTTACACAAAAATAAATAATATAATAAATCTGACAAGTAGATTGCGAGCGGTTACTTCTAATGGGATGATTACAAAAAATAGAAAAATAAATAAAGGCTTCACACTCGTTGAATTAATGGTAGCCACCTCTATCTTTGTTGTTATAATGCTTGCCTCAATGGGTTCTCTTTTTACTTTACTTGATGCATCCAAAACTTCCAGAGCTCTACGTTTTGCTATGGACAACGTAAACTTTGCAATGGAAAGTATGACTCGTTCTATACGTATGGGAACCAACTATTATTGTGTTCTTGCAGAAGATACTGTTAACTTGAGTAATTTAACAGATGTTAAAGATTGCACGAGCACATCACCTGGTACTTTGATAGCATTCAGACCGCAAGATCCTACTGCTACAAACAAGATCGCATATAAAAGGTCTGCAAGTGGTACTTCTATTGAGCGTTGCGGAGAAGGGAACGTATGCGTCCCTATTGTTTCACCAGATGTAAGAATAGATGAGTTGAAATTTATTGTAAATGGTTCTACTCCTAATGATACTAAACAAGCAAGCGTATATATAATAATGAAAGGCTCAGTTCTGGTAAAAGGAATTCCATCAAGTTTTTCTATTCAAACTTTAGCTTCACAGCGCAATTTTTAAATAAATATACCTATCCCGTTAGAAGTCGCAATCATAAAGTAAATAAAAATAAATTATGAAAACAATTTACACAAAAATAAATAATATAATAAATCTGACAAGTAGATTGCGAGTATTTACTTCTAATGGGATGATAAATAATATTTATAAAAAAAATAATAAAGGATTTACCCCCCCCCCAAATTTTGTGTCGTCGCACAGTGTTTTAGACAGTTTTCTTAATAAACTTAAATATAGTAATAAATCAATTTTTAAAACTTTTATTAGTAGTGCAACAAAAACACAACACAAAATTTGGTGTCGGGGGTTTACACTCGTTGAAACAATGGTTGCAGTTTTAATCCTAACAATTACTATTGTTAGTCTTATGACAGTTGTTGCAAACAGTTTGTTTGCTGCAAGATATGCTAGAGATGAAATAACTGCCAGTTATCTTTTACAAGAAGCAATAGACTATATTAGAAATGACAGAGACTCTAGTGTTTTTCTTCAGACAGGTGTAGATGTAGTAGGTCCATGGAATACATTTGTAGCAAAATATGCTCTTTGTAATGCAACAGCAAATCAATATAATGGATGTTATATAGATGTATCAAGTGGTATAGGCCAAACCGTAGGAGCAACACTCGGAGCATGTCCTACAACAGAATGCGCTTTATATTATCATGCAGATTCTGCAGGTGGTGTTTTCTATAATTATAATTCTATTGGAGGAGTGAAAACTAGTTTCAAGAGACAAATATTAGTGGTTCCAAATGTGGCCAATGATGGAGTAAATGTTACCATTACTGTTTCTTGGAAAAATGGAGGTTTAACTAAAACAAGGTCGCTAGATACAACTCTTATGAATTGGCAGATATAAATAAAATGATTAATAATTTTATAAAAATTAATAAACAAAAAGGATACGCAATTTTATTTACAGTTGTTATTGTGAGCGCTATTTCTGTTATTACTGCTGGGTTATCAAACACAGCTTATAAGCAACTCGTACTTTCTTCTTTAGCAAAAGATTCACAAACTGCTTTTTATCAAGCCGACTCAGCTTCAGATTGTGGGCTTTATGCAGACAGAGTATATGGAGCTATTGTTGGTAATTGGACTTGTGCTGGTGAAAATTTAGTTGTATCTACTACTCCAACTGGTTATACTGTTTATCCTACTCTTGCAAATGGAACCTCCACTGATCCATGTTTTAGAATAGATGTTACAAAAACGATTACAGGAGTTTATCCAAATGAAATTACAAAAACAAGAATATCAGCAAAAGGATATAATATTTGTAATAAAACTAATTTAAGAACAGTTGAACGTGAAGTCGTAGTTAATTTCTCAGAATAATTTGTTTTTATGAATCCCGTAGTATAAAATGGCATAGTTGTGTAACGGGAATTTTATTAATAGATTTATTAGATATTATAATTTTTTGTAAAATATAAGATAAAAATGGTGAATCCATAATGCCATTTTTCACTACCGGATGAAAGATTCTCAAATTAAAAACCGAATACAAAAACTTCGGGAAGAGATTTCTAGGTTAAGATTTTTATACCACGTAGAAGATGCCCCATGGGTAACGGATGATGTATATGATTCTCTAAATAAAGAACTCAGGTTACTTTTAGAAAAAAATCCAGAATATATTGATTTAAATGCTCCAGAAAACAGAGTAGGTGGTAAACCTTTGGATAAATTTGTAAAAGTTAAACATGAAATCAGGATGCTTTCCATGAATGACGTTTTTTCGTTTGGAGAAGTATTAGATTGGGAGACTCGTATTTCAAAACTTATAAATAAAAAGCACTCATATTTTTGTGAATTAAAACTAGATGGCTTGTCTGCTTCTCTTATTTACAAAGATGGAGTTTTTGTAGAAGGTTCAACTCGCGGAGATGGATTTATTGGTGAAGATGTAACTGAAAATCTAAAAATGATTGTGACTGTTCCGCTAAAACTCAAAGCACCATATCCTAGTTATTTAGAAGTCCGTGGGGAAGTGGTAATGCCAAAAAGAATATTAATTTCTTTAAATAAAAAACAAATTAAAGAAGGTAAGCAACCTTTTGCAAATACCAGAAATGCAGCAGCAGGGAGTTTGCGCCAGCTCGACCCAAATATCGCAAAAGAACGCAATCTAGATTTTTTTGCTTGGGATGTGGCTCAATTAAGAATTACGAATGAAGAATTAAAAATTAAAAACCATTCTGAAAAACATAATCTTCTCAGGGGCTTAGGTTTTCAAGTCGCTCCATATGAGAAGAAAGCTAATTCTTTTGAAGAAGTTTTTTCTTTTATAGAAGAAATAGAAAAAATTAGACCAAATCTTCCTTATGGAACAGATGGGGTTGTTGTCTCAGTAGACGAGATAGAGCTACAAGATGTTTTGGGTGTTGTTGGGAAGGCACCTCGCTATATGGTTGCATATAAATACCAAGCAGAGCGCGCCACAACCACACTAAAAGATATTTCTGTAAACGTAGGACGCACAGGGGTTCTAACTCCTGTGGCCCACTTTAACCCAACCTTAGTTGCGGGTTCTACTGTTTCAAAAGCCACACTTCATAATATGGACCAGATAAACCGTCTTGATATTAGAACAGGTGACACTGTGGTTATACAAAAAGCAGGGGATGTTATTCCTGAGGTTGTTGAAGTTTTGATAAACCTTCGAAATGGAAAAGAAAAGAAATTTAAAATGCCGGACACTTGCCCTGTGTGCGATTTTAAAGTAGAGAAAAGATCCGGTCCAGAAAAAAATATAAATTTAAAAAGCAATTTAGCGGGACTTGAAGAAAGTCCTATGAGGGGCGAGGACTATTCGCTAAGAGGTCCAACCTCTAAATTGGCTTCGGAGGTTGTACCTCTAAAGCGAGGCATGAATCTTGCCTCTAAGGTTTTAACGGAATCAGTATCAAAGTCTGTTGCTTTTTACTGCACAAACAAAAATTGCCCAGCTAGAAGTAGAAGAGGCTTGCAGCATTTTGTGAATATATTTGAAATATACGAGATAGGTCCAAGAATTTTAGATAGATTAAAAGATGAAGGGCTGGTAAGTGATGGGGCGGATTTGTTTGTTCTTGAAAAGGCAGACCTTGCTGGTTTGGAACGTTTTGGAGAAAAATCTGCAGACAATATAATATCTTCTATTCAGTCACATAAAAAAATATCTCTTTGGAGGTTTATTTATTCACTTGGAATAATACACGTTGGCGAGCAAACAGCCAGAGATTTAGCAGACAACTTTGGCTCTCTAAATAAAATAATGTCAGCTGACATTGAAACCATAAATAAAATAGCCAATATAGGTCCAGTGGTATCACAAAGTGTTTTTAATTATTTTAAAGACAAAACCAATTTACATTTTATAGAAAAGCTTATTAAAAATGGAGTTTCTATTTACCATGAAAAAGCAAAGAGTCTTAAATTGTCAGGTAAAATTTTTGTTTTAACAGGAACACTTTCTGCTCTATCTCGTAACGACGCAAAGAAAAAAATAATTGAATTAGGAGGTTCTGTGGCTTCTTCAGTCTCTTCAAATACTAGCTATGTAGTAGCGGGGGATAAGCCAGGTAGTAAATACAATGATGCAAAAAAACTAGGCATAAAAGTTCTAACCGAAAATGAATTTCTGAAGCTGATTTAAGTATTATATTTATCAATTTTTTCCAAATACAATGATTAAAAATATTTTAATCATTGTATTTCTTAATTGTTTCCAAAATAAATTTTTATAAATGATTTAAGCTTCATTTATTACACTTAATCCTACTTAATCCTACTTAATCCTACTTAAACAAAATATTTATATTGTATTTATTTTAATTTACATATTTCGTACGCTATAGCGTACGAAATATGTATTATGATATAATAAAATTATGACAATAAAACAAGATCTTCTTAATTTATTTAATACCAAATTTGCTAATTATAAAGGCATCGATGTAAATATTTTTGGTTTACCAGTTTTTAAAAATAAGAATTCAAAATCTATTAAAAATGCATATTATTCACTTTGTGATGAAGGCTATTTAAGCACAGAGGATAAAAATATTATTCTTACCAAAAAAGGTCAAAAATATCTCAAAGATAAATTATTGTCACAAAAGATTTTTGAATTTTCATATCCTCAAAATGCACCAAAAAACCTATTGGTTATGTATGATATTCCAGAAGATAAAAAGCCGGAGAGGGATTGGTTTCGTAGACATTTACATAAATTTGGATACATTATGATTCAAAGAAGTGTTTGGGTTGGCCCGTCACCTTTACCTAAAGAATTTATGGACTATGTCAAAAAAATTGGATTAAAGGATAATCTAAAAACTTTTAAACTAGAGAAAGGATATGATGGTAGATAATAATTTACTTTTTACACATTTGTGCGCGATAGCGTAAGAAATATGTAAAAAGTAAATAACGTTTTTTGTTTTATATAATTATCAAAATATGTTATTCTAAACATATGCAACTAGAAGATGTTAAAAAATTAGCTGATTTAGCTCGTATTGATATGAGCGATGAAGAAATGACAAAAATCGCAAAAGATTTTGATCCTATTTTGGCATATGTTGGTCAGGTGCAAGAGGCATTAAAATTGAGCGAGAAAATTTCCCTAGAAAATAAAAAACCAGAAAACTATTTTTTGCACAATGTAATGCGTGAAGATGTTGTTGCAAATAGTCGGGGAGAATATACAGAAAAGATTATTGCAGAAATGCCAGACACTCAAGATGGATTCCTAAAAGTTAAACAAATATTATAAGTTAGCAACTAGCCGTTAAATACTAGTAACTAAAATGCAGATAGATTTAAAAAATTTAACAATTGAAAAAGCCCATGCGTCTCTTAAGAGCGGTGAATTTACAGTAACCCAATTAGTAAATTCTTATTTGGAAGTTATCAAAGAAAAAAATGAAGAGATAAATGCATATAGAGAAATTTATAATGATGTATTAGAGCAAGCAAAAATTGCCGAAGAAATGTTTAAAAATGGCACTGATACTTTAATGACAGGCATCCCTATGGCACTAAAAGACAACATGCTTTTTGAAGGGCATATCGCTTCAGCTTCATCTTTGATACTTGAAAATTATAAAGCAACTTATGATTCTGGTATTGTAAAACAACTCAAAAAACAAGGTGCAGTATTTTTAGGAAGAACAAACATGGATGAATTTGCTATGGGTTCTTCCACCGAGACAAGTGCCTTTGGTAATACAAAAAACCCGCTAGATATAACACGTGTACCAGGTGGTTCTTCGGGAGGTTCAGTAGCTGCAGTTGCTATGAATGGAGCCCTGGTATCCCTAGGAAGTGACACAGGAGGCTCAATACGCCAGCCTGCATCTTATTGTGGCCTAGTAGGACTCAAGCCAACATATGGAGCTGTTTCTCGCTTTGGAATCATTTCCATGGGAAGCTCTCTCGACCAGGTAGGTCCTTTTGGTAAAACAGTAAGAGATGCTGAAATTCTTTTTAACGCTATTAATGATTATGATGAAAAAGATAGTACTTCAATAAAAAAAGAAAACAGATTAGAGTCACAGCCACTTAAAAAGAAAATAGGTATTCCTAGAGAATTTTTAAGTACAGAGGGGACTGATCCTGAAATAATTAAAAATTTTAACGAAAGCTGTAAAAAGTTAGAAGAAGCAGGTTACGAAATAGTAGATGTTTCATTACCTTTAATTAAATATTCTCTTGCTGTTTATTACATAATATCTCCCGCTGAAGTTTCTAGTAACTTGGCACGTTATGATGGTATTCGATATGGATTACACGAGGATGGTGCAAATCTTTATGATGTTTATACAAAAAGTAGAGGAAAAGGTTTTGGTAAAGAAGTTCGCAGAAGAATATTACTAGGAACATATATTCTTTCTCATGGATATTATGATGCTTATTACAATACAGCCATAAAAGTTCGCGATGCCATTAAAGATGAGCTAACAAAAATATTTTTAGAAGTTGATGCTATTGTTACTCCAACTTCACCAATGATGCCTTTTAAATTTGGAGAAAAATCAAAAGATCCACTTAGTATGTACCTGGCTGATTTGTTTTCAGTTCCAGCTAACATTGCCGGAATTCCAGCTATATCTATTCCATCAGGAAAAAACAGTGAAGGACTACCATTTGGTTTTCATATAATGGCACCTTTCTTGAGAGAGGATATCCTTTTTACAATTGGGAAAGATTTTGAAAAACATATATAATATAAAGTATGCATCCCGTTAGAAGTCATATATGTCATATAGCTTACGGGATTTATTTTAAAGAATTGTAATAGTATTTTGATTATTAATTAATTTAATGTATGAGAATTTAAAGATTCTCTACTTCTAACGAGATGGAGCAAACCGTAATACAATCAGCATTAGATAAGCCTTTGTTTAATCCCAATTATTTAAATGTTGAATACGTATTTAGTAAAATAATTGAATATACACAATCGATAGTTGAATTTTTATCGAATCCAAACACATGGAATATTGCTGGTATAATATCGGCTATTTTGTCTATTATAATAATAGCAATCATTATTTTTTCTATTGTGAGACTAATAGAAATCCAGATTTACGACAAGGAAGAAATCGAGCACGAAATACACAAAGCTCATCTAAGAGAAAAAGAAAGAAATAGAAATTCAAACCCACGATGGCATTATATTCAGACCTTAATAGAAAGCCCAAATGAATCAGACTGGAGAGTTGCTATTATTGAGGCTGATTCTCTAATGGAAGAAATTTTAAAAGAAAATGGTTTGTCTGGTGGAACTGTAAGCGAGCTTTTAGATGGAGCTAAAGAGAGTGGATACAGAAGCATCCAAGATGCATGGAGTGCACACTTGGTTCGAAATCAAATAGCGCATACCGGTTCTGACTTTTCTTTAAGCCAGGTTGAAGGTAGGCGAGTGATAAAAATGTATCAAAACTTTTTTGAGGAATTGAGAGTAATTTAAAAAGAGTAGCTATGGCTACTCTTTTTAAATTAAAAATTGAGTAAAATATATGCATTGACGCAAGTGTTTATTTTATGTTATAATATAAATAAGAACAATATTGTTCCACAACAAATAAAATAGACGTTATGCAACAGAATGAAGTAAATTCAGAAAAGCACGTTACAAATAGAAATGGCGTGCAGTTAGCTCGAAAAGCTAGAGAAAATGGAGTTTCCAGAGAGGCTTTTGTAAGGTTTCTTAATAATCCTGAAGATGTTAAAAGATTTTGTGATGAGATTAAGAATGGATATAATTGGTTTAACGAGCTTCAAATTGAAGCAAATAAAATCGGAGCCCGTGTCCATTTAATTGAACTTAAGGTAGATTACACAAGGTCATACAAAGAGGCAGCAATGGCAGGTGGACCGCAAACAGATTTAGATCATAAGGCTCTAAAAGTGGCAGATCTATATCAGTCTAGAGAGAACAAAATTACTGATGAAGTTATTGTTTTGTTTAAGTGGATTAATGGTAAGGGAAGTTATCCTGAAGCTTGCGATTGGGGAAAACAAAATGGATTACTCAAAACTACTCCACATGTTCCATTTGCAATTGGTGAACAATTTCCAAAACTTAACATGGAGCTTGGAGCAAGTTCAATGTATGTTGTTGAGACAACCGGATGCTTGTTATATAATACAGCTAGTGCTTGCAATCTGAGTTGGAATAATACTAAACGCAAAGCAAATTTGTATTACTTAAGCAGTTTGAATTACAATTTTGTTTGGTTCGCTTTTATAAAAAAGCACATTTAATTTTTAAAAAGAGTAACTAATGTTACTCTTTTTATTTTTGCACACCATATTGGACTCTGCTGAAAACGCGACAATAGATTTATTTCAATTTAAAGGAAAAAATAGGCATATTGACATAATAAGCAATATAGTGCTTTAATAAACACAAAGAACAATATTGTTCTCAACAAACAAATAAAAAGATAAAATCATGGGTAGTAAAGTAAGTATTGACCGGTCAGATCCGTTTGATCCAACAACCTATATTGGTAAAGGATGGTCTATTCTAGAACAAGATGAAAGAGCAGTTGCTCTCACCGAAATCGATTTAAATTGCGTGATGCTTGACTCAACCTTGGAAAAGGGAGAAAAAAGCATTAAGGGTGAAGACAAACTCAAACGTCTAAAAGCAAAAACAAATCGTATCCGCTTGGATGTTGGTGTTTTTAAAACACTTTGGGAAAACCAAACTCTAATACCTTCCAAATGGAAAGAGCAAACAAATAGAAATACGACATACATTTTTTTTGACGGAACTGTTCTTCGGAACTCTAGCGGTAGCCGTTATATTCTGTGCTTGTACTGGTACGGTGGTAAGTGGCGCTGGGACCACTTTTGGCTTGGGTGTGATTGGAACGCTAATAGCCCGTCTGCTGTTCTACCAATTGATCCTTTGGTTTCAAAAACTTTAGCTGCTTAAATTATTTTTTGTATTTCGCAGAAAAAAATTGAGGTTTTAATCTCTATACCCCTGTATTTTTATACAGGGGTATTTTTTATGGGAGTATCGACCGGAGCGCGAGTGCCAAGTAGGCGAATGTACTCATTCGCGCTTCTTGACCTCGACTAAATATGAATGTCGACCGGAATCTTTCCCGCGACTAAATTTTTGTCGACACAAAAATTTGTCTGGGCACCGCCTCGCATTTTAACTACTGTCAAAATATTGCTCCGGCGTTCAAGTCCTTAAAATGTTTCACATTTTATCGACCGCGCAAATAATAAAAGCCCCCTTAAAAGGAGGCTTTTATTATTTGCGCGGTCGACCGGACTTGAACCGGCAACCTCTCACGTGACAGGCGAGTGCTCTAACCAGTTGAGCTACGACCGCAAATTTTTCTTCAGAAACTTTCTACCAGCCGCTGTCTTGAAATATACTTCACGAGCACGAGCTTCTTTTAAGGAAGGATATTCCTCCGTGTAAACAATTTTTAAACCAGACATATTTCTTGTTGATTTTGTT
>JAENWX010000030.1 GCA_016649835.1 Minisyncoccota bacterium | reverse complement strand
GTCCAAAATATAAACACCCACCAGACAGTGCTTTAGGCACTGTCTACTACAGATAGGGCCTTAGGCCCTATCTAGTGCGTTGGTAATATTCTGCTTAAATTCTGCTTAAAATTTATTGGTGGTAAAAAATGTTATAATGAAAAGTATTACTAATAAAAAATATATAAATATGATTGACCCAACAAAAGTAGACATCGACCAATTACCAAAAAAATTTTGTGACGGCGCCATAGGAGCATTCGGCAAAGAAATATTTTCTTTTTCACTTACTTCTGGAAACAACCTAGACTCATTTGCTACTACCCCACAAGTTATGAAAAGTATCGCGATTTGGATGAGCTCACAAATACAAAATTATGAAAAACAGTTTGGTGAAATAAATGTAACTCCACCTCAGATACAAAGCCCTCTCCAAGCTTCTGATTTAAAATAAATTGTGCACAAAAAAATCCTTACTTAAAAAAGTAAGGATTTTAGGTTTCGTAAGCCATTATAAAAATAGCCAATAAAGAACATGCGACTAATGCATAACCGGCATTAAAGTCTATTGCTAGGAGAACTAAATAATAAATTAGCAAAATCGATAATAGCGTAAGTACTGAAATAAATAAACTTTTGAATCGAGAAAATTTCTCGTGTTTATAAACCGCAGCATATGCAGCTATTGTGTAGAAAATTGCTAATACTACCTGAGTGGTAGTGGTTTTATCTTCTCCTTTATAGCAAAGAAATAACCCGAAAATCATCAATAATACATAAAAGACTTTTCTAGTCATAATTTACAAGTTTTAGATTTACTTTATTATATATGAATTATTACTAAGTTCAAACTTTAAATCTAGTAAATACAGACAACGGCCAAAATAAAAACCGTATTGTAGACAATACGGCTTTAAAACTTTATCCATAATATGCAAAATAAAAGATTGCATATAATACGCAAAATCCATCTATGTAAAAGAATGCCGAATAATCAATATGGTATCTCCACAAAACACAAGATAACAAATCTAAAGGTTCAAAAATTTGTTGGCCGAATACATAAAAAAATCCAGCTAATGTCACCCAACTAAAAAACGAGACTACTCCATATACCACTATTATGGGCTCTAATTTTTTAAGGAAAAAAACTACTTTTTTTTTCATATTAATAAATTTAGGATTAATATAATGTTTACTTAATTAAATCATTAATTGGTTATTTTGTCAAAAATACTAATTGAAATAAGTTTTAAAAATTGGCAATAATAGCAAGATTAATTATTGCCATAAAGAGTGCTATAATGCCCCAATGCAAATACTATATTCATATTTAAAAAACTATTGGAAGCTGCTAGCCCTCACCCTATTTCTGGCTACTATAAACCAGGTATTTTCACTCCTTGATCCTTTGATATTCCGACATGTTATCGATAACTATGCGATGAAATTTGACGAATATACTTTTTCAGAGTTTGTAAAAGGAGTAGGGCTTCTTCTTGCCGCTGCTGTGGGGGTAGCCTTTATATCACGGCTTGCCAAAAATTTTCAGGATTTTTATGTAAATACTATAACCCAACGCATGGGTGCAAAAATGTATGCCGACGGTATCAAGCACTCTCTCGAGCTTCCCTATTCTCAGTTTGAAGATGAACGAAGTGGCGAGACTTTAGGTAAAATACAAAAAGTTCGTACTGACTCAGAAAAGCTAGTCTCTGCAGCTATCAACACTGTGTTTACCACTCTTGTTGGTTTTGTGTTCGTTATAATTTATTCTATAAATATTTACTGGGCAATTGCACCACTTTATATTCTAACAATCCCTCTTATCGCTGGAGTAAGTTTTGTACTCAGTCGAAAAATAAAAAAAGTTCAACAAACTATTTTTGCTGAGACAGCAACCCTCGCTGGGACAACCACAGAATCTCTTCGTAATATAGAGCTTGTAAAAAGCCTAGGACTGGCAGACCAAGAAATTAACCGCTTAAATGGAACCACCGAAAAAATACTCGCGCTGGAACTTAAAAAAGTAAAATATGTTCGTAGCCTAGCTTTTGTCCAAGGTACCATAGTGAATCTACTCCGTACATCTATTTTGTTTATAATGCTGTATCTTATCTTTACACAAAAAATAACTTTTGGTGAATTCTTTTCATTGTGGATTTATTCATTTTTTCTTTTTGGTCCGTTGCAAGAATTTGGAAACGTTATTGGAATATATAGAGAGAGCGAGGCATCTCTTGAAAACTTTAAAAATATTCTTAAAATTCCAACCGAGCAAAAACCTGCAAACGCAGAAGCTATCGGGAATGTTACTTCTATTTCTTTTGAAAATGTTGCCTTTATGCACAAATCTGCAAAAGATGAAGCTCTTAAGAGTGTCTCGTTTGTAGCAAAAAAAGGAGAAACAATCGCCTTTGTTGGTCCTTCTGGCTCTGGTAAAACTACCCTAGTGAAGCTTCTAGTGGGGCTATACCAGCCACTACGTGGAGATATAAAGTACAATGATACCCTTCACACAAAAATCAACATAGAAACACTGCGTACACAGATAGGATTTGTCACCCAAGACACTCAGCTATTTGCAGGGACAATAAGAGAAAATCTTATCTTTGTAAATCCAAAAGCAACCGACGAAATGTGTATCGAGGCAATGAAAAGATCTGCCTGCCAAAACCTTCTGTCTCGTGCAGAAGCTGGACTCGACACTGTTATTGGCGAAGGTGGCGTAAAAGTTTCAGGTGGTGAAAAACAACGCTTGTCTATTGCTCGGGCTTTACTAAGGGAGCCAAATCTTTTAATTTTTGATGAGGCCACAAGCTCGCTCGACTCTCTTACAGAGCAAGAAATAACCAAAACAATAGAATCTATAGCTGAATCAAAAGAGCATATTACAGTACTTATCGCCCACAGACTTTCGACTATCATGAACGCTGACCGGATTTATGTACTAGAAAAAGGTATCATTGCTGAATCGGGTTCCCATCATGAGTTAGTAGAGCTCAAGGGTCTCTATGCAGCTATGTGGAGACAGCAAATAGGAGAAAAACAAGACTAACTTTAATATAAAAATAAGCTTCAAAATGAAGCTTATTTTTATATATCAATCTGCTTTTTTATGATATAATCGAAATATGAGAGATGATTTAATAGCAAAAATTCAACAAGTAGTTGCTGATGATGCAAAAGAGTTTTTAGACGAGGCCGAAGTTGTGCTTAATGAAATTAATGATGCTAAAGACGATAAATAAATATGTTTGATAAACCACCTAAAAAAGAAGAGGTTGATTCTCAAATTGAACAAAAAGATAAAATCGCACGATTTGAAAGTGTTTATAATAAAGCACAAAAATTCCTAAGAAGAATCCAACAAGCTTCTATTGTTGTGGCTATGGGTCTGTCTGTTCATTATGTTGAAATCAACAGTGACCAAGTTGAAAAAATATCAGAAAATGGAAAAGAAATATTTAAACACTCGGATGAAGAAACAAATCGCCTTTTAAATTATATTTCAGGGACTGACTCTATTAGCTCCGAAGAGAGAGTTAACATACTAAAACTTGAGTCTAAAATCAAATATTTAAGAGACAGTGTAGATATTCCAGAAAATTTTGACCAAATGAACATGGAAGAGTTTATAGAATATTCTTTTAATGTAAATGTAAATAACTATAATGGCAAAGAAACAAAAGAAGAATATCTTCTAAGGTTTAACAAATGGGTAGATAAAAAAATACCTAAAAAATACGACTACGACAGTACACTTTATAATGCGGTATGGGAAACAGAAAAAGAATGTGGTTCTCCTAATGTTCGTTTAACTTTTGGTCAAAATAAAATAATTAAATCTAATGATTTATCTTTGGTTGAGAATAGCGATATAGGGATTGCTCACTATAACCCACTGACCAATACAATATATATTAATCCGATTAATTATAATCCCGAGGAGAATGCAATATCTGAGCTTATACAAGAGTGGCCACATTCAAAACAACTACATGATGATTATTTAAAAACACTAGCAAGTGGTATTGCTTCTATGGCAAGAATGGCCAAAGATGTAATTTATTCTAAAAATTTTATTGTTTCTCAAAAGAAAGAATATAATATTCCTGGCTCTCTTGAGTATGATGCTCATAAAATAATTTTACCTGAAATTGAGAAAAAATTTAAAGATATAAGATGTGAGGAATAAAGTGTAAATAAAACATAATGATTTTGATTCTATTGTTGAATTATTTATACTAATTAATAATATATTTATCTATCAACTTTTTTAAAAGCTCGAAAATAAAAGTCTTTATGATAGTTTAACATTATCAACTTTTAAAATTATTTTACTACTTATAAATTCTATTAACTTAGTGAATTGCTTTATTGTTATCAAAAATACAAATGCTGCAATTACGTTAAATAATATGTGCATATTTGCAATTTGTTGTACTGTATTTCCACCTAAGCTTTGAATAAATAATCCTAATGGTTTTAAGAATGGAATTATTATAATTACCCCTAGTACATTAAACAACAAGTGTGCAATTGCGGTCTTTTTAGCTGATTGTGATAATGGTATCGAAACAAGTAATGTGGTTGAAGTAGTTCCTATATTTGAGCCGAGCATAAATGCAACGCCTTGCGGAAAGCTAATTAAGCCAGAACCAGCTAGTATTAATATCAATCCGTTCGTTATACTACTAGATTGGAATAATATTGTAATTAAAATACCAAAAATAATTGCTGGAAATAATCCTGTAATACCAGATAAAAAAATAATCAGTGTTTCGTTCTGAGAAACCGGTGCTACAACTTGGGTAATGAGTGATATACAAAAAAATATTAAACCAAAATAAAAAATGGGTTTCCCATAAATATTATATTTGCGGCCAAATTTTGTAATAAAAAATCCTAATATAATAATAAAAGGTGCTATAGATACTATATTTAGCGCAATCAATTGTGATGTAATAGTTGTTCCGATATTTGCTCCAAATATTAAACCTAGACTTTGAGTGAACGTAATAAGTCCTGCATCAACAAGACCCGTCGTCATTACTGTTGTCGCAGTGCTTGATTGGAATATTGATGTTACTACAGTGCCCAAAAAAACTCCTTTTATGGGACTACTTGTTAATTTTTGTAAAGTAGAGCGAAGTTTATCACCTGCTATTCTTTGAATATTATTACTAAATTTATCAACACTAAAGATGAATATAAGAACCAAAGCAACCACTGTTATTAAAATTTGGAATATCATTATTAAATAGTAGCAAAATATGATTTAAAATCATATTTTTTAATACATGGTTAATCATTTATAGGCTTGCTATAATTACCAAGTAAAAAAACAGTTGGAGATATGATGAGTCATGATACATCTCGTTTAAAATGGAAAAATGTTCACATAAAAACAAGCAAGGGAGAAGAAAAGTTTAGAATTGCTTCAGATAATTTAGCTTCAAAAAAATCATATTTTACTGCAGAGTCTGGAGTTCAAGATGTAACAGAAAAAGTTAAAGAAGAAGAAAATCTTAAAGAAAAATTTGAAGAAGTTGAAAAATTAAATAAATTAATGGTGGGACGAGAATTAGAAATGATTAAAATGAAAGAAGAGGCATCTAATTTAGAACACCCCTCTTTATAGAATAAAAATTTATATCATTCAAAAAAATCGCTCCATAGAGCGATTTTTTGATTATATGTTTTAGTGAATAAAAAATTGTAAAATATATAATATAAATATGATTATTTAAACTATAAAACTATATTTTTCTGTTGAAATGTGTTATAGTATTAGTAATGTTAAAAAATAATAAAATACGTGTTATTTTTAATGACGCACATGCAAATCTTCCGGCTAGCTTGTTTATACAACAAGGTGGAGTATCTAGTTTTGCAAGAAAATTTACTAATTATTTCAAAAATAAAACAACGAGTATAGAGTTGGTGTCTTTGCTTTTTTCACACAATTCTCATAATAATAAAATTTATACAAAAGAAACAACGGGAGATCATAAATATTATGAGCTGTATTATCCTAGAGAAAAAATAACAAATAGTTATAAAAAAGAATATACAAAGAAGGAATATATTAAATTCCTTGAACCATGGTTAAAACAAGTAAAAAATGTCTTTGAAGAAATAAAACCTGATGTTGTTTTTCTTAATGGTTTTGGTCTTTCTAATTGGCTAATGCTAGAGACCGCGCACAGACTTAAGATTCCAGTATGCATACAACATGCAGGTATATGGAAGAAAGAATTAAATATATCCCAAAAACATTTCTCAAGTTCAATGAGGAAAATATTTTCTGGGCTGGAAAAAGAAATTATCAAAAAAGCATCGAGTCTTATATTTTTAAATGAGTTTAGCCGAGATGTATTTATGTCTATTCATAATATTAATATAAAAAATAAAAATATATTAAAAACTTCAATAATACCCTTGCCTATTGATATTAAAAATTTTAAAAAGATGCACATACCCGATCAAAAACATTACAATATAGGAATAGTGGCAAGATGGGATGGAGTAAAAAATCATGATGCTATATTAAGACTTGCAAAATATGTAAGAAAAAATAATTTACCAATATCTATTCAGGTTGTAACAAAATGGGGTTCAAGTAAAATAACTAAATATAAGACAGAATATGTAAAATTCGTAGAAATAGTAAATCCAATGTCTCCAGATAAATTACTAGATTTCTATAAATCACAAGACATAATAATGATTCCATCTAGATTTGACGTTTCCCCCACTGTCCTTATGGAAGCTATTGCATGTGGTAAGCCTATAATAATTTCAAAAAATGTTGGGTGGATTTCAGACTTCCATAAATTTAGTCTAGATAAATTAGTTATTGACCCTAGATCTAGTGGTGAAGATATATACAATGTGATAAAAGAACTTCTTAAAAATAAAAAGGTTTATATTAAAAAATTTGAAAAATTACAACAAAAAATTAATAAAAAAAATAACGTAAAAAAAGTATTTGAAGCATACTACAAAGTCTTTAAAAATATTTAAAAGTTTTATTATGTCAAATCAAAATAAAAAATTAAAAATTGCACAAATAGCTCCTTTTGGTACTCCAATTTCTGCAAAACAAAATAAAGCTATTTATTCACATATAGCTCATCTTGTTGATGGATTTGTAGTTAAAAAAAATATCGTAACTCTTTTTGGAAATCCAAAATCTGAAGTTAAGGGTAAAATAGTAGGTTCGATTTTTAATGTTGATAATAATGAAGAATATAAAGCAACCCTCTTAAGATACGAACAATGGGGATTACTTTCTGATTGCTATTTTCAAGCAAAACAAGGCCTCTTTGATGTTATACATAGTCACCTTACTGTTATGACTGGATTTTTTTCTAGAATAGAGAAAAAAACTCCAACACTAATATCTATTCATTCTCCTATTGAGGC
>JAENWX010000044.1 GCA_016649835.1 Minisyncoccota bacterium | reverse complement strand
TAAAATCAAGATGAATCATATAAAGACGATGCTCTGCGGTCACTTTATTGGCATTGATAAGTTAGAGCGTCTAAAGCTACTTCAAAACGATCCACTGATTAATGAATTTGATATTTCGGTAAAAGAACCAGAAACAGTATTTGGATTTTTAGGAAACTTCACCTTCAATATAAGAGTGCAGTAGAATGAATTTATGAGGGATTATTAAGTAAATATATCGTTATCGCTTAATTTACATGAAAACAAAGGAAGGCGGCTCGTTTATGGATAAAATAGTAATATTAATTAATCCGTTCAATATTAAGAGGTTAGTAATGTTAATGTTATTAGTATCAATTTTGCCAATAGATACAGGTACAGGATACTACTATATACTTAGAGCTGTTGTATTTGTATCTATGATATATTTAATTATAAAGGAAAAAGGGGTGGCTGAAACAAAAAATATTGTTTTATATGTAATTGTAGCTTCTTTATGGAATCCTATACCTGGGGTAATGTTCACATTCGGAGCAGGATTTTGGCGTGTGCTTGATATATTGGTTGTTGCTTTTATATTTAAGAATTCATTAAATCAATACCAAAGGGATAATTTGTTAGAAAAAGTGAATATAGATAAATAATATTAATACATAAAATCCAAAATGAAAATCAGGAATATTTCCAGACAAAAAACAATTCAGCTAAGTGGTAGTGTACACTTTGTGGCGAAATAATGTACATTTTACTTGACTGCTCACACCCGAATGACAACATTAACCAAAGGAAATGTTTTTATGCAATATAGTTATTTTTATATACTATTATTGTTAAAACTCAATTGTAATAAAATATAGAAAGTGAGGGTCGAAAAGTGAGCAACAAAATTTTCGAAGATTCTGTACAGACTATAAAAAACGCTGTTCCTGATGATGGAATAGCAATAATCAATAAATACATAGATGAAATAAAAAGTACTATTGATTTTAAGAAAATTGATTATTGTATAGATAATTATATTAATGCTGAAATTGATTATCAGACAACTGGTGAAAGAGGAATTGGTAGAATTAGCGATACTATTCCTAGATTTGGCAGTTATTTCAGGAAACAAATATGTAAATTGTCTAGTGAAAATTTGAATGAAATTAAAGACAACATTAAACAGATTTTGTATATTGGATATTTGACACACATTTTTTTACATGAAGAAGTATTTAAAAATTCTAATAGCATATCGAGTCAAGAGCTATTCGAAAAATGGATACCTAACATATATTTAATAAATGTGGGAGATATTCCATCTGATATAAACAAATCTCTATTCGGATATACAAACGAAACTCTTATGAACTTAAAAAAAATATTAATAAAAAACGGATTAGTCGGTGGCGGAATATTTAGTTCTGATAAAACAGATATGATACTTACTTATTACCCTATTGCTGGATATGGCTTGCGGTCATCCGAAAAACATTGAGGAGACAGGGTTACTGCTTTATATTAGTTATAGAGTGATAATGGACGTGCTTGAGTTTTGATATACAGGAGTTTATAAGATTTAAGCTGTGTGCACAATTTGGCGTAAATCGAATAACGCCAAATTGTATCAAGATTGTTGCTATTAGACAAATAATCAATTAAATATTGATACAATGCAAACCTCTTGATTTCAAGGCGTTTCGTTGTTTTTTGGAATAATAATTCAATAAAAAAGTGAGAGTGGTATTGGAATATACTGATTCGTGATATAATACTTGCACCAGGGTGTGCATACTTTTTGGCGTAATCAATTTGACATGTTTCCGTAGATCTACCATATCACAGACGGAAACACCAACATAAAGATATCAGATGGCACGATTTTAACCCTAAAGGACACCGACAAGACAATAGATGCAAGTATTCTCAACTCACCTGTAGAGGTAAAACCTGTTAAAATAGGCGATTCAGACGATGTAAAGGTTGAGGATAAGGTGGTAATCATATCAGCACCTAAAGGGAAAGATGATACCGTAACTTATGCGACAGTACAAGCACCATCTAATAGAGGTATTGTAATATGGGGTAACCTTAACAACGGCTCTAGTGGTGGCGGAGTATTTAACCTATCAGGAGAGTTAATTGGGATAGTTGTATCAGGTTCGGGGTATGATAAAGCATTTTTAGTTATACCAATAAACGACATTAGAAAAGCATTATAAATAATATAAACTAAGAGAGTCAGCAATGATTCTCTTTTTTCATACCCACATGTATTAAGGGCAGCTGACGATCCCGAATTCATGGAACGGTACAAAGACAATCCCACCGTTATATTTTTAAAAGCATTGGAAGGGGAGGAGTATTAAAATGGCTCAAATTAATTATATGTCAAAGCTGAAAAAGCTTGAAAAAAAGAATAAACCTGAAGATTACAAGCTGGAAGACCTTTTAGTAGATCCTGATTATCTTAAAAAGCACCCCGTACCCAAGGAAGTAATTGAGGAGCATGACAGGGAGTTCACTAGAGTTCTTGGAGTTGATATAAAGGAGTTTATAAAATGAACATTAATAAAAGACTATCCAATATAGAAAATAATTTAAACAAGTCTGGAAAGGTAATTTGTAGATTAACTGGTTGTGATGGAGACTATCCAGAGCAAGATATTAGGAAAAGCAGGAAGGTGCGGCAAGTATCAGTTAAAGGGGTATCGTGCGAAGAGTTAAGGCGATGGGCGGAGTAAATACATTTAATCAGGAAAAGCGGTTGAAACGCTTAGAAGCATAATGACAGACTTAGAAAGCCTGGTTCCAAGCAGGGTAGCGGCAGCAAAGTCAATTATAGAAATGGCCTTAAAGGCAACAGAGATAGAAGATATCATTAAGCTATAAAGGATAAGAAAGAACTTGAGCCAATACTTGAAGATGAAAAAAATAAGCCGGATAAAGAGGTAGTACCAAGCGCTTATGACAGCTTAATCCAAGATTTGAAAACGGGAAATCGATATATTTTATTACAAGTATATTTTTATTTTAACTTAATTCAATCTTTTTTTACATGTGATAAATGATATCGCACCAAAAACTACGGTTAAGTTAAGTAATTCAATAATCAAAATATTAGTTCTTAATTTTGTTATTAATTCTCCTTGCATTGCACCTACTTTACCCATTTCTGCTACGTGAATATAGGGAATATCTAATGTCTCCGTACCAATTTTATAAATTGGCAAATATAGATTTTCATATTGATAGTTTGTCACATTTTCGTCATCTGAAAAGTATGTATTATTATTTAAGTCAACCATTCCTTTAAAATATTGGCTGCAAGGTACTACAAAACAGGTAATGACAAATAGAAACGCATATATCACAAGAATTTTTTTAAACCTAATAATATTCATAATAAATTCCTCCTAAAATAAACGGAAATGCGGTTGATAAAAAAATATTGTGGTAAAATCTCTTAAGACCAATGACGGAAAATAGTAGTTTTCAATAAAAACGCACTTACCCATGCTCCAATGATAAATGTTATGATTAGACCAATAATCTGTATCCATGAAAACAATATTGTAGAAACTACACACATGGAAATTAGAACAATGAATGATAATAAGAGAATAACACCTTTAACCACCTCCGTAAAGAAAGATCCCATACTCAAAGATGAAAATGAAGCAAGAACAGAAAAAAATACAACAACAATGTAAGGTACAATAATTGACATAGCAAACTCCTTTACATTCACAAGACATTAAAATGCTAATTTTATTTGGTAATTCCAATATATTCCTCTGATAGTAAGATGTCAATATTTCATGAGTAGTAATTCATTCACAGTATGCTTACCTATCGGAAAGCATACGAAGGCTTATGGAACCCAATTACAAGGCTCTAGTATGACCGTAGACGAAAGATATATCACTTTAGGCATAATCCCTCAATGAGAACAGACGTTCGCCAAAAAAACAATTTGAAAAGTGCGGTAAACGAAGCAAAGAACAAGCTCAATAATGATTAGGATTTTACGGTTATCTAACCGAGAAAATGAATTTAATATCATAAGGTGGTATAAAGACACCATAGAGCAAAATGAGAGTATAACAATGCCTATACTAGAGGCAAATAT
>JAENWX010000004.1 GCA_016649835.1 Minisyncoccota bacterium | reverse complement strand
CAATTTTGTGCGCGGTAGCGAGACAACTGCTTGTCTCGCGTGAGGGATTTGAAAGACTTTTCATTCTCCGATGGACATCGGAGTGAAAAGTACCCGAATAGGTAGTATTCAAATCCCTCACCGCGCACAAAATTGCTAATGCAATTTTGTGCGCGGTAGCGAGACAACTGCTTGTCTCGCGTGAGGGATTTGAAAGACTTTTCATTCTCCGATGGACATCGGAGTGAAAAGTACCCGAATAGGTTGTATTCAAATCCTACTCCCCCACCAAATTACTAAATTGTTTTAATTATTATTAATTTTTATATTATGAATACACAAATAATTATTTTAGCAGCAGGCAAAGGAAAGAGAATGGAGTCAGATGATCCAAAGGCACTTGCAATGCTTCAAGGTAAACCATTTTTAAAACATATTTTGGAGACTGTATCTCATTTAAAATTACCTATAGATCCAGTAATAGTTGTTGGTCATAAGAAAGAACGCATTTTTGATGTTATAGGACCAAACTATACTTATGCTCACCAAGAAGAGCAGCTTGGCACTGGACACGCAGTTCTTTCAGCTAAAGAGTCTACACATCCAGACCATAAAATAATTGTAGTTTTGTCCGCAGACCAACCATTGGTTTCTAAAGAAACAATAGAAAATATAATACTTATACATAAAGAAAAGAAAGCAGTTATTACTTTAGGCACTGTTGTCCTTCCTGATTTTAAAGAGTGGAGGGCGGGATTAATAAACTTTGGTAGAATTTTAAGAGATGAAAATGGTAAAGTTATTGGAATTGTAGAATATAGAGATGCTAATAATAAAGAAAAAGAAATTAAAGAAGTTAATCCTGCTTTATATGCTTTTGATTCTGTGTGGTTATGGAATAATATAGATAAATTAAAAAATGAAAATGCTCAAGGCGAATATTATTTAACAGATTTAGTTAAGTTGGCCAGTCGTGAAGGAGAGCTAATAGAAGCTGTTCCTGTTAAAAATGTTTTGGAGGGATTTCAGCCAAACTCTAGAGAAGAATTAGAAATACTCGAAGGATTACTTGCTAATCAAGATTTAATATAAATTAAAAAACTCTCCGATGTTACATCGGAGAGTTTTTTAATTTATATTTTTTTAAATACGATTTATTTGTTTTTGTGAATCCAAATATATGCGTCTTCTAGTGCTTTAACTGCGTCGCCAGTAGCAATATTGTTTTGGTGGTATTTACCATTTGTACAATCACCAGCTGCCCAAATACCTGGAACGGTACTCATTTGGGTCATAGGGTCAACAACAACTTTACCTATTTGGTCTATTTCAACTAAATTTTTAATAAAGTCAGTATTTGGTGTTTGGCCTATTTCGACAAAGATACCAGAGGCTGGGAGAGTTATTTCTTCTCCACTTATTTTATCTTTATAGGTTAAAGATTTAACAAATTGTTCTCCATCAACTCGCAATATTTCTGCATTTATAATTGCTTTAAATTTAGGATTTTCTAAAACTTTTTTTACAGTGATACTATCTGCTCTAAATTTAGCACTTCTGTGTATTAAAGTTACGCTTTTACAATAGGAGAGCAATTGAATAGCTGTTTCAAAACCAGCGTTACCACCCCCAATTACGAGTACGTCTTGGTCGCTAAACATAGGTCCGTCGCAAGATGCACAGTAGGTAATACCTTTATGTTCAAAAATATCCGCATTAATAGCTTCTAATTTACGTCTTCCGCTTCCAGTAGTTATAATTAGAGATTTTGTTTCGTATGTTTTACCTGACTCAGATTTGATTAAAAAAGATTCATTTTGTTTTATAACTTCTATTATTTTTTCACCTTCAATTACATCTAAAAATGGTCCTTTATAATAAAGAATATGTTTTTTAAAACTATCACCAAGTTCTGCGCCAGAAATTTCTGGTGTTCCTATCCAGTTGAAGATTTTTTCAGAAACTATAGATTGGCCTCCAAATTCACTTGTAATAATAGCCGCTTTTAGCTGTTTACGAGCTGCATATACTGCCGCTGCTGTGCCTCCGGGACCACCTCCTAATATTATTAAATCGTACATATGGGTTAGCTGCTAGCTACTAGGAACTAGGTACTAGCAGAGTTAATTGGTAAAAATATAATACAAATCACGAGATTTTAGTCTCGTGATTTGTATTATAACAGTATTTTAATCTAGTCGCTAGTTCCTAGCTCCTAGGTGCTACTTCTTATTTCTTCTTAAAAACGCAGGTACTGTACTCCAGTCATCTGTGTCGTCAATAAATAAATCATCCTCTATTTTTTCTGTTTTCTTTACATAGTCATCAGAATCATTTTTAGGAAGCTCTTTTTTTATGACTTGAATTATTTCTTCTTTTGTAGAATTGGAAATAGTTTGTTCAGTCTCTTTATTTTGATGTTGTCCTATTTGAAATAATGAACGTTTAGGCATATCAGTAGGGAAGCCAGTAGCTATAACTGTAACCTTCATCTCTCCTTTTTTAAGTTTTTCATCACGGATTGTTCCAAAAATAACTTTTGCATCTTTATCAATAGATTCAGTTATTATTTTAGCAGCATCTTGTATCTCGTGAATAGTTAAATCGTCTCCACCTGATATAGCAAACAATACTCCTTTTGCTCCAGAAATAGATAAATCTAGAAGTGGGGAATTGATAGCTTGGAGGGCAGCTTTTTCAGAACGTCCTTCGCCTGCTGAAACTCCTACTCCCATGAGTGCACTCCCTGCATCAGACATAACAGCCTTAATATCAGCGAAGTCAACGTTTATCATACCTGGAGTTGTGATTAATTCTGAAATACCTTCAACAGCTTGTTTCAAAACTTCATCACACATAGCAAAAGCTTGTCTAAATCCGACATCTTTTCCAGAAATGATTATAAGTCTGTCGTTTGGAATAACCAAAATAGCATCAACTTCTTTTTCAAGAGCAGCCAATCCTAAATCTGCTAACTTCATTCTTTGATTTCCTTCAAAAGAAAAAGGCTTAGTAACAACTGCAACAGTAAGAATTCCTTGTTCTTTTGCAGCTTGAGCAACTATAGGTGCAGCTCCTGTACCTGTACCACCACCCATTCCACAGGCGATAAATACCATATCTGCGCCTTTTATTACATCTTGTATTTCAGCTTTTGTTTCTTCGGCTGCGCGCCTACCAACTTCGGGGTTCATTCCAGCACCTAGTCCTTTTGTTAGATTTTTACCTAAATGAACCTTTTTTTCAGATAATGAATTGTGCAAATCCTGAGTATCGGTATTCATAACAATGAATTCGACACCTCGAACTTTAGAATTAATCATGTGATTAAGGGCGTTTTTTCCTGATCCACCGATTCCGATAACTTTAATTCTTGCAAATGATTCAATGTCTGGGTTTAATTTAGGCATATTTTTGTAGACGATAGTCTTTCGTTAATAATAAATTTATGTACGTATATATTACCATATAATAATAAAAATGGAATATGTTGACTAATATGGATTATGTTTCCTTTTGTTGTTAAGGAAGAAGTTGAGATAAGATAGATTTAATGAAATCTTTGATTTCTTTAAGATTTACTCCAATTGAAGCGTTTGATTGGTTGTTAGAAAATTCATTACTTGTAGTTAGAGCTAGTCCAAGTGCTGTATACCATGATGCATCTCTCACTTTTAATTTATGATATAAAGTTGAATCAATTATTCCAATTTTAGCTGGAAGTTTTAATTGTGTGCGTGCAATTTCGCAAATATTATTTATAGATGAACCGTTACCGGTTATTATTATACCAGCGGGAAGAAGTTCGTTGCGTTTTAGTCTCTTGAGTTGGTTGCCGACAAGTTCAAAAATATCTCCTAGTCTTGCTTCTATTATTTCATCAACTTTTTTCTTAGAATAATCTCCTCCAATAACACTACCAAGTTTGATACTCTCTGCTTCCTCGAGAGAAATTTTAAGACCAAGGGCAATGTCTTTAGTAATGTCCATGCTTCCTATAGATAGCACAGAAAGAGATATAGGTAAATTGTTTTCAAACACACAAGTGGATACTGTTTCAGCACCGATGTCTACAAGAATACATCCAGCTATTTTCTGCTTGTTGTTAATAAGAATACTGCCTGTAGCTATAGGAGATGCTATTATTTCTTCGATGTCTATTTTAGCTAGGGCACAAGCGGTTATAAGGTCTTCCATGTTTTGCTTTAGGCAAGTAACAAAAAGTGTTTTTACTTCAAGCCTTATTCCTTTTAGTCCTTCTGGCCTAACATAAATATCTTTGCTATCTAGTTTATAACCAAGTGGAATAATATGAACAATTTTTCTGTTTAATATTTCAAGATTTTCTTCACTATTTGCGAGTACTTTTAATACATCTAAATTAGTTATTTCTTGGTCTGCTTTAGAAATAATAACTGAGCCAGTAGAAACAACAGACGTAAGGCTTATTCCTCCCATAGAAATATAAGCTTTACGTATTTTAATATTTAAAATATTTTCTGCTTGGTTGACAGCTTTTCTTATACTTTCGGCAACAGCGTCTACGTTTGTTATATATCCAAAACGCACGCCATTGGTGATAGACATGCCAGTAGCTAAAATTATATGTTCCTTTTTTTCTTTATCGAAACCAACAACTACAACCTTTGTAGATTGTGTACCAATATCTATTCCGCAAGTGTAATTAGTTTTTATCATTAGTTTAATAAGAAAGAAAATATATTAGGAAAACATTTTAAGATATTTCTTTTCTTGTCTGTCCATTGTACTACTATGTTCGAAACCTTTCAAATGCAGTAATCCGTGGATAAATAAGTATTTAAAAAATTGAGTGTAATTCATGTCAAAAAGGGGAGCATCCTTCTTTACTTTAATAGGGTCAATAGTAATTTCTCCAGAAGTTTCTGAAAGTGGAAATGAAAGAATATTTGTTGTTTCATTTTTGTTTCGATATGTTAAATTTAGTTTTTTTTGTTTCACTGATGTGAGTAAAGTTAAACCCAATTCGTAGTCACTTCCTAAAATTTTTTCTTTAATAGAAACAAAAGGCAAGCGTGGAAGCTTGCCTTTTGTTTTATTTGTAATAGTACAGAAGCCCATATCTACCATAAATTTTCTATTTGTGACCTCTTTTTTTAGTAAATTTAGAAACTTTACCTAGTTTATAAAGTTTATCAAATGCTTTTTTTCTACCTAATTTTTTTAGAGTAGCCACTTTAACTTTAATTTTAGAGTCAGCTCTTTTGTTATAACGCTTACTTTTAACTTTTTGAATTATTCCAGATTCTTGAACTTTACGAGTAAATCTGCGAACAAGATTCATGTTGCTTTCGTTTGCGTTTTTCTTTACTTCTATAACGGTTATCATGTTTGTCATGTTATCATATCTTTTTATTTGAAGCAAGCCCCCACACCTACTTTTTTATGGCTTTTATTGTGCCATATATTACAAAGTGATTTTTAAAACAGAATAATTGAGGTATATTAATCCATTGACCTTAAATTAAAAAGCACAATAATAAAAAAGTAGGTGTGGGGGCAAGCCCAAGTTTCCAAGCAGGCTAAAAAGCCTGCAATAAAAATATAGGTGTGGGGGCAAGCCCAAATCCTAAACTAGATTTAAAGCACAATAATAAAAAAGTAGGTGTGGGGGCAAGCCCTATACCTTTTTACAGTAAATCTTCAGGATCGACGTTAATTGAAAAGGATGGAGGCAGCTGCTCGAGATTCTTATATAAATCTTCGTCTAATTTCTGTTTATCGTCTGTAAGTAAAGGCCAAATTTTAGGATTAACCTTAATTACGGTATTGGTGATGTATTTACCCTTAATCCTACTAGTAAAAGCGCTAAAAACTTGTGGTTCGTAATTTCCAAGAATATGCTCAATAAAATCTCTGGCTTTTTCTGTTTCTCCTGCGCTGCCTTCAAAAGTAATTTTTATTAGTCTTTTAAAAGGTGGGTATCCAAAGTCCTTTCTGTCTTTTAAATCTTCACGACAAAGTGGTAATACATTACCACTTAAAATATATTGCAAGGTTTTATTTTCAGGTATTCTTGTTTGAATAATCAAATTATCTGTAGTTATGTTGTGTAACTTTTCTATTATGTGAACTATTTTTTGAGTTATATTAAAACTGGGAATTGAAAAAAGACCATCGAGAGATATGATAGCGCTACTGTAAACTTTATTTTGAAGATAGGAAAATACCATTTCGGTTCCGATTAAAATACTTCCAGGGTTTTTATCGAACTCTGTTATTGCTTCACGGGCTTCTTTACTTGTCCTTGTCGCTTCTTTGTCTATTTGAATTATTTTTACTTTTGGAAATAAATTTCTAATTTCCTCGTATACTTTGTCTGTTCCTATTCCAAGTGGTGTTAGATTCCAGCTTGAACACTTTGGACAGCTAACTTCGGTCTTTTCTTTACGGCCACATTTGTTGCACATAAAAATACGAGGAGTTGTAGACTTGTTTGCAGCTACTTGTCGGGTCCCGTATAAAACAATTGGAGTAGAGCAAGAAGGACAGAGAAGAGTGTTGCTGCAGTCGTTGCAGACTGTTATTGGGGCCAATCCTTTTCGGGCTGAAAATAAAAAAACAGATTTATTTTTTGAGATAGAATCTTCTATCATCATTTTCGTTTCATTTGATATGCTTGTAAATATTTTTTTACCTTTTTCATTCACTTCCTCTCTCATATCAACTACTATTTGATTTTCTGTTAAAGGTAGGCGATAAAGAGGTGAAGATATTTCTCCAAATTCTCCCATCTCATGACGGTGTAGTGTTTCAGGTCGAAGTAAGGTATCTCCAAAAATTAATTTAACTTTTTGAATTGATGATAAGATTTCTGCAAAACTTCGTATGTCTAAATACGGTCTACTGATTTGCTTGTATGTATCGGAGCTTTCGTGTTCTAAAATAATAGTCTTAATATCATGCCTCGGGATAGACATATAAATACCTGTTCCTATTATAAGGATTGGATGAACTTCGCCAATAGCAGAATTATACATATTTACCAAGGCTTTTCTGGTCATATCGGAATGAAAGGTAAACACATATTGCTCTATTCCTTTTGTTAGTTCTTTACTAAAATAGTCTATATCAAAATGATTTGGGACGCACATAAAAATAGATTCTTTTTTAGCAAAAGCTTCTCGAATTAAAGTTCTATAAAAAGCTATGCGGTCAGATGGAGTCGCTTGAAATACTAATTTTTCATTTACAATATTTTCTTTTTTATTATTTTCAACTACCTGAACTTTTTTTAGAATATTTATATTATCTATAAATGCAGCCGGTAAAAGATTTTTAATAATTGTTCCAGTATTACTAACTGTGTAGTTTTTTAATTTTTGGCATGCAATAAAAAAACTTTTATTAAAAGGGGAGTCGCCTTTTAATTTAATAATTTTTTTGAGTTGATAGTTGGCATTTTTTATATCTGATTTGTTGTTTCGAGCTTCATCAATATTTATAACTATAGCATCTACAATACGTGACCTAATAGGAATAGTAACAATACTTCCTACTGGAATATCTGTAGCAGAAAAATATGAGAGATATTCTTTTTGTGATCCTTTTGTAATTGGTATAACAGTAGCTATATACATCCGGTAGTGAGAAATGGCATAAGCTTCGCCATTTTATTATTATTTTAATAGTATAAAAAGTTTCGACACATTTTTAATTATCTTATGTTCTGTATCCACATAATGCCATTTTCTACTACGGGATACATATAATTTAATCTTATCATACTTACAATATTATGTTTATTTTAAGGTATGTTGTAATAAATTATAAAAATATATATTTTAATAAAATGACACAAACTCTGCACGTGCTGAGTTTGTGTCATTTGGTGGTATTTTTATTAGCATCCCCATTTATTTTTTTGCAATCCCTTATACTCATTTATTACGATCGTAATAAATGAGTATAAGGGATTATTCTGTAATTTTTTAAATTTTTTTAAATTAAAAATAGGCTTCTAGTCAAATATATTAACATTTGCTTATAAGCCTATTTTATTGGTATACTAACACTGTTATTTATACATATTATGTCTATTTTTTCAAAAAAACTTGGTATTGATCTTGGAACTGCTAATACATTAGTATTTCTTCCTGGAAAAGGGGTTGTTTTAAATGAACCATCCGTTGTTGCTGTTTCCGAACAAGACAACATAATAATGGCTATTGGGATTGAGGCAAAGGAAATGATTGGAAAAACTCCAGATAGTATTATTGTATATAGACCAATGAAAGATGGTGTTATTGCTGACTACAGAGTAACAGAAGCCATGCTTCGTTATTTTATTGGTAAAACTCTCGGCAAATATAATTTATTTAAACCCGATGTAATGGTGTCTGTTCCAGCTGGAATTACTTCCACAGAAAGAAGAGCTGTGGTAGAAGCAGCAATAAGAGCAGGTGCTAAAAATGCGTATGTTGTGAAAGAGCCAATTCTAGCTGCTATAGGGGCAGGTATTCCTATTCAAGAATCACGCGGATATATGATAATGGATATTGGAGGAGGTACTACCGATGTAGCTGTGATAGCTCTAGGCGGAATAGTAGCATCAACTTCTGTAAAATGTGCTGGAGATAGAATCGACCAGGCTATTACCGACTACATTAAAAAAACTTTCAACTTAGCAATTGGTGATAGAACAGCAGAAGCAATAAAAGTAAAAATAGGCTCCGCTGTTCCTGTGGAAGAAGAAATAACTATAACTATAAAAGGACGCGACTTTATACAAGGACTTCCAAGAACTGCGCAAATTTCTACAAATGAAATTGTTCGCGCGATAGACAAAGAACTTCGAACAATGATAGGTGCGGTTAAAGATGTACTATCTCAGACACCACCAGAACTCGCAGCTGATATTATTGATGGCGGGATTATTATGACAGGTGGTTCTTCTCAAATTAGAAATTTAGCGGATTTAATTTATCGTCGAACAGGAGTGAAGGCTCGTGTTGCAGACGAACCTCTACTCTGTGTTGTAAAGGGAACAGGAGAAGCACTAAATCATTTAGACACTTACAAAAAAAGTATTTTAAGTAAAAAATAATGTTTATAAATTTTAAGAAAATTAAACGAAATACATTTCGTATATTCTTGTTCGGATTTGCCTTGGTAGGTATAATATTTTTTGTTGTCTTTGTTGCGATGCAATATGGCTGGTTAAATGTAAAAGGTTCTATCTCAGAAAGGAATTCATATTTTAATGTTGAAAATAAAAATTCTATAAAAAATACTTCCGATAATAATTTAGAAATTATTTGCCAAATAAATGTATTGAGTAAATACGCACCTTTAACCTCGGTCAATATATACAAAACACTTACGAGCGGAGCGAGCGATGAGCTTCTAAGTAAAATGGTAGAAACAGCTTCTCGGCGTTTTAAAAATGACTACCTATATAATTTATCTATAAATAAATGTAAAACTTCTGGACATATATATCAAAATTTAGATATTCCTATCTCTGCATATAATTGGGCCGACACTGACCAATGGAGTTTGATGAAAGAAGTCTTTACTCGTGACCAAGAGGTAATAAATAAGGCAGCAGCTGATGCCAATATTTCACCACGACTTATATTGAGTGGAATCATTGGTGAGCAATTTAGATTTTTTAACAATAGAAGAGAATCTTTTAAAAGTTATTTTGAACCTTTAAAAATTTTAGCTTCATTGTCGCAAGTTTCTTTTGGAATCGCCGGTTTAAAACCTAAAACTGTTGGTATAATAGAGTCTAATTTAAAAGACAAAAATTCGCATTTTTATTTAGGTCCTGATTTAGAAAATATTGTGGATTACGCTGAAAATGCAGATATTGAATCGGAAAGAATGACTAGAATTACAAACGCAAAAGACCCCTACTATTCCTATCTTTATACAGGTTTATTTATGAAAGAAATAATAGCTCAATGGCAAACACAAGGCTATGATATAAGTGAAAGACCAGAAATATTGGCGACTTTGTATAATCTTGGTTTTTATTATTCAGTTCCCAAAGAAAATCCTGAGACAGGAGGTTCTGTTATAAACATAAACAATGTCGACTATACTTTTGGTGATATTGCTTATGAATTTTATTATTCAGGAGAGCTTTCTGATATTTATCCAATTAATGTACAATGATAGAAGAATTAAGAATTAAGAATTAAGAATTAAGAACCTGCTTGCCGGCAGGCTAAAAATTAAGAAGCTACATTAAAATATTCTTTTGGCCCACAGAGGTACAACCTCCGAAGCCAGCTAGAGGTTGGACCTCTTAAAAAACATTTTAATTTCGCTAGAAACATTAAGAATTTTATATATGGAGTTAGAACAATATTTTCCAAAAGATTTATATCATAGTTATATAATAGAAGGTGACACTGAAAAAACTGGTGATTTTTTGCTTAGTTTTTTAGAAGCAAAAGGGGAAATAGAAAGTAAAAGCCCAGATGTTCTTTATCAAGTTTATGAATCGTTTACAAAAGATAATAGTGAGCAAATAATAGACTGGCATAGCAAGCTCGGAATTACTAAAGGTAAAAAAGTTTGTATTATCGCTACCAAATATATCAACAGAGAAGCCGAACAAACTCTTTTAAGAATAATAGAAGAGCCAGCCACGAACACCCACTTCTTTATTATTGTCCCAGATTCATCAGTGTTACTAAAAACAATTATTTCTAGGGTTCATGTAGTTAAACTAAAAGAATCAGTAGATGTTAATTTAGAATTAAAAAAAGAAGTTGCGTCTTTTATTTCATCATCACCAAGCGGTAGAATAAATAAAATTGCAGAAATTATAAAAAATAATAAAAGTGAAGAGAATACAGGGCAGCTGAGATTTTATGCAACTCTATTTATAAATGAAATAGAAAAAAATATTTATGAGAAGTTTAAGAAAAATACAAAAGATGAAAATTTAAAATTTATTTTAAATGAATTGCAAAAAAGTCGAGACTATTTAAGTACACCAGGAGCTGCGGTTAAGATGATCTTAGAACACATATCTTTGATTATTTAATTTAAAACTCAAAACTTAAACCCAAAACTAAATTCAAGTTAAATGAATTTTTTTGTCATATTTTATATAGATTTATATATCTATATAAATAGATAATTCCCATTCATCGTACATTACACATATACGCCATGGTTGATATGTGTAATGTAAGGATATATACTTGTAAATATGAATACTCATTATTATAAAGGGGTAAAGGTAAATAGTTTGGGAATTCCAACTTTTTTACTTGGAGATAATAAAAAATCTCGAATTAAGAATAATAGAAAAAGAAGTTATTATAATATTTCCTTTGGGTCTCCATTTAAAAATAATCAGCCTAAAAATTTGCTCGTTATGTATGACATTCCATCAGATATGAAAAAAGAGAGGGACTGGTTTCGTCGTCATCTTATAAAATTTGGATATATAATGATCCAAAAAAGTGTATGGGTTGGACCATCTCCCTTACCAAAAGATTTTTTAAATTATTTAAAAGAGATAAAAATAGGAGATAATTTAAAGACATTCAAACTAGAAAAATCTTACCCCATTCAAAAATAATACAGTATTATTTAATACTCATTCATACACATATACGCCATGGTTGATATGTGTATGGATGTATTATCCTGAATTTTCTCTTAAGCTTGGAGCTTTTGAAAAAATTGATTATATAGTAGAATATAAATATATGTCATATAATACACAAAATTTTAAAAATGAATTAAAAAAGACAGAGGAATGGTTGAGTAAAGAATATTCTCAAGTGCATACAGGGAGAGCAACTCCTATAGTGCTTGATAGTGTTATGATTGAAAGTTATGGAAGTCACATGCCCTTAAAAAACGTAGCTGGTATAACAATAGAGGATCCAAAAACTCTTCGTGTGGCACCATGGGACAAAAACCAAATCAAAGAAATAGAAAACGCTATTTCCGCGGCCGACCTTGGTCTATCTATAGTATCTGATAGTGATGGTGTTAGAGTTATCTTTCCTATGCTTACAACAGAAAATCGCGCTAAGCTTGTAAAAGTATTAAAAGAAAAACTTGAAGATGCTCGTATTACAGTTAGAAAGGAAAGACAAGTTGAAATTGAAAAACTCACTGATTTACCAGAAGATGATATAAAACGAGGCAAAGAAGATATTCAAAAATGTGTTGATGAAACCAATCAAAAACTTGAGGCGATTTTTAATAAAAAAGAAATAGATATAATGAATTAATATATGAGTATAATAATTTTCATTATAATATTGTTGGTTCTTGTCGTGTCTCATGAATTTGGGCATTTTATTGTTGCCAAAAAATCAGGCATTAGAGTAGACGAATTTTCATTTGGTTTTCCTCCAAAACTTTTTGGTAAAAAAATAGGAGAAACAACATACAATTTTAATCTGTTACCACTTGGTGGCTATGTTAAAATTTTTGGCGAAAATCCAGACGAAGATTCTCTTAATGGCCCAGATAGTAAACGAAGTTTTGTTAATAAGCCTCGCTACATACAAGCTGCCGTTTTATTTGCTGGAGTAGCAATGAACTTTTTAGTTGCATGGTTACTTCTCTCGGTAGGTTTTATGTCAGGTTTGCCAACTTCTTTAGGGGCAGCACCAGCTGGCTCTATTGTAGAAAACCAAGCTCTTACGGTAACTAGCGTGTTAACAAGTTCACCAGCAGAAATTGGTGGCCTTAAAACAGGGGATAAAATTGCTTCATTAGCAACAGCTACAGACTCAACATTACTTTCATTCCCAGAGATTTCTGCAGAAAGTTTACAGTCATTTGTAAAATCTCATGGAAATGAAGAGATAAAAGTATCACTTATTAGAGGACAAGAACCTATGGAAGTTATTGTTACTCCAAAAATAAATAATAAAAGTGATGTAGCTATGATAGGAATTTCTATGGATACAATAGGGACTTTACAGCTGCCTATACACCAAGCCGTATGGGAAGGTTTGAAATTAACAGGAAGCATAATGGTTTCTACTCTTGTAGGTTTCTATAATTTAATTTACGGCGCACTTATTGGCCAAGGTGATATGTCTACACTTACTGGTCCTGTTGGTATTGTGGGAGTTGTAGGTGACGCAGCAAAGTTTGGATTTATATATTTACTTTCATTTACTGCTCTTATATCTATCAACCTCGCTGTTATAAATCTTATTCCGTTTCCAGCTTTAGACGGAGGAAGACTTCTATTCCTTTTAATTGAAAAAATAAAAGGCTCACGTATAAAACCACAGGTTGCAAACACATTGAATTTAGTTGGATTTGGTTTACTAATGGTTTTGATGGTTGTAATAACTTATCACGATATAGTTAAGCTACTATAAAATAAATTTTATAAATCAAAAACCCCACAGGTATACCTGTGGGGTTTTTGATTTATAGCTACAAATATCTTTTTGCTATTTGATTTACTTGAAGTTTCTTTTTGGCTGGTTTGTTTGCAAAATTTTTATCATCTGGGTCAAGTCTATGTGCACTAAACATTTCGTTATTTTTTACTCTTCCTTTATTAACTTTTAATTGGCCTCCTTTTTTAATTGTATTTTTCATACTAAAAAATTTAGTTTTAAATTAGAGAGACTAGCTCTAGTTTTAATTATTTACATTAATAATTATAAAACAAATGAGGCATAAAAATCAAATTGAGTTAACTCTTAAAAGCCATGTATTAAAGGTAATTATAGAATATGTGGATAACTTTATTTTTCATAAAAGAGTGATACAATATAAGAGCATGAAACCCTAGAAGTTTTCCCTCTCTCCATACTATTTTTATTTAGTTTTAAATATTTATTTTTAAGCTTAGAGGCTCGAGAAGCTCAATTTTTTTTATATATTATATATGGATACACTATTTTTAAACGAGCAAAGATGCAGTTGTGGAAAACTTTTACTAAAAGGAATATTTTTTGATGGGCAATTAGAAATAAAATGTAAAAAATGTGGTTATATTAATAAAATCGGAAATATAAAACTTGCGGATGATGAAAATCATTATTTACTTATTATTAATAATAAGGGAGTAATAAGTAACATTAGTAATTCAGCTTCTCTTATTTTAGGCTATTCACACGAAGAATTAATTGGTTTAAATTACATTAAACTGAGTCCAGTTATATCCCCAGAAATAACTAAAATGTTTTTAAATTCTAATTCTGTTTTAAATCAAGATAATTATTTTAAATTTAATACCACACACAAAAATAAAAGTGGTCGTGAAATTCCTGTTACTATAACTATTAGATTATATCAACCTACAAATAAAGAGAGGTATGTTTTACTTGCGGCAGAATTAAAAAAATATATTATTGAAAGTAAAATTATAAAAGATAATACAAGTGAAGAATTAGAATCATCTTGTGATTTTTGTTTTGATATAGATAAAAATGGAATAATACAATATGTTTCTCCATCAGCAGAAAAAATATTAGGAGTTAGTCAAGATTCATTTATAGGTAAAAGTTATTTTGATTATGTACCCGAAGAAAGAAGAATAGAAAGTAAAAAAGCCTTTGGTAATTTTTCAGAAAAAGAAGAGTCTTATCGTATTAAGGGTCAAACAGAAAATGGTTTTAATAATAAAATCAAATACGATGAAATATGTTTTACTCCTCGGCAAAATGACGCTGGTAAATTTGTGGGATATAGAGTATTAGTTTGGTTAAATAATTTAAACCAGACCTAATTCTTTTAGATATAATTTTACCTAAAATTGATGGTTTAGAGGTTTTGGCTCAATTAAAAGATGATGAGAAATTGAAAAACATTCCTGTTATTATGCTATATAATTTAAACGAAAATGAAAAAATAAAAAGAGCTTTGAGTTTGGGCGTTGTTGACTATATGACCAAGATTCAACACCCTATAAATGAAGTTATAGATAAGGTAAATAAATACATTTTGAAGGCTAAATAGTTGTTTTGAATCGTTTAGACTTATACCAGTATCTACTTAGCTCTTATATTATTTGTAAGTTCAACAAGTAAGTGCACCACTTCGATATAATGAAAGTGGTGCACTTCAATGTTGAATGTACCAATTCCTATATTTTACATTTTGTAAAATATATGATATGATGTTGTGATATTCGCTTATGGCGATTTCCAGTTTAGCACTGGTCCGCTCAGGCGGATATTTTTTTTCTTTATGAAAGAGAAAATTTAAATTATTTAATTATTAGTAAAAAAAATATTATATGGAAATTAGAAATATCGCAATAATCGCACACGTGGACCATGGTAAAACGACCCTAACAGATCAAATGATGAAACAATGCGGAATGGTTGAGGAAGGAGTAACTATGGATTCAAACGCTCTTGAACTTGAGCGCGGTATTACTATTTATTCTAAAAACACTTCTGTAATATATAAAGGCACTAAAATAAACATTGTTGATACTCCAGGCCACGCGGACTTCGGTTCTGAAGTTGAACGTGTTCTTCGTGCTATTGACTCTGTGCTTCTACTTGTAGATGCGCAAGAAGGCCCTATGCCTCAAACTCGTTTCGTATTGAAAAAGTCACTTGAGCTTGGTCTTAAGCCAATAGTTATAATAAACAAAATCGACAAACCAGCAGCGAATCCCGATAGAGTTCATGATGAAATTCTTGAACTTTTTTTGGAACTTGGCGCAACAGAAGAACAGATAGATTTCAAATATTTATATGCAATCGGTAGACAAGGTATAGCTAAAGTACATATTGACGATGATTCAAAAGATTTGACTCCTTTGTTTGATCTTATTCTTGCTGAAGTTAAAGAAGCTTCTGTAAATAAAGAAAAACCTTTTCAAGCTCAAGTTTTCAACCTGGGTTATGATAACTTTTTAGGACGTCTAGCTATTGTTCGTGCATATGCTGGGTCTATTAAAACAGGTTCTCCTATAATAGTGAAGGATTCAAACGGTAATTCTCGTAATTCTAAAATTACTAAAATGTTTACTTTTGAAGGTATAAATAGAAAAGAAGTAGATACATTAAATACTGGAGACATCGTTATGGTTGCAGGAATTCCGGATGTATTTATAGGAGAAACTTTTTGTACAGATGCTGAAACGGAGGCACTAGCATCTATTGCTATCGACGAACCAACAATTTCTCTTAACTTCATAGTGAATGATTCTCCTTTTTGTGGACGTGAAGGAAAGTATGTAACAAGTAGACAAATAAGAGAGCGTTTAGAAAAAGAACTTGAAATAAACGTTGGACTAAAAATAAATTTTGACGGTTCTGACGAAGAAGAAGTTCAAGAGGGATATCTCGTCTATGGACGTGGTGAACTTCACATTGCTATCTTGCTTGAAAATATGCGTCGTGAAGGATACGAGCTTCAAGTGTCACAACCACATGTAATTATAAAAGAAGAAAATGGTAAAAAGTTGGAACCATACGAAGAAGTAACTATTGATGTCCGTAATGAATTTTCCGGTGCTGTTATTGAAAAACTTACAGCTCGTAAAGGTATCATAACTAATATGCACGAGAAAGAAGGAATAGTTCGTATGCTACTAGAAATACCAACAAGAGGAATTCTTGGATATCGTGGACAATTCGTTGTAGACACAAAAGGTGAAGGAATACTAGCTTCTCGTTTTATTGGATTCAAGGAATATGCTGGAGAAATAAAGAAACGTGATGTAGGTTCTATGACATCTATGGTTACAGGTAAGGTTGTAGCATTTTCACTTTGGACACTTCAAGAAAGAGGTATATTATATGTAGAACACGGAGATGAAGTATATGAAGGTATGGTTATTGGTAATGTAACAAAGGGTGAAGAAATGGCAGTTAATCCTACAAAAGGTAAACAACTTTCCAATATGCGTTCATCTGGTACAGACGAAGCTGTGAATGTAAAACCCCCTTATAAACTATCTATTGAAAGAGGTTTAGAAATAATGGCTGATGATGAATATCTAGAAATTACACCCAAAAGTGTTCGTTTAAGAAAAAAGCAGCTAACAGAAATGAACAGATCAAAAACTAAAGTAGTTGCAAAAAAGTAATATTGTAAGGGTTTTAGGGAATTTGTCAAAAATTATTTGACTTTATACAATAGTAGTGATATTATGAGGAGACAAATAATCAATTAATTTAATTTTAAATAGTGTTGTGCAAAAAGAATTGTTCAACATAATTTGCAAAATCAAAATGGCTAATACAGTTACATTTAAAACAAAACAAGTTACAAAAAGAATGCTCTCTGGTTTAACACCACGTGCAAATGAAGTGATTGTTAGTCGCTTTGGTTTGACCTCAGATACACAACGTAAAACTCTTGAAGCCATAGGTCAAAAATATGGCATTACTCGTGAGCGTGTTCGTCAAATAGAAAACACTGCTTTAGCACTAATTCGCAAGTCAGAATCTTTTAAAAATGAAAAAGATGTTTTTACTGAACTCAAAAAATTAATACATACACTAGGTGCAGTAGTTTCTGAAAATGATTTACTAAATCATTTATCTAAAGACAAATTAACTCAAAATCATATTCATTTATACCTAACACTAGGTGATGAATTTACAAAACATAAAGAAGACGAGCACTTTAAAACAAGGTGGAGTGTGGATGCTGATGTATCAGAGCAAATACATAAATCATTAAAAAATCTTTTTGAAAATCTTTCTGAAAATGAATTAATTTCTGAGGGAGAATTAGTTGCTAAATTTTTAGATGAAGTTAAGGGACTAGCTGAACAATATAAAAATGAAGAGATAGCAAAACGTTGGCTTTCAATATCTAAAAAAATAAGCAAAAATCCCTTGGGTGAATGGGGTAAATCTACTTCATCTAGTATAAAAACTCGTGGAGTTAAAGATTACGCTTTTTTAATGATGAGAAAACATGGAAGCCCTATGCACTTTAGAGAAGTTGCAAAAGCTGTGGCTAGTACTTTTGATAAAAAATGCCACGTTGCCACTTGTCATAATGAATTAATAAAAGATTCAAGATTCGTATTAGTAGGTAGAGGCATATATGCTTTATCTGAATGGGGTTATAAAACTGGAGTTGTAAAAGATGTTATAAAGGAGCTTCTAAAAAAGAATGGTCCTATGACAAAAGAAGATATAGTAGATCAAGTTATGAAAGAAAGATATCTAAAGAAAAATACAATTTTGGTTAATTTACAGAATTCTAAATATTTTAAGAAGAACAAAGGAGGACAATACGTAATAGCATAAAAAACCTCTCTGGCTTAGACCGGAGAGGTTTTTTTTTATTTATAATAATGATACAATACTAATATATGCAGAAAGGTTTTATTCAAAATATTATTTTAATCATATTGGGTTTGATTTTTATAGCAATACTTATTGGGTTTTTTACAAGATAATAATATGATTCAAGATTTTTTAGCCACTCATGATTATAATTGGATACAAATGCTTATAGTAGCTATAGGCTATTTAATGCCTATACCGCTTTCTATTATAGCTTTTAATCTATGGCACCATTATAGAACCGAACGTTTTATTATGGGTATTAAGTGGGTTTTACTTGAAATTCATATACCACGAGATGTTATAAAAAGCCCAGCTGCAATGGAGCTTATTTTTACAAATGCTTTTTTTCATAAAAGTAAAAAGGGATTTTGGGAGCAGTTTATGATGGGTGCGCCATGGATGTGGTTTTCTCTTGAAATGGTATCTATAGACGGAAGAGTTCATTTTTATATTAGAACTCCAACCAGAATCCGAGATTTAGTAGAAACACAAATCTATGCTCAGTATCCTCAAGCAAAAGTAATTGAAGTGGACGATTATGTGTTTGATATCCCCCAATACAAAAAAGGTGGCAACTGGGATGTTTGGGGCTGTGAATTTAATAAAACAAAAGCAGATTTTTTGCCCATAAGGACATACAAAAATTTTGGTGATGATATGAAGACTGGGATTAAAGAAGAATTTAAAATTGATCCCATTACTCCCACAATAGAATTTCTTGGATCACTTCCTAAAGGGCAACAAATGTGGATGCAGATAATAATAAGACAAAATATAAAGACTTACCACAGTCATCGCACAGGTAAGCATGTAGATTTTTATGAGGCAGCAAATGAATACATAAAAGATCTTCTTGCTCCTTATACACGTACTCTTAAAAATGATGATGCTACAAGTTCTTTGGGTAAAATGGTAGCAGTGCCTAAATATCTAGAGCCAGTTATTAATATAATAAGTGAACAATTAGGACAAGTTCATTTTGATGTTGGTATCCGTATAATTACACTTTCTGACAAAAGACTCTGTACAAATGACCAGTTCAACAATCTAAGACGTGATGCTCGCCTTATTTTCCGTCAGTATTCACAACCTTTTTCTAATGAATTAAATCGTATCAACTCCACTCAGTTTGATGCTCCTTGGGCAGATCCTACAGGGCTTGCTCTTGATAAAATAAAGAAACGCATGCTAGATTTTTATCGATTAAGAACATTTTTTCACCCACCGCTTCAGTATAGTATTAAATATCCTGCAGCTTTGTCTATATTTTTCCCTTCAAATAATCCTCAAATTATAGTAATGTCTGCGGAAGAGATAGCAACTATATTCCACTTTCCAGGTATGGTTTCTGAAACCCCAAGCTTTAAACGTATTGAATCAAAAATTGCGAAACCGCCTTCAAATTTACCTGTATAAAAATCACATTAATAAAATATTCACTAAAATGGTTAATATGTACATGCCATTTTTAATTACAAGGTGGAAAATAATATAGATGAAATTATTTTAAAAAAGACAAAAATAAACAAAATTAATATTCTGTTAGTTTTTATTTTGTTGATTGTTTTTTTATACTCATTTCTAACAGCTCATAATAGTAACAAAGAAGTTATTATTCATGTGGGAGTTGGACAGTCTGTGGATTCTTTGTCACAAGAACTACGCGATATAAATGTTGTAAAAAATGATTTTTTATTTAAACTTTATATTAAATTATTAAAATCTGGACCAGGCATTATTTCAGGGGATTATTTAATAAAAGAAAATACTCCCGTTTGGAAAATTGCTTTACAGGTAGGTAGGGGTAGACACGGCATAGAACCAGTAAAAGTAACCATTAGAGAAGGTTTAACAAACGAAGAAATAGCAAATTTATTATCAGTTAAATTAATTAATTTTAATAAAGATATTTTTTTAACAAATACTCTGGATAAACAAGGTTATCTGTTCCCCGATACATATTTTTTATATCCACTGGATGATGCTGATGAAATTATAAAAAAACTATCAAATAATTTTCAAAACAGAATAAAAAAAATTGAGACATCTATAAATTCAAGTGGTAAAACTTTATCAGAAATAGTTATAATGGCTTCTATTTTAGAAGGGGAAGCTAGTGGTAAAGAAGACATCGTTATAATTTCTGGTATTTTATGGAAAAGAATTTCCTTTGGAATGGCTCTTCAGGTTGATGTAGATCAATCTACTTATAATATAAGGGGTCTTCCTCAAAAACCCTTAAATAACCCAGGTTTAATGTCTATTTCTGCCGCTATAAACCCTGTTAAGTCTGACTACCTGTATTATATTCATGATAAAAATGGTAATGTACATTATGCAAGAAACTTTGACGAACATAAGAGGAATATAAGTAAGTATTTAAAGTAATTAATAGATAAAATAATTTGTGAAATTTTTAAATAAGTCAGTATATACATAAAGCTACTGCGAGATAAATATGATTTTAATAACAAAAAAACAAAAAGATTATGAATTGCTAGATTCTGGAAATGGAGAAAAACTTGAACGGTATGGTCCATATGTATTAAGACGTCCAGACCCAGAAGCATTATGGGAAAAAAGAAAAGATTCTCTATATTGGGACAATGCAGAATTGCAATTTGTTCGTAATAATAATAAAACTAAATGGATTGCAAAGGAGGGTACTTCTAGAAATTGGAATATAGTATTTGGAGGTTTAAATTTTTCAATTCGTCCTACATCTTTCAAGCACACAGGTCTTTTTCCTGAGCAACTTCCAAATTGGGAATGGACGGAAGAGATAATTAAGAATTATGAATTAAGAATTAAGAATGGAAAAGAAGGGCCAGACCATAAAAAATTATCTAAAGACTCCGTTCTCAAAAAAATATCCGTTCTCAATCTTTTTGGTTATACAGGTGGAGCAACTCTTGCTTGTGCAAAAGCTGGAGCTGAAGTTTGCCATGTAGATGGTTCAAAAACTGCAGTTGAGTGGGCACGAATAAATGCTCAACTTTCAGGTTTAGAAGATGCTCCTATAAGATGGATAGTGGACGATGTTTTAATGTTTCTAAAAAGAGAAATAAAAAGAGGAAGAAAATATGATGCCATAATAATGGACCCACCATCTTTTGGTCATGGACCCAAGGATGAACTCTGGAAAATAGAAGAACATTTTTTAGTGTTAATGAAATTATGTAAAGAAGTTTTATCCGACGACCCTTTGTTTGTTATTATAAACGGCTATACTGCAGGGTATTCATCTATTGCCTATGAAAACAATTTAAAGGATATAATGAAAGAATATAAGGGTGAGATTGAAAAAGGAGAACTTGTTATTGCAGAAAGTGAGGGAGATAGACTTCTTCCTTGTGGAATCTTTGCAAGATGGAGTAAGAATAATTAATAATTACGAATTAAGAATTAGAAATTGTGAAAGAAAATAAGTCTTTGAAAAATGCCTTGGGAGGCTGTCGAGCCTCAATCACCAGATTGACCCTATGGGTAGCATAGCAAAAATTCAGCAGAATTTTATGTGCGTATTTTGAAAAGAGCTTATTTTATGGAACAATTATATTAATTAAATAAAATTAAACAAAACTCCTCATTTAGTAAAATGACCTACTGGGTGTTTGCAAGGTCCTCGGACGAGGGTAAACGAGGAGCCAGACCATTGCTCACAGGATTTTATTCAATTTTTATTAACCTAAATAATTATGATTAAAAATAACAAAACAGTATTCGTGGGAGTTTCTGGTGGAGTGGACTCGTCTGTCTCTGCCGCTATTCTAATAGAGCAAGGATATAATGTCGTTGGGGTTTTTATTCGTACGTGGACACCAGATTTTATTAAATGTACTTGGGAAGATGAACGCCGTGATGCGATGCGTGTTTGTGCACACTTAGGAATTCCTTTTTTAGAATGTGATGCTGAAAAAGAATACAAGGAAGGCGTGGCAGATTATATGATAGAAGAATACAAAAAAGGAAACACTCCAAATCCTGATGTTATGTGTAATAGAGAAGTAAAGTTTGGTGTATTTTGGAAATTTGCAAAAGAATATGGTGCTGATGCAATTGCAACAGGACATTATGCCCAAAATAATTACCCAGTAGGTGATTCTACTAAATCACGAACAAAAATTAAGAATTACGAATTAAAGAAAGGAATAGATAATAGTAAAGATCAAAGTTATTTCCTTTGGACATTAAAACAAGAAGACTTAGCTCATACACTTTTCCCTATAGGGCACTTAGAAAAGTCAGAAGTTCGTAAAATTGCATTGAAATATAAACTCCCTACAGCTGTTAAAAAAGATAGTCAGGGTGTGTGTTTTTTGGGTCCATTAGACATGAAAGACTTTCTTGGTCATTATATAGAATCAAAAAAGGGAGATGTTTTACTTGCTCCAAAAGAACCTGGCGACAATAAAAGAGAAGTTATAGGTACTCATGACGGAGCAGTATTTTTTACGTTAGGAGAAAGACATGGTTTTACTCTCACTAAACATTCTGAAAATGACAAACCGTTATATGTTGTTGCTAAAAATGTAGAAGATAATACTATTACCGTTTCTGAAAATCTTATAAATAATACACCTGAGCAATTTAAAAAATATAATCTAGAAAAAACTAATTGGATAAGTGTAACACCAGAAGATAATAAAATTTATAAAGCACAAATTCGTTACCATGGAGAATACGTGGATTGTGATGTTAAAATATTAGATAAAAATACTGCCATAATAAATTTTGATAAACCTATGCTGGTTTCGAGCGGACAGTCTATTGTAGTTTATTATGAAAATGTTTGTCTTGGTGGTGGGGTAGTGTCTTATTAAACTAATTTTTCTAATAATTCTTTCCAATAATTTTTTTAAAAATATATTTATTATTAATATACACCATAACGGTTTGTAACGACCGTGTGAAAGTGTTACAATTATTTTGTGAATAATTTAAACGAAAAATCTTCAATTACTGATGAAATAATAGCTTTTTTATTATCTGCAAGATCTACGCGATTAAGACATCAGATATTATGGGAAAGAATGAAAAATAGAAGAGAAATTAATAAAAATGTATTTAGGCAAAATATTTATCGTTTAAAGAAAAAAGGTGTCATAAAAATTGAAGATAATAATGTACAGTTAATAAATATAAATTCAAAACAGTTTTCAAAGTATAAACTAATTTATGAATATCCTTTAAAGACTAACAAGTTTATACTAATTTTTGATATTCCAGAAAAAGACAGGAAGCTTCGAGATTGGCTTCGAAATCAAATTAAACTCTGGGGTTTTACTATGATACAAAAAAGTGTTTGGTTAGGAACAGGGCCTATGCCGAAAGAATTCCACAAAAGGGCTGTTCTTTTGGGGATAGATAAGTTTATTAAAATATTTGATGTAATGGATTCTAAGAATTTAAAATAAACAAAGATACGCATAACGTTTTTAAACGGTCGTTTAAAAACGTTATGTGTAATAAGTCGTATTTTATTTGCTTATGTTTAGCACTTGTTGTTATACTATTATACATGGATTTCGTTAGAGGTTTTGCTAGTCATATGATTAATAATTTAATTTAGTAGGTATCGATTTTTTATAAAATTCTAATCGTAACTTGCTTTTAAAGGAATGGAAAATATTTTAGACGCACAAACTATAAGTATATTAATTCGTCTTTCAGTAGCATTACTTTTGGGCCTTATTATTGGTACCGAACGTGTATGGGCACACAAAACTGCAGGTATGCGTACTTACGCTTTGGTTTCTATGGGGGCTGCTTTATTTATAGTTATTTCCGAAATGATTTCTATTAAATATTTTACTACTGGTGGATTAGATCCAACTAGAATGGCTTCACAAATAATAGTAGGAATAGGTTTCTTGGGTACAGGATTAATTTTTTCTAAAGAATCAAAATTAATTGGATTAACTACTGCTACTGGTTTGTGGGTTTCTGCTGGAATAGGAATGGCTGTAGGTTTTGAATTTTTTAATCTAGCAATAATTGCGACCGCTCTTACATTGTTTACTTTCACAGTTTTATGGCTAGTAGAAGAACAAATAAAACAGACAAAATATTTTAGAGATAATATTAAATCTGACATAAACTAGAAAAAGCCTCAGGTACTGCCTGAGGCTTTTTAAATTTAATATTTTGTTGTATCATATAAGGATGAATTCAAGTGAAATAAGAACAAGGTTTTTGAAATTCTTTGAAAAAAGGGGACACAAAATAATACCATCAGCATCACTAATTCCAGAAAATGATCCCTCTGTTCTTTTTAATACGGCAGGAATGCAACCTATTGTTCCTTATCTTTTGGGACAAAAGCACCCCATGGGAGACAGGCTGGTAGATGTTCAAAAATGTGTTAGAACTGGAGATATTGAAGAGGTGGGCGATAATCGTCATCTTACTTTTTTTGAAATGCTTGGTAATTGGTCTCTAGGAGATTATTTTAAAGAAGATACCATAAAATGGAGTTTTGAATTTTTAACTAATAAAGAGGAGGGATTAGGTCTTGATATAAAAAGAATTTATGTAACTGTTTTTGAGGGAAATGATGATGCTCCTCGTGACACTGAAGCTGTAGAAATTTGGAAAAATTATTTACCTGAAGAAAGAATTTATTTTTTACCAGCCAAAAATAATTGGTGGAGTGCAGGTGATAATGGCCCCTGCGGTCCTGACACTGAAATTTTTTATGATCCAAATAAAAATGCTATCGGCAACATGAGTCATAATGAGTTTGTAAAATCTGACAATGAGGGACAGATTGTCGAAATTTGGAATAATGTATTTATGCAGTACGAAAAAAAAGATGGAAAAGTAGTAGGCATGCTTGCAAAACATAATGTAGATACAGGTATGGGTCTTGAAAGGATTACAATGATTTCACAATCTGTTAAAACTGTTTTTGACACAGATTTATTTATTCCTATTATAAATAAAATAATAGAACTATCTTCTCAAAGAGATGAAAGAATGGAAAGAATAATAGCTGATCATTTAAGAACAGCAATTTTTATGATTGCTGATGGAGTTTTACCTTCTAATACCGATAGAGGATATATTTTGAGAAGATTATTAAGAAGATCTATTAGATCAGGACAGTCTTTAACTACAAATTTTAAATATGAAGAATTAGTTGAAATAATAAATAAAAAATATGGTGATTTTTACCCAGAAATAAAGAATAATAAAAATTTAATTATTTCTGAGCTCAATAAAGAATTTAATAAATTTAGAGAAACTCTTGAAAATGGATTAAAAATGATAAATAACCTATTTAAAAAAGAAGATAATTTAGATACTTTTAGTTTAGACGGCACTATTTTATTTGACCTATATCAATCTTATGGTTTTCCTGTGGAGTTAAGTCTGGAAGAAATAAATAGAGAAAGAATAAACAGAGGATTGTTGATGATGGATAATGATCTTAAGGAAACTTATTTAAAAAATTTCTTTAATAAATTAAGAGAGCATCAAAAACTCTCACAAACTTCATCTGCCGGAATGTTTAAGGGTGGACTTGCAAATCATAACGATAAGACTATCAAACTCCATACGGCACACCATTTGCTTTTAGCTGGGTTACAAGATGTAGTTAGTAAGGATATAAAACAAAGAGGAAGTAACATCACCGAGGAACGTTTAAGAATGGACTTTATGTGTGACCACAAACTTACAGAAGAAGAAAAGAAAAATGTAGAAGATTGGGTTAATGATAAAATTAAAAGAAATTTGAATGTTGTTCGCCGAGAAATGCCATTAGCTGAGGCGGAAAAAATAGGAGCTCAAATGGAGTTTGGGGCAAAATATCCTGACATGGTGTCTATCTATATAGTTGAAGATGAAAATGGACAAGCCGTCTCAAAAGAATTTTGTGGTGGACCACATGTAGAAAATACAAAAGATTTGGGTCATTTTAAAATACAAAAAGAAGAAGCGGTAGCTGCGGGTATTCGTAGAATAAAAGCAGTTCTTGTTTAATTTATAAAATTTAATAAGTTTTTGGATTCTGCCACAAAACACCCCTAGTAAATTTATGGATTTTTATCTCGGTATTTTTGTGTAGTAATTTTGTAAAAAAATTACTACAGGGTATAATATATAGACTATGGGATTTATATTTTCATCACAAAAAAAAGAACGAGTTGTTGCTATCTTTGATATAGGTTCTGGAAGTGTGGGTGGAGCTCTTGTTAAAATTCCAGCAAATAATCAAGGTATTCCCATAATCATAAAATCTGTTCCAAATAACGAAATTAAATTTTCTAAAGATTTAAATTTTAATTCATTATTAAAAAATATGACGTCTGCTCTTTACCTGACTGCCCACTCCTTATATTTAAAAAAATCTGGTGCTCCCGATGAAATATTTTGTGTTATGTCATCTCCTTGGTATTTATCAGAAACTAGAATAATAAAAATGACTAGGGATAAACCTTTTCTTTTTAATAAGCGCTTAGCAGATGATTTAATTAATAAAGAGATAACATCTTTTTATGAAATTTATAAAAATAAATACGGAAACTCTGAAGGCTCCCCTGAAATATTAGATAAAAATATAATGAATGTTTCTTTAAATGGATATAAAATAATAGACCCATTAGGGAAAAGGGGTAAATCTTTAGAAATAAGCATGTTTATATCATTATCACCTAAATTATGTCTGGATAGTATACGAAATACTTTGTCGAGGGTACACCACCATATAGATGTTAATTTTTCGTCTTTTACTGTGGCAACTTATTTAGCGGTTCGTGATAAATATATAAACCAGGATTCATATTTACTATTAGATATTAGTGGAGAAATTACTGATGTGGGAATAGTTTCAGATGGAGTTTTAAAAGCAGTTTTGTCTTTCCCATTTGGTAAAAGAACTTTTTATAATCAAATCTGTTCAAAATTAGAAATAGAATTACGAGATGCAAAGGAACTTTTTAAGTTATATCGTAGTAATAGTTTATCTATAGACTATAGGAAAAAAGTTGAACCAGTTTTTAAGTCAATAGAAAAATCTTGGAATGAATCTTTTTATCAATGTATAGCCTCATTACCAAAAACTCTCATGTTACCAAATACAATATTTTTAACAGCTGATAATGATATTAAAAATTGGTTTGCGGATGTATTACGCAATGAAGTATATATACAGCCTCTAAAAACAAACCATAAATGCACAGTAATTTCTATAGACGGGCCTGAATTTTTAAATATGTGTGGGGTAAAAGATGGGGTGTGTGACCCATTTTTAATGATTGAAGCCATCTCGATAATGAGGAAGACAGTTAAATAATATGAAAAGAATTATATTAGAGGACATAAGAATTAATAAAAAACCGAGAGTTATTCCTAGGAAAGAAGAGGTTGGCTTTGTAGAAATAGAAAGTATAAATATTTCAATAAAAGAAAAAAATATAGAAACTAGACCAAGTATTTTTCTAAAAAATAAAACAAGAGATAAAAAAAAAAATACAAAGAACCCCACAAATAAATAAAAGTCAATCTGGATTTAATAGATATATTCTATTTTTTTTAATATTATCACTATGTGTTGGTTTAGTATATTGGATCTCAATTATTTTTCAAAAGGCAGATATAATAATTATAGCTAAACATCAAATAATTAATTATGATAACAAACAATTTAACATATCGAAAGAATCAAATGGTAGTACAGATGATATTATGATAATGATTTATGCTGATCAGAAATTAAAAAATATTACATTAACTGAACCCAAGGAAGTCTCTATAAAAGCCAAGGGTACTATTACTTTATATAATGAATTTGGTACTAATCCTCAAAAACTCTTAGCCGGAACATTTATTTCTGACAACGAAGGTAAGTCTTATAAAACAGAAGAAGTTATAAATATACCTGGATATAAGGTTGATAGTGATAATAAAATAATTCCCGGGGAAGTAGAAGCCAACATAAGTGCTTTTTTACCAGGTGAGGTTTACAATGGTTCACCTACAGACTTTGTTGTGGCTTCTTTTAAGGGTTCCGCAAAATATAATAAAATTTACGGCAAATTAAAAAGTCCTTTTATTGGAGGTGTCTCAGGAATTGCATATACCATAGGGGACTCTGATATTACTAACATCGATAAAATGGCTAGAACAACTTTTAAGAATGATTTAATTAAAAAAGTTGGGGCTTCTATTTATCCTGGATATATTTTATATCCAAATGCCATGACTTTTTCATATAAAATAAAAGATGATATTTATTCAAAAACACCAGAAACAAAAATTATTGTTGATGGGGTTTTATCTGTTGTTTTATTAAAAGAAAAAGCATTAATGGATAATATAATAAAAGTTTCATTACCTAAAATTTCCAGCGAAGAATTAAGAGAAATTAAAATTAATAACATTAATAATCTTTCATTTAATTTTACAAATAAAGAACAATTAATTTCAAAAGAAATGAGTTCTATTTCTTTTTATCTTTCTGGAGACATGGATGTTGAATGGAGTCCTGATGTAGAAATATTGAAAACTAAATTACTAGGAGTAGGCAAGATAGAAGTACCAAATATTTTTAAACAGGACCCTGGAATTTCTTCGGCTTCTGTTAAGGTTTTCCCTCCTTGGCAAAAAAATATTCCTAGTGATTTATCCAAAATAAATATTATATTAAAATAATTTTTAGGCATTTTTTCTGTATTTTAGAGTAAAAAAACATTATTTAGGGCAATTAAAAGATAAACACTTTATTTTTTGAAGATAAATATACTCAATATGCCTATTATATTTGACTAAAAATAATATATTTGTTATATTAGTAAAGCATTAATGAATCAAAAAGATGATAAAAACACAGTTATGGGAACGGTTACGGAAGCTCTTCCGAACACTCTTTTTAGAGTTGATATAGGAGGGGGTAAAATAATACTTTCCTACTTAGCTGGTAAAATGCGAATACATAGAATCAAGGTTTTATTAGGAGACAAGGTAGAAGTTCTTCTTGATCCATATGGTGGAAAAGGAAGAATAATTAAAAGAAATTAGCCTTGCTTATTTTATTAAAGTAGTGTAGTATGGAAAAATATATGCTTATGTAATAAAAATACAGGGTAGAGACCCTATATTTTTCTTTAGTATTTATATTAGATAATATATGAAAATTAAATCTGCAGTTAAAAAAATTTGTACGAAATGTAAGTTAATCAAGCGAAGTGGTCATCTTCGTGTAATTTGTGATAATCCTAAGCATAAACAAAAACAATAATTTTATATGAGAATTCTCGGTATAACTATTCCAAACAATAAACATCTAGACGTAGGACTAACTTGCCTTTACGGTATTGGAATATCTCGTTCTAGAAAAATTTTAGAAGAAGCTGGTATTGATAGAACTATGAAAGGTGACGCTCTTACTGTTGACCAAGAGAACACAATTCGTAAAATAGTAGAATCATTTTCTATTGAAGGTACTTTAAAGCGTGAAGTTGCTTCAAATATAAAAAGACTAAAAGATATTAAAGCTTACAGAGGCGTTAGACATATGCGCAGAATGCCTGTTAATGGACAAAGAACAAAAACTAACTCTCGTACTGTTCGTGGAAATGTTCGTAAGACCATGGGTAGTGGTAGAAGAAAAGCTGAAAAAACTTAAGATTAATATTTTAGCTAATTTATTTGCTTACAATAATATAGATATGAAAAAAATAAAAATTACAAAAGGTGAAGGAGATACAATATAAATATGGGAAAGATTAAAATTATAAAAAAAGAAGAAGATAAAACAGAAACTTTAGACAAGGCTGTTATAGCTGCACCTAAAACAGGTGGTAAAACTCCTAAGAAAAAAATTGTTGCTGGTACTCTACACGTAGAGGCCACTTTTAATAATACTAAAGTTGTTTTGTCTGATAAAGATGGTAATACATTATTCTGGACTTCCGCAGGAGCTCTTGGTTTTAAAGGAGCAAAAAAGGGTACACCATTTGCTGCTTCAAAAGCAGGTTCAATAATTGGAGAAAAAGCTAAAGCTCTTGGAATTAAAGAAGTTAATGTTAAAGTTAAAGGAGTAGGTAGTGGTCGTGAGCCTACCATTCGTGCATTTATGGCCTATGACATAGAAATAACAGGAGTAAATGACGTAACACCAGTACCTCACAATGGTCCTAAACCTAAGAAGCCTCGTAGAGTATAAAAATTATGAAAACAGTCCAACAATACAAAATATGTAGAAGATTAGGCCCAGGTGTGTTTGAAAAATGTCAAACAGCCAAATTTGCTGCGTCAGAAGCTCGTCACGCTAAAAATTCAAAAAAACGTAGACCAAAACCTCTTTCTGGTTACGCTACTCAATTCATCGAAAAACAGAAAGTTCGTTTTATGTATGGAATCAGTGAAAAACAATTTTCAAACTACATTAAAGAAGTTGTAAACCATAAAGGTACAATCGCAACTGATTATCTTTTTGAGTTACTAGAAAATAGACTTGATAATGTTGTATACAGAATTGGTTTAACAAATTCACGTCGCCTTTCTCGCCAAATGGTTTCCCATGGTCATATCCTTGTTAATGGCAAAAAGACAACTGTAGCCTCACAAAGAGTACAGATTGGAGATATCATTGCGATAAGAGAAGGTAGTAAAAAGAGTGTATTGTTTGGAGATATGGTAAATAAAATGAAGGATTATACATGTCCAAATTGGTTAACTTTTAATGCGGAAAGTCTTTCAGGAAAGATACAAGGTAAGCCTAAGAACATTGAGGGATATATTGATCTCAACACAGTATTAGAGTTTTATAGTCGTTAAAATTAACTTAACTGTTAATTTTTAATAAATAATTATGAAAGCTTATTGCTTTCCAATATCATATAACTATGTCAGATTTAAATATTATACTTCCATCAAAATTGTCAATTGTTTCTGAAGAAGATACAAAAGGAGTTTATGAAATAGATGGTCTTTATCCTGGGTATGGACATACCTTAGGTAATTCACTACGTCGTATTATTTTATCATCATTGACAGGAGCTGCCATAACATCTATTAAAATAGATGGAGTAGATCATGAATTTTCAGTTATTGATGGTGTTAAAGAAGATGTTATAACTATTCTTTTACATTTGAAACAAGTTCGTTTTCGTTTAAATACTGATGAGCCTCAAACTGTAAAACTTCAAGTTAAGGGCCCAAAACTTATCACAGCTAGTGATATTGAAACTACTGGACAAGTAGAAATTTTAAATGGTGATTTATACATAGCTGAAGTTACTGGTAAAAATGCTCTTTCTATTGAAATGACAGTTGAAAAAGGATTAGGTTTTATACCAAAAGAAATGCACCAAAAGACTAAAAATGAAGTTGGTGTTATATCTTTAGATGCTATTTTCACACCAATTCGTCGTGTAGCTTATGAAGTAGAAAATATGCGCGTTGGAGACAAAACAAACCACAACCGTCTACGTATGACTATTGAAACAGATGGTACTCTTACACCACGTGAAGCTCTTGAAAAAGCTATAACTACTATGGTAGAACAATTACAAGCAATTGTAGGTTTTACTATCTCTCACAGAATAATCAGTAAAGAAATAAGCAATAAAGAAGAAGTAGCTGAAACAAAAGATGAAGCAGAAAAGGAAGAAAATAATGAATTTACTGATATTCTAAAAACAAGAATAGATACTCTTGATTTATCTACACGTACACTTAATTCTTTGACTGGTGCAAATATCCGAACAATAGGAGGAATTGCAAGAAAAAAGAAGGAAGATTTATTAGAAATCGAAGGTATAGGTGATAAGGGTATCCAAGAAATTAAAAAAGTTCTTGGTGTTTATGGAATAACACTTAAATAATTAGTAATTTAGTAATAAGTAATAATATATGAGACACGGAAATAATGTAAGAAAATTTGGAAGAACAGCAAGTCAGCGTCAAGCTTTATTAAAAGGTCTTATGTTGGCACTTATTGCGCACGGAAAGATTCAAACTACAGATGCTAAGGCAAAGGAACTTCGTCCAGCTATTGAAAAAATGATTACAAAAGCAAATGTTGGAACTCTTGCCTCACGCCGTTTAGTTATTTCTCGTTTATACAACTTAACTTCTGAGGCAAATAAGTTGATCGATGAGATTGCTCCAAAATACAAAGGACAATCTGGCGGTTATACTCGCATTACTAAACTTCCACGTCGAGCGGGAGATGCAAGTAAAATGGCAATAATAGAATTTATATAATATTATGACTACTACACACAAAATTGATGCAGAAGGTAAAACATTAGGATTTGTTGCAAGTGCAACAGCTAAAATTCTTATGGGTAAAAATTCCACTGACTATGTTCCAAACAAAGTAGCTGATGTTCTTGTTATTATTACTAACGCTAGTAAAACAAAAATAACAGAACGTCGCTTAAAAGAAACATTACACGAAAGATATTCAGGACATCCAGGCGGTTTTAAAACAGATACAAGCGCTAAAATTTTGGATAAAAAAGGATGGCAAGGTTTGTACGAGTTAGCAGTATACGGAATGCTTCCTCCAAATAAACTTAGACCTCTGATGATGAAGCGTTTAACAATAAAAGATTAATTAATATATCATGGAAAAAAAACCAACAACAAAAGAATATTTTAGAGCCATTGGTCGCAGAAAGACTGCTACTGCTGTTGTTCGTCTTTACAAGGCAGCAAAAAATACATATTCTATTAATGGAAAGGATTTAACTGAATATTTTAAAACTATCGAATTAAAAAAGATTGTTACTTCTGCTTTTGAGACTTCAACACCAGCTGAAAAATTCGAAGTTGTTGTTACTACAAAAGGGGGTGGAATACATGCTCAAGCTGAAGCTGTTCGTCACGGAATCGCTCGCGCTCTTGTTCTTCATGATGGAGAACTTCGCGGAGTATTAAAGAAAGCGAAAATGCTTAAACGTGATCCTCGTCAAGTTGAACGTAAAAAATTCGGTCTTAAGAAAGCTCGTAAAGCTCCACAATGGAGTAAGCGTTAACAAAAAGACCTCGAAAGAGGTCTTTTTGCTTACTCCATTGTGGAGTGAGAAAGGGGTCGGGAAAACTCCGGTTTTCCTTACAGGAACAGTACACCTTTTGGATACTTTGAT
>JAENWX010000056.1 GCA_016649835.1 Minisyncoccota bacterium | reverse complement strand
TAATATGTTTTAGGGAAGGCACAGAAGAAAATAAACGAGATATCCTAACACATGTAGGAGAAATCCTAATATATTTATATATGGCAAAAAAATCAGTAACAGCAAGACATATGAAGAAGTCAAAATTTAGCACACGAGAAACAAATCGTTGTTTTCGTTGTTCCCGTGGACATGCTTATATGAGAGATTTCGGTCTATGTCGTATCTGTTTTCGTGAATTAGCAAACGAAGGAATGCTTCCAGGAGTACGTAAGTCATCTTGGTAAAAATAAGGTAGAGTTATCGAAGAATAAGAAATAACAAATTTAAACTAAAATATATGGATCAAATAGCAAACATGATGAATATGATAAAGAACGCAGGCCGTGCAAAGCACGAGTTTGTTGTTGTTCCTCATTCAAAGGTTAAATTCGCTATTGCTGAATGTTTAGTTAAAGAAGGATATCTTAAGAGCGTAGCAAAGAAAATGAAAAAAGGATTTCCTATAATCGAAGTTGAATTGAAATACTCTGAAGATGGTACTCCAAAGATTACAAGTACAGATCGCGTTTCAAAATCATCATGCCGTGTTTACAGAGGTGTTAAAGACATAAAAAGAAGTTATGGATTAACAGTTCTTTCAACATCAAAAGGAATTTTAACAGAAAAAGATGCAAGAAAAGAAATGGTCGGAGGAGAAGTATTGTTTAAAATATTTTAATATATTATATGAGTAGAATTGGAAAACAAACAGTTATAATCCCCGCAGGTACAGAAGCTAAACTTTCTGGTACTATTTTTAGTGCAAAAGGGCCAAAAGGTTCACTTACTCGTGATTTCCCTGGTGAAGTAACATTACACATAACAGGTAATGAAATAACTTTTACTCCCAACAAGCTTAACGACAAAAAAGTTAATGCACTATGGGGAACATATGCATCACACGTAAAGAATATGGTTATAGGTGTAAATGAAGGATATGAAAAAAAGCTTATCTTAGAAGGAGTTGGTTTTAAGTCAGAAGTTGCAGGAGATATGCTCAATTTAGCTTTGGGATTTTCACATCCAGTTAAAATAAAAATTCCAGAAGGACTTACGGTTACAGCAGAAAAGAATAACATAACAGTAACAGGGATAGATAAAGAAAAAGTTGGTGCATTTACAGCACAGGTAAGAGCAAACAAAAAACCAGAACCATACAAGGGTAAAGGGTTCCGTTATTCAGATGAAGTTATTCGCCGTAAACAAGGTAAGAAAGCAGCATAGTAATTAAGAATTAGATTCAATAAAATGATTAATAAAAAAGTAGAAAAAAGAATAAGACTAAAGAAAAAAATCAGAGCAAAGATTTCTGGAACTACAGAACGTCCACGTCTTTCCGTTTTTCGTTCAAACAATTTTATGTATGCTCAGATTATTGATGATTTAAATCAAGTTACTATTGTTTCATTTTCAGATATGAAAGTTACAAAAGGTAATAAAACAGATCGTTCAAAAGCTGTAGGTCAAGAAATAGCAAAATTAGCTATTGCAAAAGGAATTACAACTTGCGTTTTTGATCGTAACGGATTTAAATATACAGGAAGAGTAAAAGCACTAGCAGATGCTGCTCGTGAAGCAGGTCTTAATTTTTAATATAAAAATATATGGATACAGCAAAACCAAAAACAAATACAGGCACAACTACAGCTTCAAGCAAGCCAGCTTTTGCTCCTAGAAGAACGGGTGGTGATACT
>JAENWX010000008.1 GCA_016649835.1 Minisyncoccota bacterium | reverse complement strand
GACAATAAATAAAAACACCCTCAGTTAACTGAGGGTGTTTTTATTTATTGTCCTCTCGAGCGACTGAACTGCTCATTCAGTAGAATGACCTACTGGGTTCAGTCGCGGGTAGGCGATTAGTAAATCGAACCGCGAGGAAATCGAAAGGCTTTTCGTTTTCTGATGTTAATCGGAACGAAAAGGCATACTGGTCATGTAATGACCGATAAGTGTACTCACGTTCCTACCGAGACTTTTTAAAATACCCCCATCTTGATAAAAACAATCTTATTGTATAAACTTGCCTTATTAGAGTATTTTCCAATATTAATTTTAAACCCAATATAAAAATGAAAAAACAAATTGAAGCAATTCTCATTCTTCCAAACATACGCAGCGCCATAAATATTGGAGCCATGTTTAGAACTGCAGATGCCACAGGTATTTCAAAAATATATTTAACAGGCTACACCCCTAGGCCAACTGATAAATTTGGAAGAATCCAAAAAGATATTGCAAAAAGTGCATTAGGTTCAGAAACATGGGTTCCTTGGGAATATAAAAAAACTCTTACTCCACTTTTAAAAACTCTAAAAAAAGAGGGGTACACTATTGTCGCTATTGAGCAAGATGAAAAAGCAGTTGATTATAGAAAAATTAAAATTTCAAACAAAATCGCCATCATAATGGGGCCAGAAGTATTGGGTCTTGATAGAAAAATTTTAGACAAATGTGATTATATAGCCCAAATACCAATGCACGGAAAGAAAGAATCTTTAAATGTGTCAGTTGCTTGTGGGGTAGCGTTATTTAGAATTCTAAAACCTTAGTCTTCTATTGGCTCATATCCTCTATTTGAATCTACTTGGCCTATCTCTGGAATAAGAATAGGGCCTTCTTGTTCTTTTTCAGAACCACCAGATAAAACCCAAAGCACAAAAATAATAACAATAAATATTAGAACCTCAAATCCGAAATTCATTTCACCACCATTCTTTTTTAGTTTTTTATTTTCTTTCATCTATTTTAAATTGAAATAAATTATTTTAGGCTGAGTATAAAATAGTCTTTGAGAAATACATTGCGGAGGGCGTCGGCCCGAGCATAACAAAAATTCAGTAGAATTTTATGTGCGTATTTTGAGAAGAGCTATTTTGTACTCAGTAGAAGAATATAATTTCATTAATTGAATAATTTTTGGTGAACAGCACAATAGTGAGAACTGCGACCGTTTATAACTTTCCTCATTATAACACCTTGGCACCCCTTTTTTCCACATACAGTATTCTTTTTTTGGTAAACGTTATGATGGTTCTGAAAATCGCCCTTTAATCCGTGGATATTTCTATAGTCAGACATAGAATCACCTCCAAAATCTATCCCTTTAAATAAGACTTTTTTCATAGAATTATAAAGTTTAAGTAAATAGGAATCTGGTATTAAAGAAGGGTTTGATTCTGGGTGAATATTAGCAAGCCACAACATTTCATCGGAATAAATATTTCCAATGCCAGCAATAATAGAAGGCGTCATTAAAATAGTTTTTATTTTCCAGATTGGTTTTAAAAGTATTTGTTTTTTAAATTTTGAAAAAGTAAAAGATTTTTCTAATGGCTCAGGTCCAATATTTTTTAAATGGTTACTTGTTGTTAAATCGGAACTCGAAATAAGTGTAACTTTTCCAAATTTACGAGAATCACAAAAAGCCAGTTGTTTGTCATTTGAAAATGAAAATACTACATGAATAAATCTATTGTAGGGGTCATTTAACGGACCTTCATTTTTTGGAATCCATTTTATTTCTTTTGTTTTTTTACCACCTACTACTTTCTGCTTACTGCTTACTACTTTTGTGTATTCACCAAAAAGGAGGTGACCAGTCATTTTAAGATGTATTAATATAGTATGACCTCCAGTAATATTTATTAAAATATTTTTAGCCCTTCTTTCTGCATTAATTACTTTCTCCCCGGTAATTATTTTTTGGAATTTTTTAAAAAAGACATCATTTTTAATGGTATCTTTAAATTGTTTTATATTTTGGTTTTTTTTAGCTAAGTCTGTCCAAACAGATACAATTTTAAGACCAGGCAAAACTTTTTGCAGTCCTTTTACTGTAGTGGTGACTTCTGGTAGTTCGGGCATGAAGATAATTAACAATTATGAATTAATAATTACGAATGAAAATAAGATTAATACATTAACGTTTACCAAGAATTTGTAGAGCTTCTTTGATACGAGCATTTGTTCCTGTTGTTGTAGAAGGAACTTGTTTGAGAGCATCTCGAGCTTCATTTTGAGAATATCCTAGAGATTTTAGAGCTTCCAAAATATCACTTTCGTCACGCAGTAGCCCAGGGGTGTCGCCACCATCTTTGAAGTCTTCAAGTTTATCGCGTAGTTCGATTATTATTTTTTCTGCAGTTTTTTTACCAATACCAGAAACTTTATTTAAATAACCCATATCTCCTGTAGCGATGGCCCTCTTTAGAGTATCAATAGGTGCTATAGCTAAAATAGAAAGCGCAGAACGAGGACCAATACCAGAAACATCAAGAAGTAATTCAAAAAAAGACATCTCATTTATTGTTTTAAAACCATATAAATCAATGGAATTTTCTCTTACTGCTGTGTGTACCCAAAAAGAAACATGGTCACCCAATATAGAGGAGGAAAGAGAGTCTCCTGTTATAGATAATTTATATCCAACACCAGAGACATCTATAATTATAAATTTTGAGGCGATGTGAACTATAATTCCTTCAATTCTTGCTATCATTATCTTAGTATACTAAATATTTGAGTTTTTGTAGATGACTTCAAAATTTTAGAGGTTTACCCCCACACCTATATTTTTATTGCTTTTATTCTGCCGATAGATAAAACAATAATAGTATTAATTTTTATGATATTTATAGATAATAGATTTTAATTTTTTATAAAAGCAGAATAATAAAAATATAGGTGTGGGGGTGTACATTTTACTGTTTTTCTGTTAATATGCTGATATTCGATTTTATCCTCCGGATGAGGATTCCTCTTTGAGGGGCTGGTGTCTCGGCTTAACTTGAATAAATCTGTTTTTTAATTCCTAATTCGTAATTATTAATTATTAATTATATATAATATGCCAATAACAAAATCAGCAAAAAAAGCCCTAAAGGGATCACTTGTTAAGAAAGCGATGAATGATCGTAACAAGAAAAACATAAAAGAAACAGTTAAAAAAATAGAAAAGTTAGTAAAAGAAAAAAATAATGTTGAAGCAAAAAAATTATTACCAGTTGCATACAGTGTTATAGACAAGGCTGCAAAGAGAGGAGTAATAAAAAAGAACACCGCTTCACGTAAAAAATCTAGACTTTCAAAAATAACAAAATAAAACAAAACCCGGCTTAGTGTCGGGTTTTGTTTTATAAACATGAAAAATATGGAGTAGCTCTTCCCAAGGGGTACACAAATTTTTTGCTAAAAATTTATTCAGTTTTCGCGCCGACGTTCCTTACAGGAACAGTACACCTTTTGGATACTTTGATTACAAAGATATCTCAAAAGGCCTTGCGGAAGCTTCAAGTATTCGCTTCCTCACTCCCAAGCCCCCTTGATAAGACTACTCCATATTTTTCATGTTTTTATGAAGTTGGTGTTATAATGAGTTTATGAAAGATATATTATTTTTTTATGGATTAGATTGTCCTCATTGTGTAGAGGTAGAAAAACACGTAGATAAATTAATAGAAGAGGGTGTTCCAATTAAAAAATTAGAAGTTTGGAACAATATGGAAAATGACAAAATAATGGAAAGCTTAGATGTAGGAGATGACATGTGTGGGGGAGTACCATTTTTCTTAAACAAAAATACAGGGAAAACTATTTGTGGAGAAGCAACATACAAAGAGATAAAAAATTGGGCCGAAGGCAAATAAATAAAAAACACACCATATATGGTGTGTTTTTTATTGTATAAATATTATCTATACCAATTCATCATTCCTCCTCCAAAATCAGAACCTCGAGTGTAAGCTCTCATTTGCCCCCATTGTGTACCAATACAAAAGGCAGCAATAATAATGACGATTATTAATAAGTTTTTAACCATATGGCAGTTTTTCCAACCACAGCAACCATGTTCACCATTTTTTTTATCTTTATTCTCACAACAATTATTTTCCATTTTTTTATTTAATTAAAAATTATAAACTTCGACGTAAGTATATTATATCATAGGGGTAAGAAGGAGGAAGGGGGAGGTCTTGTATATAGACAGTGCTTTAGGCACTGTCTTATTTATAAATTTGCAGGAACGCGATTACGCTTATCGGTCATTACATGACGGTAGGATCATGAGTACATATATCGCCTATTACATAGGCAGGTACTTTTCGCTCCGATAGACATCGGAGAACGAAAAGTCTTTCGATTCCTGCTCAGACGTGAAGCAGTTCACGTCTTCGGGACACATTAAAAAATCTAGGTTTACCTAGATTTTTTAATTGTGATCCCGGCAGGAATCGAACCTGCATCGCAACTTCCGCAAAGTTGCGTCCTATCCATTGAACGACGGGACCAATAGAATACCGTCTAAATCTACACTAAATAGTCTATAATCGCAAGTTAGAACCCTAATTTTTCCATAAAAACCATTGATTTTGATTCATCTATTTCAGAACGAGGAAGTATTTTCAATAAATCTTCTTTTATTTGAGCTTGTAGTTCTTGAGGAAAGGGGATTGTATAAACTGGAAGTATATATTTACTTGTTTCTATTAATAGCTTAGCTAAAGGTTCGTCTTCTTTACTTTTAATATTAAAGCTCTTTATATTTTTCCATTCATATAAATCTTTACCCATAGTAATTCCTTTTGTTTCTATAATATAAGAGATGTCCTTAGGGTGTCTTAGTGTAAATAATATTAAGCTACCACCAGACAACAAAAGAAATATGGCAAACATATTATTTTTTAACCAAATTGCAACACCACAAGAAATAATAGTAACAAGACCTAATGCCCAAAACCAATCATTACCACGTTCTTTGTGTGAATATTCAGGAGCTGACCATTCTATTTTGTTTATTTTTATTTCATCCATCCCGTTAGAGATAGTTCCCCAAAGGTGGAACGTATCTGATTAATTATTGTTAATAATATCAACTTTATCAAAATTTGAAATTCCTATTAGAAAGATAACATATATATCTCTAACGGGATCCATTTTTTTATTATATCAACACTAGGTTTATAAAGAAAGGCTAAAATATTTATTTAAGTTAATACTCATCTAATAACTTAAAACAGATTATTTAAGAGAAGAGACTGCATTGTATACTGCATCTTTTACTCCAGCATCAAACATACTTGGAATTATTCTTTCTGGTGTTGGATTTTCTACTACCTGAGCTAAAGCTTCCGCTATTGTTATAAAAATTTTATTTTCAAATTGAGGTATTTTATTATCAAGCATAGCTTTAAATGCTCCCGGGAATACAAGTGAATTATTTATTTGGTTTGGATAGTCAGAACGTCCAGTAGCCACAACGTATGCACCAGCTTCATGAGCAAGCTCCGGTGTTATTTCGGGGCTAGGATTTGCTAGAGCAAAAATAACTGGTTTTGATGCCATACTTTTTACCATTTCTACAGTTAAAACATTTGGCTTTGATAGTCCGATGAAAATGTTTGCATTTTTTACTGCGACTGCAAGGTCCCCATCTTTTTCTGAAATAGTACTTCCTTTTAAGAGTTCTATTTTTTCTTTATTTAAATTATCTCTCTTAGAATTTATTATTCCTTTACTGTCACAGAAAATAGTATTAGTAATTCCATAAGTGTGAAGTAGTCTTCCTGTTGCAACACCAGCAGCACCAACTCCTGACAAAACAACAACAGCTTCACTTTTATTTATTCCAATTATTTTTAGAGCATTAATAAGGGCAGATAGTGTTACGGTTGCAGCTCCCCACTGGTCGTCATGCATTACTGGTATATTTAATTCTTTTCTAAGACGCTCTTCTATTTCAAAACATCTTGGAGCAGAAATATCTTCTAGGTTTATTCCTCCAAAAACTGGAGCAATCAGCTTAACTGCTCTAATTATTTCTTCAGTGTCCTTTGTGTCTAAGCAAATAGGGAATGCATCTACTCCACCAAATTCTTTAAAAATTGCTGCCTTGCCTTCCATTACTGGGATAGCTGCTAGTGGACCTAGGTCACCAAGTCCCAAGATTGCTGTTCCGTCAGACACGATAGCAACAGTATTTTTTTTAAGAGTATAAACGCTTGCTAGTTCTTTATCGTCTGCTATAGCTAAGCATACTCCAGCTACTCCGGGCGTATATGCCAAAGACAAGTCTTCTTTATTTAATAAAGGAACCTTACTTTTTAGCTCCAATTTGCCTCCGTTTTTCCTGTGCAATTCTATTGATTGTTCGTAAAGATTATTCATCCCGTTAGAGATAGGAAGTTATTAAACTTCCGTATCCTATTAATTATTGTTAATAATATATACTTTATTAAAATTTTAAACTCCTACTAGAAAGATAACATACACATCTCTAACGGGACAGGTCCCTCTTGCGATAGTCCCTCGTTAGATGGGGCGTATCTGATTAATTATTGTTAATAATATGCACTTTATCAAAATCTGAAACTCCTGCTAGAAAGATAACATACACATCTCTAACGGGAGGCATATGTTTATATAATAACATAAAAAATCCTCCACTGGGGAGGATTTTTTATGGTGTTTTTTGTCTTATTTAACCTTTTTTAATATCTTTCTTTTTACAGGTGCAGCTTCTTTTTTAATAGCTTTCCAGTGTTTTTTAATATCAATGATAACCTTTTTTAATTCATCTTGGTCTACGTTTTTAAACTTTGAATATTTTTCTTTAGCAGCGTCTATTATTTGATGGTAAACAGGTTCTGTAAGTTCTTTTGCGTTTTCAAATTTTTCTATTATTTCTCCTTTCATTTTTACAGACCATCCTCTTATAATTTTACGATTCTTTTTACCTTCTGGCCCAAAAAGAACATAAGCTGCAGCAGTGATTGCCGCTACTCCTGCTCCTACAGCTACTGCTGTTTTAACACCCAAACCCTGCTTCTTTATTTTTTTTGCCATTTAATTAAAAACTATAATATTTTTACATCTAATATATAAAAATAAATAATTTGTTATTTAAATAATCTTACCCATTTTATTTCTAAGAAGGGAAGTATTATTTTTGTTAATAATATACACAAATCTCTATATGGACTTTTTTGAACTCTTCTCACTCTCTTTTTTGCTTTTATCTTTACCAAAAATAAAAGTAAACAAAGGGCTTTGTCTAACATGGTTTCCCATTTCTCTTAATTCACTATTAGCATCTTGTGTGTAGTTTTTAAGCATTTCTGATATTTTATAAAAATTACGCAATATCTTTATAAAATAAAATAAAGCAATAATAATAAAAGAAGAAATAACAACTACAGATATAGATGTAATAAAGAAATATAAATCAGCCTTCAAAATTGATTCCATACTATATATTTTACCACTAATTAGAAAATAGCCAAAACTATTTTGAGTGCTCATTTTTTAGAGGAATCACCCCATTGCCAGGTAGGGAATTTTCATTTTTTTATAAATTATACTAATAATACAAAGTGACACAAACTCTGCACGTGCAGAGTTTGTGTCACTTTGTATGTTAAAAATAGATTTTTTAACATCACATATACCAACATATAAAAAAATAGGTATTACTATATTTATGCACCAGATAGCGCCTTAGGCGCTATCTATGGCGCTATCTATATGAACATAAAAATAATTTTAATTTAAAAAAATAATTAATTTGCCAAGTATACCCCTATGGGGTATACTTGGGGTATATGAAAATTTTAGGCAAATTATTACTTGTTGCATATATAGGATTATCCCTCTTTGGTATTTTTGGTATGCATATTTCATCTCAAAACCAAATGGATGGTTGTATTGCTGCAACTTTTCAAGATGCAAATTGCCCTTTTCAAGTTAACTCATTAAACTATCTATTTTTCCATTTAGATGCATATAGAAGTTTTTCTTTTTCTTTTTTTACAGACAATATTTTAAACACCCTTTCTTTTAGTTTTATGTTATTTGTGTTTATTGGTTTGGTTGTATTTTATTCAAATTTAACAAAAATACCAGAATTAACTACAACAAAATCGCGGTATAGGTTTAGGAATTCTTTTTTTTCACATCAAAAACAAAAAATAATAGAGTGGCTATCTTTATTTGAAAACAGCCCAACTGTTTTTTCTTAGGACCTCAATATTTAAACGCTTGTCGAATAGCTTTTTTATTGAAAGTCCATTAATCCTTTGAAAAAAGGGTTTTTGTCAATCTAAATTATACGCCATTGGGCGAAATTAGCATGAATAAAACTATTATCATTACTCTCCTCATTATTTCTGGAATCGCAGGTTTAATATGGTGGGGTAGTAAAACACAAAATTCTGTTGAATCAACAACAGTTAAATCAGGAGAAAAGAGTTCTTTAGTAGCACTAGAAACCGTATATGATTTTGGTAAAATTTCCATGAAAGATGGAATTGTATCCAAAGATTTTACGATTACAAATAATACTGATAAAGATATTATTATTCCTCGCCTTGTCACATCGTGTATGTGCACCAAAGCGTTGATTGTTAGAGAAGATGGAACAACCAACGGACCTTTTGGCATGGAAGGAATGGGGCATGTGCCTCCAGCAAATGAAACTATTGTAGCAGGTAAAAGTATTATTATCAGAGCCGCCTATGATCCTAATGCACATGGTCCAGCAGGTGTTGGAGTTATAGACAGATTCATTGTCCTTACTGACCAGTCTGGAAGTGATTTACAGTTGGAAATAAAAGCAGTAGTAACTCCTTAAATAATTATGAAAAAAATAATAATAACGTTAATAATTCTAACCATTGTAATTATAGGAATTGTTTTATTGAAAAACAGCTCGGCAACTGCCTCTATTGTTTGGGGTCTAAGTCAAAATGGAACTTGGCTGTTACCGCTTGTCTTGATTTCTTCGCTATTAGATAGCGTACATCCGTGCTCTTTTTCAATTCTACTTATTACGATTGCCTTTCTTTTTGGAATGCAATTAACAAGAAGAAAAATTCTTCAAATTGGAGGGACGTATATTGCCGGAATCTTTGTGGCATACACTTTAATAGGGCTAGGAATTCTAAAAGTATTGCACTTGTTTAATACACCCCACTTCATGGGTAAATTGGGAGCAGCATTACTTATTGGATTTGGAATAATTAGTATTATCAATGAACTATTTCCAAAATTTCCAATAAAACTTAAAATTCCAGCTGTTTCTCATACTGCCATGGGTCGTCTTATGGAAAAGGCATCATTCCCTACTGCCTTCGCACTTGGATTATTGGTTGGAATATGTCAATTCCCATGCATGGGAGGAGCCTACCTAATGGTTATTGGACTTTTGAAAGACCAAGTAACATATTTAGCTGGTTCTGGTTATCTTGTGCTTTATAACTTAATCTTAATCATTCCACTTATCGCTGTGCTTTGGGTTACTGCAAATAAAAATATTGTAGATAAAGTTCAAGAATGGAAAAAGACAAACATGAAAGGTGTAAAATTCTGGGCAGGCCTAGCAATGATTATTATAGGTATCTTAATATTATTTATTTAAAAAATTTAAATTAACGGTATCAAAAAAACTTATTATTAATTATAAATCTAAAAATAAAATGAATCCCGTTAGAGATGTGCTTGTTATCTTTCTAATAGGAATTTCAAATTTTGATAAAGTAAATATTATTAACTAAAATTAATCAGATACGTTCCACCTTTGGGGAACTATCTCTAACGGGATGAATTCAAAAAAAACAAACAAAGAGAAACCAACCATGGATGAATTTTTGACTAAAATAGAAAGTCTAAAAGAAAAATCTGGAGTTGACCTTTCTACAACAGAAGATTTAAGTTTAGCGGTCATGAATCTAATTAGTCTTGAAGAACATTTTTTCTTTACAGGAGTAAAAACAAGTAAAGATGAATACTTTGACACTTCAAATGAAATCCGTGGACTAAGAAAAGAACTTTTGGCGGAGCTTATGCCGAGCCATGAAGGAGAAACTTGGTGTATATCAAAACATTTACTTTCAACAACAATGAGACTTGTAGAGGTCGGTAACAAGAACATGTCAGATGGAAAAAAAGATGAAGCAAAAAAAATGTTCGAGAGAGCGTACAAAGTATATTCGATTTTTTGGGCACTTAAGTTAAAATTAATAGATGGTAAATTAATAAATAACACAGCAAAAGCAAGTACTACCTTAGAGGATTTAGTAACTAAGCTTGCTGATTGTTGTAACGAATAAATATATATGAATCATAAAGAACATAAACATCACTCCCATGACACAGAAGACCGCGAACACAAAGAAAAATTGTGTCATGATTGCATAGACAACGAAGCACAAAATGAAAACGATATTGTAAAAACAGATAATGAAACAGACAGTGATTTAGTTTCAAAAAGTGAAACTAAACAAAACATATTTCTTCCGATTAGTATTTTAATGGCGGCTATTATTGTTGGTGGATCTTTAATTTATATAAATGGTCCAGCCGACAAATCAGATAGTTCCTCGATAGGCAGTAAACTAGAAGTTTCAGAATTAGAAGAAAAAGTTTTGCCATCAAAAGGAGTAACATTAGATGTTAAATGGGGAGATTTAGGTATAAAATTAGTAGAAGCAGGGGTAATAGATGAAGTTAAGTTCAAGGCAATTTATGAACAAAGAGGTCAACTCACAGAAGATAATCTTAAATTACTTGAAGGAATAAATAATGGTAAAATTAAAATAACTAGTGAAAATTCAGGATATCTACTTAATTTATTTTGGGCTCTTGGTTTAGCAAATAAAAATGAAATTTTAGAAAAAGGCGAAATGATGGATCCTAAATATGGTGGTGCAGGAAACTTTGCCTCTACTGGTGGGTGGACTCTTGCAAAAGGTAGTCCAATGGATCACTATAGTATGCATAATTTCTTTAATTTAACATCAGAGCAACAAGCCATGGTAGACAAGGTGTCTCGTGGAATATATAGACCATGTTGTGGTAATTCAGTTCATTTTCCTGATTGTAATCATGGAATGGCGATGCTTGGATTATTAGAATTAATGGCATCACAAGGAGCAAGTGAACAAGATATGTGGAATACAGCACTTACTGTAAATTCATACTGGTTCCCGGATACATATATTACAATTGCAACATACATGCAAAGTAAAGGGATAGATTGGAAAGATGTAAACCCAATAGAGGTTTTAGGTGTAAATTATTCAAGCGGTCAAGGTTTTGCAAATATTTCAGCACAAGTTACACAACCTGCACAATCACAACAGGGTGGTGGAAGTGGATGTGATGTTGGTGGAGCACCAGCCCCTCAAGCACAATCCCAACAAGTTGGATGTGGTGTATAACATAATTTATAAATTAAAAAGTAAAAAATATGTCAGTTGAAACAAAAATAATAGGCAGTATTATCCTCCTCACAATATTAGTTTTAGGTGGAAGTGTGTTATTAATTAATAAAGATGGAATAGCCACAAAAGAAAAATTAAGCAAACCCCTAATGGGTGAAAAAATGCCTGATCAAGGAGCTATACATGTAAAAGAAGGCTCTACTCACATAGCATATAATTCAAATCCACCAACCTCTGGCCCACATTGGGCTGGGGTCGCTGGACCAGGGATAAAAGATGAGGCAGTGCCAGATGAACTTGTTCTTCATAGTATGGAGCATGGGGCGGCCGTTGTTTGGTATAAGTCAGATTTAGACAAAGAAGAAGTCGATAAAATTAAAGAAGCTTTTAATAATTCTTTAGGTAAAAAAATAATGTTACCAAGAAAAGAGTTAGATGTACCTGTTGCACTTACTTCTTGGGGTTATCTTCTTAAATTAAATACAGTAGATACAAAAATAATTAAAGAATTTATTGAAACCAATAATGATAGGGCTCCAGAAAAAGCAGCCATTTAGAAAATAAAAGTCGTTAAATTATTAATTAAATAAAATATATATTTATGTACGGAAATTATAATGGTTGGGGTTATGAGGGGATGATGGGTGGTTTTGGAGGAGGAATTATGATGATTTTATTTTGGGGAGCGGTTATATATTTCATAATTTGGCTAATTCAAAACAACAAAACAAACGATAAGAGTCAGAAAAAAGCTCTTGATATTCTAAAAGAAAGATATGCTAAAAGTGAAATAGATAAAAAAGAGTTTGAAGAAAAGAAAAAAGATTTAACAAATTAGAAACATGAATTATTATCAAAAAAACAACTGAATATAACCTTTGAAGAAGCTATTAATAAAACCAAGGCTGAAGTAGTCAAAGAGGGTTTCGGTATTTTAACTGAAATAGATGTAAAAGCTACTTTAAAAAAGAAACTTGGAGTTGATTATGATAACTATATAATTCTTGGAGCTTGTAACCCTCCTTTTGCCCATAAGGCAATTCAGGCAGAGAAAGAAATAGGATTACTACTTCCTTGTAATATAATAGTTTATGAAGATAAAAATCAGGTTTTTGTTTCAGCAATTTTGCCAACAGTAGGGATGTCTATGGTAGACAACCCTCTGTTGATTAATATTGCAAAAGAAGTCGAGGTAAAATTATTAAAAGCAATAGAAAATATATAAAACAGTATTTTATAAAAGCTCTAATAATAAATAAAAAATATAATTAATTTTTATTTTATAACAAAATAGGCAAAAACCACAGAGCTTAGTGATTTTTGTATATTTTGTTGCAATTTAGGTATACCCCACTGGGGTATGATATAATTACATTATGCAAAATCAAAAATTAATACATCGTCTAAAAATTATTGAAGGACAAGTGAGGGGATTACAAGAAATGGTAGAAAACGATAAGTATTGTATAGATATAATTACTCAAACTTCTGCTGTTAAAAATGCGCTCTCAGGAGTAGAAGATGTCCTCATGGAGGGGCACTTAGGTACATGTTTGGTCCATCAGATTCAAAAAGGACAAACAGAAAAAGCCACGAAAGAAATATTAAAAGTTTATGGACTTAAGAGAAAATAATTATAAATTTACAAACAAAATTTATGAATAAAAAAATATTTACTTGTCCAGAATGCGGGCTCGGTTATGAAGATTTAAAATGGGCTAAAAAATGTGAAGTATGGTGCAAAGAACATCAGAGTTGTAATTTAGAAATTATTAAACACTCAACTTCAGAAAAAGAAAATTTAAATAATAAAAAATAATTATTTAAACACGTAAACTTTATTAGTTAATTATATAAAATATATGAGCTTAGATAAAATTATTGTTTTAGTTGCGGGTGTTTTGGTTTCGTGGTTTATTTATTGGTTTTTTCTTGGAAAAAAAGATAAAGCAGTTTCTGTATCAGATGAAGTAGACATCATTGTAGACGGAGGATATTCTCCTGAAGTAATTTCTGTTCCCAAAGGAAAAATTACTAAATTAAATTTTATTCGAAAAGACCCCACAGCCTGCTTGGAAGAAGTTGTACTAGGAGATTTTAAAATTCGTAGAGCATTACCACTTAACCAAAAAGTTGTAATTGAAATTTCTCCCGAGACAAGCGGAGAGTTTGTTTATACATGTGGAATGGGAATGTATCACGGTAAAATAATTGTTAAATAATATTATGGAAAAAGATAAAAAAACATTCGATATAAAGGGTATGCATTGCGCATCTTGTGTTATCGTAATTGAAAATTCATTAAAAAAAATTGATGGAGTTTTAGAGGCAAATGTAAATATTGCAACAGAAAAGGCAACGGTGATATACGATAAAACTAAGGTAAATGAAAATATATTATCTAGTGCAGTATCAAATGTTGGATATCAAGCCATTATTGATGATGTTGTAAAAACAGAAGATGAAGAAAAAAATGAAAAACAAAAAGATCTTCATAAATTACGTACCAAGGTGATCGTTAGTCTTGGTTTAGGGGCATTAATATTGTGGGGTAGTTTTCCTGGTCTTATAAATACCTCACCTATGATATTGAGAAACTTTTGGATTCAATTTTTACTGGCAACTCCGGTGCAGTTTTGGGTTGGTCTGACTTTTTATAGAGCCACTATTTCGGCTATTAAACACAGAACAGCCAATATGGACACTTTGGTTGTTATTGGTACGACAGTAGCTTTTGGATATTCTGTTTTTGTAACTATCTTTCCTCAAATAGTTACAAGGATAGGTATGGAATCAATGCCATATTTTGATGTATCAACTATTATTATTGGACTTATTTTGTTAGGTCGTTATTTTGAAGCTAAAGCAAAAGCTGGAACATCAGAAGCAATAAAAAAGCTAATTGGAATGCAAGCAAAGACCGCAAGAGTAATGCGTGAAGGCAAAGAAATTGATCTCCCTATAAGCGAAGTAATAATAGGTGATATAATCCGTGTTAGACCAGGAGAAAAAATTCCCGTAGACGGAATTATTATAGAAGGAGAATCGTCTATTGATGAATCGATGATTACTGGAGAGAGTATGCCAACTGATAAATCAAAAGACGATTTAGTTGTTGGCGCCACCATGAATAAAACTGGAACTTTTACCTTTAAAGCTACCAAGATAGGAGGCGAAACAGTACTGGCTCAAATTATTAAATTAGTACAAGAAGCACAGGGGAGTAAAGCTCCAATACAACGCTTGGCAGACTTAGTTTCTTCTTATTTTGTGCCAATCGTTATGATTCTCGCCACATTTACTTTTGTTGTTTGGTATATTTTAGGGCCAGATCCAAGCTTATTATTTGCAATACTTAATACTGTTGCTGTGCTTATTATTGCATGTCCATGTGCTATGGGGTTAGCTACTCCGACTGCTATAATGGTGGGAACTGGTAAGGGCGCAGAGCAGGGTATTCTTATCAAAGATGCTGAAAGTTTAGAAATTGCTCATAAAATTAATACAATTATTTTTGATAAGACAGGAACATTAACTAAAGGTAAGCCAGAAGTGACAGATATTATTCCAGTTGGTTCAATTAACAACGATGAACTATTGAAATTAGCAGGATCAATTGAAAAAGGGTCCGAACATTCTTTGGCTGAAGCTATTGTTAAGGCTGCAGAAGAAAAACAACTAGCCCTATCTAAAGTGGAAAAATTTCAAGCAATCCCTGGTCACGGAGTTGAGGGTTTCATAGATGGGAAAAGAGTTATATTCGGGAATAAAAGATTAATGGATAAAGAAAGTATTAATGTTGATTCGTCTATTGATAAGATTAGTGAAATGGAAAATAACGGGAAAACAGTTATGATGATAGCGGTTGCAAATAGGCTTGTAGGATTGATCGCGGTTGCAGATATTATAAAAGAAAGTGCAAAAGAAGGATTGATTGCTTTGCAAAATCTTGGGATTGAAGTAGTAATGATTACTGGAGACAACCAAAGAACAGCCAATGCAATAGGAAAAAAACTCGGTATAGATAGAATTCTTGCAGAAGTGTTACCAGACCAAAAAGAAGCGGAGGTTCGTAAGATACAAGCAGAAGGCAAGGTAGTAGCTATGGTAGGAGATGGTATTAATGACGCTCCTGCTCTTGCTGCAGCTGATGTAGGCATTGCAATGGGTAGTGGCACTGATGTAGCCATAGAAGCAGCAGACATCACTCTAATGAACAAAGACTTAAGGTCTGTAGCCATGGCCGTAATTCTATCAAAGAAGACAATGAAAACAATTCGCTTAAATCTTTTCTGGGCATTTGGATATAATATAATATTGATTCCAGTTGCGATGGGAGCGTTATACCCATTATTCCACATACTTCTTAACCCAATCTTTGCCTCAGTAGCTATGGCAACAAGTTCAATTTCGGTTGTAGGAAATTCATTACTTCTAAAAAAGAAAAAAATAATTTATAAATAAAACATGAAAACATATATATACCATGTATCGGGGACTCATTGCCCTTCATGTAAAATTCTTATTGAAGATGTTTTAAACGAGCAAGATTTTATAGAAAAAGCTGTAGTTGATTTAAAAAAGGAAACTATTGAAATAGAAACAGAAAGTGAAAAACATAGAGATGAAATTGCAGAGATATTAACAAGCAAGATAAAACCAAACGGTTACACCCTTTCTTTAGAAAAAATAATTATAGACAAAAAAAGTGATAACACTCTTTGGATAGCAATACCCTTTGGACTTGTTTTGCTTATGTTATTTTTTCTTTTACAAAAATCCGGTATTTTAAATCTTGGCATTGGAGGAGAAACAACTCCAACAACAAGTTTTATTATTGGAATTATTGCGTCACTTTCTAGTTGTTTAGCGATTGTTGGGGGATTAGTACTTTCTCTTTCAGCAAAAGTAGCTCAAGATGAAAAAGGTTCAAAAAAGAAACCATTTATTCTTTTCCATGCCGGAAGACTTTTGGGTTTTGCTATTTTAGGAGGACTTCTCGGTTTGGTTGGAGAAGCTATTGGAATTAATTTTACACTAACAGCAATATTAGGACTTATTGCATCTGTCGTAATGATAATACTCGGACTTAATCTAGTTGGAATATTTGAGAAAAATAAAATAACTTTACCAAGTAACATATTTAAATTTTTTAGAAAAGCAGAAAATACTACTCTTGCTCCAGTTTTAATTGGTTTAGGAACTTTCTTTTTGCCTTGTGGTTTTACCCAATCAATGCAAATAGTTGCGCTTACAAGTGGTTCTTTTCTCTCAGGGTTTATGATTATGTTTTCATTTGCTCTAGGAACCCTACCAGTGCTCGCACTACTTTCATTTAGCTCTATATCTTTTGCTCAGTCAAAACATGCTCCATTATTTTTCAAATCTGCAGGAGTTGTTGTTGTTGGGTTAGGAATATTTGCATTTCTAGGAGGATTAGCAGGTATAGGTATTATTAATCCATTATTTAATCTATAATTTAAACATGAATCCCTGTTCGCGATGTGTATGTTATCTTGCTAACAGGAGTTTAAGATTTTGATAAAGTAGATATTATTAACTAAAATTAATCAGATACGGAAGTTTAATAACTTCCTATCTCTAACGGGATGAAAAATAAAACAGCTTTAATTATTATTACTCTTGGATTACTTATTGGTATAAGTGTTATATTAATGGGTGGTACAAAGAGTAGTAGTGTCACAACCAATGCGAAAGTAGAGCAAAAACAAAATATTCAAATAAAAGATGGTATTCAATACATAACAATAACAGCCAAGGGTGGTTATATTCCAAGAGTAACTACAGCCAAAGCCGGGGTTCCAACAAAGCTAATCGTAAACACAAAAGGCACGTATGACTGTTCTCTGTCTCTTGTAATAAAAGCAATTAATTATCAAAAAATTCTACCCCAAACAGGCGAAGAAATTATTGACTTAGGTGTTCAAAAACCAGGCACTCCAATTAGAGGAGTTTGTGGAATGGGAATGTATAGTTTTTTAATTAATTTTGAATAATTTACAAACAAAAATGACCCAACCTAAGGTTGGGTCATTTTTTTATTCCTTTATTATTATATTTCTAAATCAGAAAATACAACAACCCTACTTTCACGACCCTTTTCAACTACATTCCAAATTCCAGTGCAGGTGATTAGATTGAGATGTGACTTACCATCACTCGAAATAAACACATCGAGAGCCTCGTCATTTCTATCATATATTTTTAATTCACGAACTATAAATGTAGAAGTTATTCCTGTACTACTTGTAACATATATTTTATCTCCTTTCTTTAGATTCTTTAAATCGTCAAAAGCAGCTGGGATATTGTTTCTCCAACCAGAGTGTCCATCTATGATAGCGTTTCCTATAGCACCAGGGATTGGTCCTCCGTTCCACCAGCCAGTGTTATCAGGACCTACAGGAGCATCTACTGCACCATCTAATGTTAGGCCTACATTCTCAACAATAGCATTGACTTTAATTGAAGGAATTTTAATACGAACAGGTGTTCCAGAAACGAGAACAACTTGCTTTGTTGTATTAGCTTCTGCTAATAATTTATTTTGTGCTATTTGAACTGGAGTAACCACAGATTCTTCTATAGATTTTATTGTGCTGTTTTTAGCAGAAGTCTGCATAGCAAAATATGAAATAAAAACAAGGAAGAGAACAGCTATTGAGATAACTACAATTCGTGGTTTTTTATTTGATATTTTTTGAACTAATTTCATTATTAATTATAAAACCCCAGACTATTTATTGTCTGGGGTTTTATTTTTTATTTAATTAAGTTTAAAACAGCAGATAATATTTCCATATACCAAGGAGTATTTCGATCAGGAAATCCTGTCTTTGGTAGCTTTGGAACTATTCCTACTACAACTGTTGCATATGCAACATCGGTTGTACTAACACCATTTGCCCATCCTGTTGCAGTGGCAGTGTTGGTAGTTGTATTTGAAAGAGTTGTTGAACATGTATATTTCCATGTCTCATTTGTACTAAGTTTTTTATCTAGGTTTGTATCACCTGAAACATAATTTACTGGACTACATTTATTATCAGTTACTGATATTGTAGTTGCTGGAGCTGTTCCTATGTTATTAAGTGTGTAAGCATAAGAAACAAGACCAGGACCAAAAGGTAATGCTAGAGGTGTGGGTACTTTAACTAGGGAAAGAATAGGTGCCTCAACCCCGTATACACAAAGTTCAGGTTTACTACTTGAGAAAAAGTTGTAGTTAGTAGCAGCTGGGTCTTTACATCCGTAAACTGTACCTCCTCCGCTACTGCGAGATACTACTGGGGCAGTATAAGTATTAGTTATAGTACAAGTTGCTACATCATCAGCGACAAGCGTAATTGAAGAGCTGGTCGTGGTTGTAGTAACACCATTATTTACCGTTGAACAACTATAAGTTGGGGTGTAATTGGTCATAGATACACCAGTTTCTGCGAGAGTATAAGTACCAGCCGTAAATGTTGCATTAGGAAATGCTAAATCACTATTGGCCCCTGTAGCACCGGTAATACCAGACAAGTTAGTGCCACCAGCACCAGTAGCAGTAAGAGTCCAAGCAGTATTAGCGTCAGAACCACCACCAGCTATCGTTTTTTGAATAAGAAGAGATGGAGCACAGGTTGGTACGGTAATAGTGGTATTGTCTAGAGTAACTGCACCAGCATCATTATTATCGGCATCAGCTAATAATCTTCCATTAACAACTGAACCACCAGCATCTGTAATTGAAGTTACGGCCATAATTGTTCCCTCAAAAGTGGAAGTTGTATCAAGTGTCGCGTCACTACCAACTTGCCAAAAAACATTACAAGCTTGAGCACCGTTGGTGAGATCTACATGACTACCTGCTCCTATTGTTTTAAGAGTTGAAGCAGTTTTGAATATGAAAACCGCGTTGGGATTACCTCCACCATCAAGCGTAAGAGTTCCTATTGCAGATGTTATTTGAAAATCACCAGCAGCGGAGTTATAGACACCTTGACCTATGGTTGTATTACCAAGTTCTGTAGGTATTGTGGAATCTACTACCCGGTTGAAAGCATTGTTATATGCTGTATTTAATTCACTTTTGGCTGTAGTCAATAAACCTGGATTATTTACTGAACCAGATGGTCCAGCTCCATCAACGGCATATATTGTGCCAGTTACTTCTGATGACGGTATTCCAATAGCAGTACCAGAAATTGGACTTGCTCCAACATTCCCAGTAACATTAGATGGATTAGAGTCTACAACCCCTGAACCAGATAAGACCGCAAAAGTATTAATTGTTGTGCCAAGAGGTACTGGTGTTGGATTGGTATACAGTGCAACAACTATTCCAGCTAGACCAAGCATAAACACGGCAACTAGAACTATTATCGAAATTTTATTAAACTTAAATTTTTTCATTTTATTATTTTTAATTTATATTAATTATTAATTATTGAGACATTAAATTCATCATTGTTTTTGTTTTGTTACCGACCAAACCGTCACTTACTAAGCCGTTATCTGTTTGCCATTGTTTAATCACTGCTATTGTCTTTGGACCTAATTTACCATCTATCACTAAACCAAGATTTAATTTAACATTCAAGAATCTTTGTAGTTCCATAACAGCTTCTCCTCTACTGCCATCCTTTAATGTTGTAGTACCGAAGTTAAATTGATTTGCTTGTGCTACGTAGTTTGTACATCGTGCACCTGTTAATATGTTAAACACATTTCCATTTGAACATCCTTGTGCAACTACACTATTGTTTGTACATTTTAAACCAGTTGCAGTACTAAACACATTTCCATTTGAACAACCTTGTGCAACTACACTATTGTTTACACATTTTGCACCTGTAACAGTATTAAATATATTTCCATTTGAACATCCTTCTTCACTATTTGTAGTTACAGATGTTGCGGTAATTGAATCTCCGCTATTACTACTCGAAGAAACATTTGAATTTGAACTACTTCCTCCACTATTGTTTGATGAAGTGGAAGTGGAAGTTACGGTTACAACTGGTGTAATTGAACTTGAACCTGATGGAAGAGTTACAGCATTGGCATCCAAGGTTACAGCTGTCTGAGCTAATGCTCTACCATTTAGAGTTGCACCTGTATTTAATACAATTGCTGTTTGGTCTAAGATGTTTCCATTAAATGTCGCGTTTGTGCCAATTGTTGTTTGACCAGCAACTACCCAGAAGATATTATTAGCTCTTGCTCCACCACTTAGGATTACTTTTTTAGCTGAAGAGATATCAAGGTTTTGTGCTATTTGGAATATCCAAACATCATTTGAGCTACCAGAGAGAGTTACATCTGTAGGTATAGTTACACCAGTACCCCATTTATATAATCCTGGAGCAATGGTTAAACCACCAATATTACCAGCACCTAGTTCAGTTGCTGTGGGGTTTGTTCTTCCTGCGCCATCTGTATATGCAGTTTCCATATCACTTACTGCTGTAGATATATTTGCAGGAGTTGGGACTGCATAACTAGGCGCATATACTTTACCTGTTACTAAAGATGAAGTCGAGTATGAGCTTGCTGCAGGAAGATCTAGTGAAAATCCTGTAATATAAGTTGCCTCTGCAGGGCTAACTCCTATATTACCAACAACAGAAGTTGTTCCTGTTGTTGAAATACCTGTTTTTGTAAGAATTACAAAGTCGCCTGCGGTTCCGAGATTAATAGAGGAAGGGCCGGCAGCAAGAACAGCACTCACTCCCATGAATCCAAAGATTAAAAAAAAGATTGACGCGATTGTTATTTTTTTCATATGATTTTATAAAATAATGTTAAACATTATTTTATTTATAATTAATTAGTTATTAAATAATTTTGGCGACCTTTATAATATTAAAACTTAGATATGACTACTTTTTAATAATTTAAAAACCAAACAAAATTGCTTGAGCTTTGAGAGCTTCTACTGTTATATTTTTCTAGGGTGCCGATTTAACACTTTAATTATATAATTAAAGTATTTCACTGTCAAATTTAATTACCCAAATTCTAACCGGAATCACTACACCTGTTCGAATCTTCCTCACGGTTCGATTTACTAATCGCACCCAGACGTGAAGTTGAGTAGGTGAGACCATGAGTACCCAGTATGCTAATGTACTCATTCTCATGTTTCGGCTACCACGTAGCCACCCAGTAGGTCAATCTACTGATTGAGGTATTTCGCTCTTGTTAACACAAGAGAACGAAAAGTCTTTCGAATCTTCCTCCCGGTTCGATTTACTAATCGCACACGAAAGCATTGCAGAGTATTTTCCATCCACAAAAATTCTAAACATATTTCAACCATATAGTGTTTTTTCCAATGCGGAGAGAGCGAGATTCGAACTCGCGGACCGCGTAAACGGTCTCTTGTTTTCAAGACAAGTGCCTTCAGCCTCTCAGCCATCTCTCCGCGCTAGAAAAAACTTCTTAAGGAATTAAGCCAGAGTATAGCTTAATTTTGTTTATTTTTCAAGGTTTATTTTTTTAATAAACTTTTTTAAAAGATGTTCTTCGTAGTGACAATTTGGACAAATAATTTCTAAATTTTCAACGTTATTATCAGTCCTTTTTCTGTTTTTATGGTGAACTTGTAATATCTCGTGTTTATTGTAACCACAGCGTTCACATTTTTTACCTCTCTCCTCAAATAATCTTAATTTTAATATTCTGAATGTTCTAGCAACGTCTTTTGGTCTCCCCAATTTATATTTTATGCCAATTCTATATTTATTTGAACAACTTCTACTACAGGTTTTTTTATTTAGACTAGCAAGCATTAATTTTCCACACACAGCACAAGGTCCTTCTTTTCTAGAAGATAATCCATAACAACTCATACTACAAAAGACCCTTCCTTCATTTTTGCTAATTTCTACGGGTCTTCTATATATAGGAATTTTACATACAAAACATAGAGTATTTGGTTTTCTTTTGTATTTCTCAGGCACTAATCCAGTATACCACAAATATTTTTAAGTAGCAAAATTTAATTCGGCTTCTGAGTTTTTCAAGTTTTTGACCTTTAAGCAAAAATAGACCCTTAAGGCCTATTTTTGTATTAGATTTAAAACACTGAGTCAACAATCCTTTTTATATCTTTTTTTGTTTTCTTTGCTATGTAGAAAATATAAATTATGTCTAAAATTGCAAAAGTATTTATTAGAAGTAGAGCAATAAACCACTTTTTATTTCTTGTTCGAGCTGCCGTCCAAAGCGCATAACCTTTCCATGGGAGAACCCACAGTAAAGATATTAGTAAATAAACAGTATTGTCTTTAAAAAATGAAACCATTTTGTTATAAGCAGGTCGCGGTCAGTATTTTTTTACCAACAGCAAGCTATCTTCAAATAAATAATAATTAAAATATTTTATCTCATTTGTTTTACAATGGCATCTTTCTATAAGAGTATTGCCACCAAAGAGATCAACATTAAAATGATAACAGAAATATCTTTTTCATACAATTATGATAATATTGAAGGATGAGATATTTAGGAATAGATTATGGGGCAAAAAGAGTAGGGCTTTCTCTTTCCGATGAAGAAGGGAAGATAGCTTTTCCTTTTAAAATAATTTCAAACAATCTTGAGCTAGTAGATACTATTCATAATATTTGTGGAGAAGAAGAAATTTCTGCTATTGTGCTCGGCGAGTCTACAGATATATCTGGAAAGCCAAATAAAATCATGGGAAGCATTGAAGAATTTAAAAGAAACCTGGAGGGAGAGTTGGATTTACCTATTTATTTTGAAAAAGAATTTATGACATCAATTTTTGCAAGAGGGAATGAAGGCAAAAAAGAAAACAATGCCCGTAAAAGTAAAAAAGAAAAAGCAGTAAAAATAGACGATTCCGCCGCCGCTCTTATTCTTCAGAGGTATTTAGATAGAAAAAATCTAAAAATTTAGACTTGATTTTAATTTGTACATTTTGTACAATATCCATATATGAATATACAAACACTCTCTACTACAAAGGTCAGAGATAATATAAGCGATATTGTAGACACTGTATACAACACAGGAAAGTCTTTTGTTATAGGAAGAAGGGATAATCCTGAAGCAGTAATTATCCCATTTCCCAAAAATTTTAATCCAAAACTTTCAGAAATTACAAATATAAATGCATATTCTCAAAGTTTTTCATTTTTAAAAAAAGAGCCAGATATTTATTCAGTTTCTGATTTAAAAGAAAAATATGTATAAGCAGGGAGATCTTATTTTAGTCCCATTTCCTTTTACTGACCTAACGGGAGAAAAAGTTCGACCTGCCCTCGTTATTTCTAATAAAGAAATTGGCAATGATATTACCTTGTGTTTTGTTTCATCTGTTGTGCCTAAGAAAATTTTAGACTCTGAAGTTATTATTAAAGAAGGGGGTAAAAATTTTAAAAATAGCGGGCTAAAGGTTAATTCTCTTATCAAGGTAACCAAAATAGCTACACTAGAAAGGAATGTTGTTTTAGGTAAATTAGGGAACTTAGACAATGAAAGTCTTTTAAAAGTTAAGATTATCATTAGAAAGTATTTTGGTATATAATAAATGTATGGAGTACGTAACTTATGAAGAATTTAATAAGATGAACATGAAAATAGGCACCATAATGGAAGCTCTGCCTATTCCTGAAACCGACAAGCTTTTAAAATGCCAAATAGATTTTGGAGAAGTTGATGAAAATGGCAATAGAAAATTAAGACAAATTATTTCAGGAATTCATGAATACTATCCAGACCTTAGTGTTTTAATAAATAAACAAGTTTTATACATCGTAAATTTAGAGCCAAGAAAAATAAAAGGCTACGAAAGTAATGGAATGTTGATGGCAGTAGACGGTATTGATGGCAAGCCGGTTTTTCTTGTTCCTGAGGTTAAGGTAGGAGTTGGAAGTAAGGTTAGATAAAATAATTAACAATTACAAATTACTAATTACCAATTTGTAATAAAAAGATATTAAGAATTTAATTAGTAATTGGTAATTAGTAATTATATATTATGCTCGATCCGATTCTAATTGTTAAAGCAGTAGGAGTAATAGGAATTATTCTTATTGTTTTTGCTGAGACTGGTTTGTTCTTCGGGTTTTTTCTTCCAGGCGATTCTCTTCTTTTTACGGCAGGTATTTTTGCCTCTCAGGGATTTTTTAGTATAGAAGTTCTTTTAATTGGTTGTATTATTGCAGCTATCTTAGGAGACACTGTTGGATATTGGTCTGGTAAAAAATACGGACGACGTTTATTTGATCGTGATTCTGGTTTTTTCTTCAAAAAAAAGCGTTTGTATGACGCAGAGATTTTTTATGAAAAACACGGGAAGTCAACAATTATTATGGCTCGATTTGTTCCTATGATGAGAACATTTGCCCCGATTGTTGCTGGTATTGGAAATATGAAATACTCCTCGTTTGTTTCTTATAATATATTTGGAGGTATTGTTTGGGTTTCAGGGCTTTTGTTGCTGGGATATTTTTTGGGAGGAATAATTCCAAACCCAGATGTATATATTATCCCGATTGCATTTTTAATAGTAATTTTATCTTTGTTGCCAATTATAATAAAAATGTTAATTTTAAGATTTAAAAAGAAACACTAATACCTTTTATATAATTCTATATTATCGTATAATAATGTAGTAATGAAAAGATTATATAATCACTATTTTCCGACACCATCATATTTGGCCATGAATTCATGCGCTATTGATATTTCAGACCAATCGATAAAATATGGAGAATTAAAAATTACTCCAGAGGGGCTCCATCTTAGTAAATATGGAAAAGAAAAAATACCAGAAGGAGTGGTTGTATCTGGTAAGATTGAAAAAGAAGAAGAACTTGTAAAAATTTTAAGAAAAATTAAAGAAAAAGAGAATCTAAATTTCATTAGAGTTTCTTTGCCCGAGGAGCAGATGTATCTTTTTACTTTATCTATTCCTAAAACAAACGATGAAGATATAAGAGATATGATACTTCTTCAGATAGAAGGCTACGTCCCACTAAAAGCTCCAGATGTTGTTTTTGATTATGATATTATAGAAGAAGATAATCAAAATATTTTAATTGAAGTTGTTGCTATTGCGAATTCTACTATAGAAAGCTATATGTCCGTTTTCAAAAAGGCTGACTTAGTTCCAGTTTCGTTTGAAATAGAAGCTCAGGCCTTAGCTCGAGCAGTTATTCCTAGCTATGAAGCAGACCCTATAATGATAGTTGATTTAGGTGAGACAAGAACAGGAATATCTATTTCTAAAAACGGGCGCGTTTATTTGACCACCACTCTTTCTATTGGTGGGGCCGATTTAACAAATATGATTGCTAAAAATTTCTCTTTGTCTTTTGCTGAGGCAGAAAAAATGAAACTTGAGTATGGTTTGAATACAGGGTCAAAAGCCGAAAATATTTTTCCAGCGATTTTAAATGGAATTTCTGTTTTAAGAGATGAAATAAATAAACAATATATATATTGGGAGACACACAATAGTAACAATCCAAAACATCAAAAAATTAACCACATAATTTTATGTGGAGGAGATGCCAACCTAACAGGACTGTCGGATTATTTAGAAGTAAGTTTAAAAGTAAAAGTTGAAAACGCAAATGTATGGATAAATATTTTAAATATTGAAAAATCTGTACCAGAAATATCATTTGAAGAATCATTAAGTTACGCAACCGTATTGGGGTTGGCGCTAGGGGGCTATTTATACAAGTCACAACCTGTAATAAACATACTACCAGAATTTGGGAAAAAATTGATACGTCGAGAATACTGGATGAGGTTTTCGGTTGCAGTTTTAAATATGTTAATAATAGCAGGTTTGGTTTCTACTCTGTTATTATTTCCACCTTATTTTTTATCTAAATCCAAAGAGGTTTTAGTGCAAGATAGACTTGAAACATTAAACAAAGAGAACCCAGAATTAGATACAAATAACATAGATAAAATAACATCAGATATTAATTCTAAATTAAAAATATTAAATTCAAATGAAGTATCGTATCAAGTAAATGATAAAGTTTTTAGTAATATATTATCTAGCCGAACAGAAGGGGTTACCTTTTCTCAGTTACTTTTTACTAAAAAAACAGCAGATTCAGCTGGCTTAGAAATTCATGGAGTAGCAACAAATAGAGATTCTTTGCGTAATTTTAAAACCGTGTTAGAAAATAATCTAAATTTTTCTGAGGTAAATTTACCCATTTCTAATTTTCTAGAGAAGACAAATTTAATTTTTACAATTTCAATAACAATAAAAAATTAAATGAAAACAAAAAATACATTAACAATACTTATCTTTTCAACAATAGCCGCAATGGCCGCTATTGGCTTGTTTGTTTTTTTCTTTAGTGTTATTAAAAACAAAAACCAGAATATTTCAACAACACTAGTAATTCTTCAAGATAAATTAATACAAAAACAAAATGCAGAAATTTTTGCAGAAAAAGTAAATGAAATTAGATTATTACAAGACTCTATTAATAGTCATTTTGTGGACCCTGATAAAATAGATACATTTGTGGATTCTTTGGAAGAAATAGGTGGGGTGACAGGAGCAAGTGTTTCGGTAAATAGTATAGAGGCTTCGGATGCAACTAAGAACGCTATTTCATTTAATGTTTTAGTAAAAGGAACTTTCTCGCAAGTAATGAAGACAATTACTTATTTAGAAAATATTCCATACCAAGTAAATGTAATTAAGGTTTATTTAAATAAAGATATAAAAGAGAAAAAAGAAACAGATATTACAGCTGTTAAAATACCAGACACTTCAACATGGCAAGCAGACATTACTTTTAGTATTTTAAGTACAAGCTAAATTTATGAAAGATTATTTATCCAAAATACAAAATAGAATAAAAAATTTAATTTCTTTTAAAAAAATAAATCCACATAATCATTGGAATAATTTGTTGTATATTTTTTTCGCAACTACAATTATATTAATAATATTTAGCTTGTATTTATTGTATGAGATAAAAAATTCAGTCGCACCACAGCTAACACCCGAATCTAATGAAAAACCAAGTTTAGTTGATGAAAAAATATTTAATAAAGTAAGTGAATCTTTTGGTAATAAATTATTAAACCAAAAAGAAGTGGAGGAGGGTTTGAAGGTGTATAGAGATCCGAGTATGTAGGGGGGGGAGGACCATGAATACATATATCGCCTATTACATAGGTAGGTACACCTTTTCGAAAAGCAGGACCGTGAGTACACTTATCGAACCTTACCCCGTAGGCGATTTAGATGAATCGCAGGTTCAGTACACCCTTTCGTTTCGGTTAACACCGAAAAACGAAAGGGTTTTCGATTCCTGCCCGCGACTGAAGCAGTTCAGTCGCTCGAGGGCACATATAATACAAAAGCACGACTTAAGTCGTGCTTTTGTATTATATGTGCCCTCGGCAGGAATCGAACCTGCAATAACGGCTTAGAAGTCCGCAGTTATATCCATTTAACTACAAGGGCAAGTGTTTCATTTTCAAATACGGTATGTTCGGTTTATATCTCGCACTACAAGGGCAAGTGTTTCATTTTCAAATACGGTATGTTCGGTTTATATCTCGCACTACAAGGGCAAGTGTTTCATTTTCAAATACGGTATGTTCGGTTTATATCTCGCACTACAAGGGCAGTATGCTTTTAACATACTAACACCTTTTAATAAAATAGCAAAAGACTTGATATACTGATAAAAATAGGTTAATATCAAAATACGTTTTAATTATTATGCGCGGTTAGCTCAGTTGGTAGAGCGCTTCATTTACACTGAAGATGTCGGGGGTTCGAGCCCTCCACCGCGCACATAAAATAAAAAACCTTTAATTTAAAGGATTATTTTTTATTTGTATAAAATGAACCTTTGTAGTATACTCTATATACAAGTTGTTATGAAATATATTGAAAAACAAGAAGCCTTAAAATTAAGAAAAAAAGGAGAGTCTATAAAAGTAATTGCAAAGAAACTTGAAGTTTCTAAGGCGAGTGTTAGTTTTTGGGTTCGTGATATTAAATTGAATAATAAGCAAAGAATAATGTTAACTGAAAGAGGGTTTAGTGTTGAAGCTATTGAAAAAAGAAGAGAAAAAAGACTTTTTAATGAAAATACAAAAAGAAAAATTCTTATTGATAAAGCAAAAGAAGAGATAAAAGATATTTCAAATAAAGAATTGCTTATAATCGGAGCAATGTTATATTTAGGAGAAGGTGGTAAAACAAAAAGAATGGTTCGTATATCAAATAGTGATCCAGATGTTATTAGGATAATGATGAAATTTTTTAGAGAAATATGTCATACTCCAGAAGACAAATTTAGAGGACATATACATATTCATTCACATCTAGAAATAAAAAAAGCCGAAAAGTACTGGTCAAATGTTTCTAAAATACCAACCTCGCAATTTTTTAAAACATATTCAAAGCCGAGTATTGCAAGTCTTGGAAAAAAAGATAGCATTCCGAATGGAACTTTTGAAGTGCATGTAAATGATGTTAAGGTGTTTCTCTCTATAATGGGTTGGATTGAAAAAGTTAAAGAATTAATTATATGATTATAAAAATTTTATTTGAAGATAAAAATATTTTAGTAATAGACAAGCCATCTGGGGTTGTTGTTCATCCAGACGGCAAAAACAAAACTAAAACAATTTCTGACTGGATACTCTTAAATTATCCCACTGTAAAAAACGTAGGGGAGCCTTTTATTATAGAAAGAGAGGGTGGAAAAAAAGAAAAAATATTGCGCCCAGGAATAGTTCACCGTTTAGACAGAGAAACATCCGGGGTATTAATTATTGCAAAAAACCAAAAGACTTTTCTTTATTTAAAGGAGCAATTTCAAAGTCACAAAATAAAAAAAATATATAGAGCCTTTGTTTATGGTTATGTTTCAGACCCCAAGGCTTCACTCGCTACTGGGAAAAGAGGAGTTATCGATGTGGCTATTGGACGTTCTCAAAAAGATATCAGAGCATATACTGCCGGCCGTGGAGCACGTGAACCACTTCGTGATGCGGTGACAGAATATATTATTTTAAATAAATTTACAGATACAAAAAAAGATGAAGATAAGAAAAAAGTAGAACATCAATTTTCTTATATAGAAGCATATCCTAAGACTGGTCGTACTCACCAGATTAGAGTACACATGAGATATATAAATCATCCCGTAGTTTCTGACCCTATTTACCGTGGAGCAAAAGAATTAGAATTAGGAATGAAAAGATTGGCGTTGCATGCGCACTCTATAACTTTTTCTTTACCAAGCGGAGAGTTAAAAACAGTGGTATCTCCATTGCCCGCAGATTTTAATAAAGTTATTAAAACTTATATAAGTTAGCTTCTAGTTTCTAGTAAAAAATACAAATTAGCCAATCCTAGACATTTCTAGGATTGGCTAATTTAAGTCTTATTTTTGAAACTCTTTTAAAATTGGGATTTTATAAGATATTGACATATAGGGTATATTCATGACATAATATAACTAATTAAAAAAGTCCGAGATTCGAAAGGTGGACTTAAAATACCGAGTAGTTCTTTTAAAAAATGGTGCAAAATGACAACAAAAAGAAACACCGAAAAAGTTTCGACCGATTCCGGCTGGAAACTTATCGCTGATGTTTGCCACAAGGCAGACAAGAGTGAGCTACTTCGCAGGGCTCTTAAAAAACTTGTGAACATGAAACCCAAAGCACTTTTAGCTTTTTTGGGTGAAGTACAGATTTTCTCTGGTCCTTTTAAAAAAGTGGCTCCAGATATTTTTCTAGAAGCCACTGAATTACTGAATACTAAAGATTTCTTCAAAATTAGACGTGAAGGTGGAATCTTTGTTTATGTTGACGACGATCTTTTTAACTGGTTTGATAATGAAATTAAAAATTCACCAGCCAAAAAATTAGCCGGTTACGAATTTAATGAAGACATCTCTGAACAAAATATCATCGGAGATGCACAAGCCGGTGGAATTTATGAAGAGACAGACTTGGCTCACATTTCGCAAATTTGCGAAAGACACATCGTAAAAGGAGAAAAACTTCTTAGTGAAACTAGCTCAAATTTATTTTGGGTCAGGGATGAAAATGATAATCTTTGTAATGTGTATGTGTGGCTCTACTACCATGATGGTTGTCGCGTGCGCGTACGCAGGTACATTCCTTCAAAGGG
>JAENWX010000051.1 GCA_016649835.1 Minisyncoccota bacterium | reverse complement strand
TTATTAAACTTCCGTATCTGATTAATTTTAGTTAATAATATCTACTTTATCAAAATCTTAAACTCCTGTTAGCAAGATAACATACACATCTCTAACGGGACTCATATATTTTTTATAGCGAAATAAATTATTTTATAAAATGTGTCTGATTCAGGAGATGATTTACCAAAATCACCCCATGGGCTCACCTACTGGGTGGCTCCCCGTCCTCCCTCATACGAGGATTTTTTTTAGAATATAATTTGTGTAGCTATTAGTAATTAAATTAATTATCGACCTCTTTATTAACAACTTCATTATATACCTCTATGTGTTATTTTCCATAATAATTTTAGACAACAAAAAACCCCTCAGAGTAGGTCTCCAAGGGGTTTTTACTATGCTTTTATTTTTTTATATTCAACTGCGTATCTCTCTTTGTCTGTTTTTTCGAGATATTTTAGGTGTTTTCTGCGGTCAGCAACCATTTTGATAAGCCCTCTTCGTGAATGGTTATCTTTTTTGTGTATCTTTAAGTGTCCTGCAAGCTCATCTATGCTTTTGCTTAAAATAGCAATTTGCACTTCAGGGCTACCAGTATCTGTAGCATGCAACTGGTTCTTTTTGATAATATTTTGCTTTTTCTTTGTTGTTAACATTGTGAATGCATATTAGCATAAATTGTTTAATAATGCAATAGAAGAGAGCTATCCTTTAAAATGCTTATTTTCAACCCCATTTCCATCAATATAAGGGTTTAAAAAGCTAAAAACAGTTGTATTTGGGACTCGTATGGTATAATTATTGTACGACATTAAAGATTTATGAACATTATTAAATAAATTTCATCAATTAATGACAACAGAACTAGAAAAATACAAAAGAGAATTTCTCGAACACGTAGAAATAGAGAAAGGTAATAGTTTAAAAACTGTTAATAATTATGATTATTATATTTCTCGTTTTTTTGAGTTTGCAAAAATAGCGGAACCAAAAGAAATAACTGATGAAAAGATTCGCGAATACCGTTTGTACTTAAATCGTCAGCCAGGAGTAAAAACAAAAGGACAATCTGCCGGTACTCTCAAAAAAAATACTCAGAACTACCATCTTATTGCTCTTCGTTCTTTTTTGAAGTATTTAATGAAAAGAGATATTGCTTCCCTGCCCCCTGATCGTATAGAATTGGCAAAAATAAAAGAAAGAAGCCTCGATTTAATTTCTTCAAGTGAACTTTCTAGACTTTTAAATGCACCACTTACTTTAGCTAAAACTGATAAAAAATTTGATATAGAAAAAAAACTAAGAGATAAAGCAATGCTTGAATTATTTTTTTCTACAGGGCTTCGTTTGTCTGAGTTGTGTTCTATAAATAGAGACTTGGATTTATCGAAAGACGAATTTTCTATTCGTGGAAAAGGAGAAAAAGTTAGGGTAGTTTTTTTGTCAGATAGTGCTAAAAGTGCAATTCGAGACTATTTAAAAAGCAGAAAAGATATGGATGAGCCCCTATTTGTTCAATATTCAAAAAATGAAGGGAAAAATAAAGGGCAAGCAGGAAAATCCCTATCAGGAGGCAGGCTTACTCCGCGGTCAGTCCAAAGAATTGTTAAATATTATGCTATAGTTGCGGGTATTTCTAAAAAGGTTACTCCTCATATTATTCGGCACTCGTTTGCGACAGACTTACTTTCAAACGGGGCTGATATTCGTTCGGTCCAAATGATGCTTGGCCATGCCAATATTTCTACAACACAAATTTATACGCACGTTACAGATACTCAGCTACGAGATATACATAAAAAATACCATAGTAAATAAAAGTTTCATTACAAAAAATAAAAAGCTATAATGTAATTATGAATCCCGTAGTAGAAAATGGCATAGTTTTAAAAACGAGATAATTAAATATAGAATATAGTTAGTGTTTTATAAATTATTAAAATTATAAAAAAATGGTTAACCCATAATGCCATTTTTCACTACAGGATGAAATATCAAAAACACAAAGAATTTTTTGAGACAGCATACAGAACAGGTAGTGATATCTGGACTCATCTTCCTTTAAAAAATCGCGGAGAAAAATTGATGGAGCAACTTCCAAAGGATTCACTAATCTTAGATATTGGTTCTGGTAGAGGTCTCTTTGCGAAAAAGTTGGTTGAAGCTGGTTACCGTGTTATAGGGCTAGATTTTGAACCCAATATAATTAAAAAAACCAATGAGGATGTTATTCACTGGGGGCTAGAAGGTAAATTAAAATTTGTAGAGGGAGATGCATTAGATATTCCTTTTACTGACAATAGTTTTGATGGCGTGTGCGATTTTGGTCTAATGGAAAATTTATATAATGATGACTGGGAACAATACGCAAGTGAAATAAGTCGTGTCCTAAAGCCGGGAGGTTTTTATTTAAATACATCACTTTCTAGTGAAACACAGAAATTTTTTGAATTTTTCCCGAAAGCATCCGAAGGCGGCGGTTTTAAAAAATATGACGTTCATTATCATTTCTTTAATAAAGATGAAATGAAAAATATTTTTAATCACAAATTAAATCCGATTGAGCAAAATATAAAATTAGTAGAAAAGCCAAATCAAATAGCATTATTAGAAACACTGTTTCAGAAAAAATAAATTTAATAATATTATATGAAAAATAAATTTAATAATAAATAGCTCTCCCCAGAGGGTACAACCCAGAGGGTGATTCTACTAAATCACAATTCCCTGCTGGGAATTCGTTCAGTGTTCGCGCCGACGCGCTCGAATTCCCTACAGGAACAGTACACCTTTTGGATACTTTGATTACAAAGATATCTCAAAAGGTCTTGCGAAAGCTTCAGGTGTTCGCTTT
>JAENWX010000010.1 GCA_016649835.1 Minisyncoccota bacterium | reverse complement strand
GCATACGAGATGAGCGGAAGTCTCGTGGGCTCGGAGATGTGTATAAGAGACAGATTTTAAATGATAAATCTATCCATGCCAATAAAGTTACTGACCAAGACCGTGTCTGGGGAGCAATATCTGGGCTCGCTTCATCTATGGGCGACCCTTATACAGTATTCTTTCCACCCAAAGAAAATAAATCATTCAACGAGGAAATTTTAGGATCCTTTGATGGTATAGGAGCTGAGATTGGGATTAAAGATAAAATACTAACTATTATTGCGCCACTAAAAGACACGCCAGCTTGGAATGCAGGAATAAAAGCTGGAGATAAAATTCTAAAAATTGACGACGCCACAACCGTAGGAATGACAATAGATGAAGCTATTGATTTGATACATGGGCCAAGTGGTACTGTGGTGGTTTTGCTTATCTTGCGTTCGGGAGAAAATGAAACTCGCGAAATTTCTATTATAAGAGGTAGAATTCAAATACCTACAATAGATACTGAGTTAAGAGAAGATAATATTTTTGTTATTAAACTTTATAATTTTTCTGAAAAATCTGATAATTTATTTAAAGAAGCAATTATTGAATTTATTAATTCTAAATCTAGTAAATTGATTCTAGACCTACGAGGTAACCCAGGTGGATACTTGGGCTCATCTGTAAATATTGCATCATGGTTTATAGATGAAGGTAAAACAATATTAGTAGAAGATTCAATGGATGGAAGTAAACCCAAGGTTTATAGAAGTCATGGTCCTAGATTATTTAATGAGAATCTTTCGTTTGTAGTACTTGTAGATGGTGGCTCAGCTTCAGCTTCAGAAATATTGGCAGGTGCTCTTAGAGAGCACGGTATTGCTACTTTGGTAGGTGAAAAAACTTTCGGGAAAGGTTCTGTTCAGGAATTAATAAAAATAACAGAGGACACATCTTTGAAAGTTACTGTAGCTAACTGGAAAACACCAAACGGGATTTCAATTTCACCAGAAGGTCTTGAACCAGATGTAAAAATTCCATTTACAAAAAAAGATTCCGATGCTAAGAGAGACCCCCAAATGGACAAAGCAGTAGAAATATTGAATGCTGAATAATTAAAAAACAGGAAATATAAATTTCATTAATTTTAATATAAAGCAGAGTTAGTCATATTATGTTTATAATATTGGCCATGACCTGCTTCAAAATAGGATGAATCCCGTTAGAGATGTGCTTGTTTTATTCTAATAATTGTTTTAAATTAAATTAAAGGTCTATATTATTAATTATAATTAATAAGATACGGAAGTCTTTGACTTCCTATCTCTAAACGGGATGAAAGTTATTTTACTTACTGATATACCGAAAGTTGGAAATAAATATGATGTAAAAGATTTTAAAGGAGGATACGCACAAAATGTTCTTTTGGCTAAAGGGCTAGCTGTTCTTGCTACCAAGTCCGAACTTGCTAAAATTGAAGATAGAAAAAAATCTCTTGAGAAAAAAAAGAATGAAGAGATAGAATCTTTCAAAAATTTAATTTCTTCTGTTGGAGGCAAAACTATAATAATAAAAGCCAAGGCAAACGATAAGGGTCACTTGTTTAAAGCAGTAGGAACTCACGATGTGGCGTCATCTATTAAAGAAATAACAGGGATAGAAATAGATGAAAATGCGATAAAAATGGACCATATTAAAAGTATAGGCTCTCATAAAATTTCTATAAAGAAAGGGGACATGAAAGGGGAATGTGAAATAGTTGTTGAGGCTGAATAAAAAAATCCCTCCGATTTTGGTCGGAGGGATTTTTTATATAATGTGAACGATTTTCTTTACTGAGGATGTTCTATTGAAATTTACTTTTCTTTTTGTTCCAAATTTAACTGTTCCTTCTTTAAGAGCAAAGAGAGTATGATCTTTACCAAGTCCTACATTAGTTCCTGGAAGGATTCTTGTTCCACGTTGTCTTATTATGATTGATCCTGCCTTTGCTTTTTCACCAGCATAAAGCTTAGTACCGAGATACTTTGGATTTGAGTCTTTTAAGTTTTTGGCCGAACCTCCGGCTTTCCTATGTGCCATATGATATAACGCTAGTAATTAGCAAATTAATTATTTATAATCAAGTACGTATGAGTATACCTAATATATTCGATAAAATCAAGAGCAAAAGCGGTATTGACAGAAACACTGTTATGTTTTTATTTATTATAGTAGGGGTGGGGATAGCGTCCTTTGGTTTGGGTAGGATATCCTCGAGCTACGATAGGGTTCAAGATGCCGTAGACCAAGTGCCCAGAAAGAAACTAATCGGCGAGAACAGTATTTCAAATACAAATATAGAGCCATTAGACACAATCCAAACCAAAGAAAAGAGGTATGTAGCTTCAAAAAATGGTAAAATGTATTATACAATAGGTTGCAGTGGCGCAAACCGTATTAAGCCAGAAAATATAATTTGGTTTAGTACTTCAGAGGATGCTATAAAATCTGGTTTTACAATGTCATCTACCTGTAAATAATAAATTTATCCCTGTTCGAGATGTGCTTGTTATTTTTCTAACAGAAGTTTCAAATTTTGATAAAGTAGATATTATTAACAATAATTAATTAAACACGTTCCACCTTTGGGGAACTATCGCAAGCGGGATGAAAAATATTTATAAAATTTTAATAATACTATCATTCATGTTGTCCTTATATGTGGCACGTGATGATATTAAATTGGCTGTTAATGATATAGCTTCAAATTATAAAGTAGACGATAGTGCATCTTTAGTTAAACTGATTGCAAAAGAGAAAGTAGAGCCTCTAAATAAAATAGATATGCCGGGAGCATTGCGTGTTGTAAACGGCTACTTAAACGACAATAAGCTATCAAAAGATAATATAATAAAATATACAAATAATTATAGAAATGAATTTGGTGGCTTAACGAAGTTGACCGAAAATTCAAAATTAAATTTATCTGCAGAAAACAAACTGCAAGACATGTTTGATAATCAATACTTCGAACATATATCTCCAAGTGGAGTTGGAGTAGGAGATTTGGGTGTTCAGGCGGGCTATGACTACATCTTAATTGGCGAAAACTTGGCTTTAGGCAACTTTAGTGATGATTTAGACCTAGTAGACGCATGGATGGCTAGTGCTGGCCATAGAGCAAATATTTTGAATGAACGCTACACAGAAATAGGCATAGCTGTAGGAAAAGGTGTATTTGAAGGAAGAAGCATATGGATGGCTATTCAGCACTTTGGTACTCCAAGAAGCGTATGTCCAGCCGTAGATCAGGTACTATTGGGGCTAATAAATCTTAACCAAAACAAGCTAAAGAGTATGGAAGAAGACTTAGCTATTAGAAAGAGCAAGATAGATGTGAAGGCGATATACGAAGAGAGTACTTACTATGAACAAATAGATAAATATAATATTTTAGTAAATACTTACAACGAATTGATTGCAGATACAAAACAAAAAATAATTAATTATAATGAGCAGATAAATGCATTTAATCTCTGCTTAGAAGGTACTCAATAATATTGCTCAATTTTGAAGGGGGCAGTGCCTTAGAAGCTCGTATTTAGGCCTACTTAAAATATAGGATAGTGTCGCACAATGTAGCTTTTGCGACACTAACATTAATACTAAAGCCTTATATTGAAACATATTGTTTATTTTATATAAATATCCTTACTCTGTATTCTGATTCGGCTCTGTATTGTTTACCTTGAGTTGTTTATCATGCTTATCTTTGAGTCTAGAGTCCCCTAATTATTTACTCTCACAAATATTTTCAAATTATTAAAACTAAAAACCCAGAAAATAAATTTATTTTCTGGGCTAATGGTTCTTGACTAATAATATCAAATATGTTGTAATCATAAAATTATCAATAAGAATAATATCCTAAAAAAGGAAAAACACAAGATGGATAGAATTTAGGCTCTATAATTAGATCTAAATCTTTTTCCCCGTTAGGACAGACTTCTTGATTCTTGCTGTTTTTAATGTTTAAAATACCATAATTTTTGGTATTGTTTTTAGACATTATGCTATTTTTATTGGTATCATTTCTATATATTTGTTTACTCTGAGCTGCTATTTTTATAGCTTGAGCTATTTTTTTAGCTGGCGCTTCTTCAGAATTATTTTTTCTGTGAGTGCTACGAGGACATTTTGTCTTATTGTTATTCATAATGTCAATAATTTAAATTTTAATTATTTTATCATACATACAAATGAATGCAAAATGTTTGCCGGAAGCATAGTTCTATATGAATAAATTATCTTAAATTATCTATACTTCCTAGGTCTGTAACTTTTTTAAAACCGGCACTCTCCATGAGACTTTTGGCCATCATAGACCTATTGCCTGATTCACAATATAAAGATATCTCTTCATTCTTATCTATATCTGGGTAAATATCATCCATTATATCCATAATGTCATGTAGTATTGCGCCATCTATGTGTTCGCGATTGTATTCTCCTTTTGTTCTTACGTCGATTAAAATCATGTGTTTTTTATTATTTATAATTACTAATATATTTTATATTTTCATAAATTATATTCTAAAAAAAGTCCTCGGATCTCCTCGCCTAGAGGTCCAACCTCGAGTTGGCTGCGGAGGTTGTACCTCTAAGCTCGGCCACCCAGTAGATCATTCTACTGAATGAGACATATTTTATAAAATAATTTATTCCTCATTTTTTTTTCTTTTTTCTAAATACTTTTTATTTTTTAATTTTTCTGGCATTAAATCTGCTTTTGTATATATTTCATAATCTTTCCCATAGCCAATTTCTTTGTTTAGTTTTGTGGTTGGGTTTCTTATTATGAGCGGAATAGGTAGATTACCATATGTTTTAACGTCTTCCAAGGCCCCTAAATAGGCATTATAAGCGCTTCTGTCCTTTGGTGAGCCTGATAGATAAGCCACGCCATGGGCGAGATTTATAGCACATTCTGGCATACCTACAGTTTCTACAGCTCTAAATACATCATTTGCTACAACTAACGCTGTAGGAAGAGCTAGTCCTATGTCTTCACTAGCAAATATAACCATTCGTCTGGCTATAAATTTAGGATCTTCTCCGGACTCAAGCATTCGTGCTAAGTAATACAAAGCAGCATCTGTCTGGCTTGCTCGCATACTTTTTATAAAAGCACTTATAGTGTTGTAGTGTTCATCACCTTTTTTATCATAACGAAGAAATTTAGACTGAAGTGTATTTTTAAGATTATCAACATTAATTTCTTTATATAAAGATATTGTGTTTTCAATCATTGCTATTGCTTGCCTGGCGTCACCTTGAGCCATCCCTATAATCCAATCAACTGCATCTTTTTTTATTTTGTAACCAGCGCGTTTTATTATTTTGCGCATATCATCGGCGGAAAATTCTTCCAAAACAAAAACTCTACAACGAGATAATAATGCCGGGATAACTTCGAAGCCTGGATTTTCTGTTGTTGCTCCTATAAGAATAAGTTTGCCACTCTCTACGTACGGTAATAAGAAGTCTTGTTGTGATTTATTGAAGCGATGTATTTCATCCAGAAAAAGAATTTTGGGACCTAGGAGTGTACCGCTTCCACTTGGAGATGAATTTAAAATTTGACGAATGTCTTCTTTTCCAGCAGAAACAGCAGAAAGCTCGTGGTAGTCGGCGTTCAACGACTTGGCATATATTTTAGCGAGGGTCGTCTTACCTACCCCAGGAGGACCCCAGAGGATAAACGAAAATATATGCTTTTCATTTATAGCTATATAAATAGGCTTATTTGGCCCCACAAGATGCTCTTGCCCTATGAATTCGGTCAATTTTTGGGGTCTAATTTTAGATGCTAACGGTTCCATATTTGTTTATTATACTTTATAAGCTATAAAATCCTATACATTAATATTAATAAATAATTACACCTAAAATTAATAAAACCCTCAGATATTATCTGAAGGTTTTATTAATTTAGTTAATTACAGGTTTTGTAATTCTTGATCTACTACTTGTAAGTCCTCACTACTTGTATCAGTTAAATCGATATTATTTAAAGTCTCGTTTATTGATGTAGTAGTATCAGATGTTATTGCTTCGTTAAACTCTACTTCTGTTTGAGTTGCTGTTTCTGACTCAGTAGGTCCATTCGCAACATTTTTAGTCATAAAAATGTAAGCAACAACTGCGATTACTATAATTACAACAAATATAACTATCAAATTATTTTTTTTCTCCATAAAATTTATATTAATTATTTGCAGCATCATTTTCTTCGACCTCTTCTTCGTCTACGTTTGGTATTTTAGCTATTGAAGTGGCTAGTTCAACAGTTGCAGCATGTGCAGCTTTTACTACTTCATTTAGGGCTTTTATATCTTTCTGAAACTTATCACGAAGATTTTTCATCTCTGTTCTAAGAACAGCTTCATCTGTTAAACTTTCAGTCACAGAATATGATACTCCCATTTGGGCTGCTATAGCATCATTTGCTTTGTCGATAGCAGCTTGTGCTGCACTTTGCTTTGTGGATAGTGCTGCAACATCAAGAATTTTATTTTCTGCTTTAGTTATGCGTGAATTAATACTTATAAGAACATTTTTTATTTGATTTAATTTTTCAGCAAGTTGTTCTGTTCTTCTTGCGTTTATTTCATTAATTGTTGCTACGATTTTTTCTGAAGCAATTTTTTTGTTCTCGTCTTTTATTGTTTTTATATTTTCTTTAAAATTACTTTTTATTTCCTCTATTCTTAGTTTATTTTCTTCTCTCTTTATATTTAATTCTTTTTGGAATTCTTCACGTCTTAATTTTATTTGTGCCAATTCCTGAGACATCTTAAGCTTGTATGCTTCTATTTTTACTTCTCTTTGAGCTTCAACATTGGTTACTTCATTGGTTGTAGTAGTAACATCATCTTCGGCATATGCCATAAACCCTAATACCAAAGACAACATAATAATAATTGAGGACACACTATATTTCAAATTCTTTCTCATTATTTTGTGACAGATATTAGTCATTTATTAAATGTACATAATCTGTAAAATTAAACTTATAAATAAATACTATTGATTTTATATTAATTATAAACGCGACCATTGTTTATAATGATAAGCACCATATAATTATAAACTATTGTAAATTATAATCAAAATTATTTTTAAACAAAAAGCATATAAATTATAAAGCTTTTTTTGTTATTTTAATATGTTGTTAATAACTTTTCCCGTTTCAAATGCAGAAATAATATTTTTCGCTGCAATTTCAGCCATAGCATCTCTTGCTGATTGACGAGCGGAGGCTATGTGTGGAGTAAGTATTATATCTGGTAGTTTAGTAAGGCCCTTTGTAAGCTTTGGTTCAAATTCAAAAACATCAAGAGCCGCTCCCCTTATAATGTCTTTTTCGAGAGCGTACACTAAAGCTTTTTCGTCTATAACCTCACCTCTTGAAGTATTAATTAAAAAAGCACTCTTTTTCATTGTTAATAAACTTTCTTTGTTGATTAAATGTTTTGTCTCTTTAGTTAAAGGCACATGTAGTGACACAATATCCGCTTCACGAAGAATCTCTGCTGTAGTCTTTCTAATGGTGTTTTCTATTTTATCTAATTCAACACTATTAGAAATATCACTATAAATAACATTTGAACCAAATCCATAATGAAGCATTTTAGCAACTTCTGTACCTATTTGTCCTACCCCAATCAATCCTATAACCTTACCTTTCATATCGGTTCCTATAAACAAATCAGGATCCCATCCTTTATATTTACCTTGGCGAATAAATTCATCCCCTTCCACTATTCTTGTTGTTAGAGCAAGCATTAGAGCAACTGTGTGCTCAGCAACTGCAGTAGCGGATGTTCCTGGTGTGTTTGAAACACTAATATTTCTTTTTTTAACTTCTTCAATATCAACATTATTATATCCAACAGAAAAATTAGCACAAACTTTAATAGTAGGACAAGCATCAAAAATATCTTTATCAAGAGGGTCTGTTAAAAAAGAAATAATACCATCATAGGGTTTTTTCTTTAGGTCTTTTATTAATTGTTTTTTTGTTGGGGGAATTTTAAACTTACCAATATCATAAGATATATTTTTATCTCGCAATAATTTTAGACCTGCTTCTGGTATTTTTCTAGAAATGTAAATATATTTATTCATATTATGATGACTACTTTTATTTGTAATTTATTATAAAACTTCTTTATTGTATCATAATATTTATTTATATTTTGATATCTAAAAATTTTATATACTAACCTATTTTAGTTGTATGACGATTTTTTTCAGCTATAAGAGATATTCTCTCCATCATAGCAACTGCCTCTACTGGGTACTTACCTTTTGCTGATTCTTCGGAAAGCATTACACCATCAGCTCCGTCTAATATTGCATAAGCAACATCTGAAACTTCAGCTCTTGTTGGTGTAGGGCTGTCCACCATAGAAAGAAGCATTTGAGTCGCCACAATAACCATTTTTCCTGCTTTATTACATTCTTGTATTATATGGTGTTGGACAAAAGGAATTTCCTCAAGTGGAAATTCATTACCCAAGTCTCCTCTTGCTACCATAACTGCATCTGTAACTTTTATTATTTCATCAAGATTTTCAAAAGCAATTTTTCTTTCTATTTTGGCTATTACTTTTTGGTTTCCACCTTTTTCTTTTATTAGCTGTTTAAGCTTAATAATATCTGAAGCATTTCCTACAAAAGATAATGCTATATAGTCTACACCTTGTGAAATTCCAAAATCCAAATCCGCAATATCTTTCTCTGTAATTACTTCTTGGTCTTCTTCTCCCCCAAAATGATGTTCGCTTCCCTCTTGAACTCTTGGTCCAGATAAATCTTGCATTATAGGAATAGATAAATTGTGTTCTTCTTTTGCAACTTCACGAATATTTTTAATTATTTCTGTATGCCAATCATATGTACCCCAAGAAAAATTTAGTCGAGCAATATCCATATGATGCTTTATTAATTCGGATATAACTTCTCGGCTATTACTTGCGGGTCCTATAGTGGCTATGATTTTTGTTTTTGATTCCATTTTTAGCTTATGATTAATATTAATTATTTATTCTGTCTGCTTATTATATAATATTAAGTCTTATTTTTCAACGCTTAATTTATATTAAAAAACTGAAATAAACTATATAAAAACACCTATATTTTAGGTGTTTTTATATAGTTTATTTCTTTGGTGTAACTTTCTTTGGTTTCTTTGTTTCTTTGCGAGCACCTGTACCTTTTGCCATATATTTTTGAAATTGAATTTATTAATAATACTGTTATTATATCATTAATAGTAAATTTTAAAAATAGCAAAAAATGATTTTATATATTATTATATAGATATGTCTCCCCGCTCGCGATGTGCTTGTTATTTTTCTAGCAGGAGTTTAAAATTTTGATAAAGTTTATATTATTAACAATAATTAATAAGATACGTTCCACCTTTGGGGGAACTATCACGAGAGGGATTAATCCCGTTAGAGATGTATATGTTATCTTTCTAGCAGGAGTTTCAAATTTTGATAAAGTGTATATTATTAACAATAATTAATAAGATACGGAAGTTTAATAACTTCCTATCTCTAACGGGATGAATAATGAAGAAGAAAAAAATGAGCCTGAAAAAAAGGAACCAGTTTGCCCACGTTGTGGACTGCGTTCTTATGACGATGTGTGTAAGAACTGCGGTGCCCCAATAGTAGATAAAAGTGACGATGAAGACGAAGATTATAATTGGCGCGAAAAATACAGATAAATACAAAACCCTCCGAGTAAAACTCAGAGGGTTTTGTATTTTTATTATTTAATTATTTTAAATTCGGTGATAGTAATATTTTCTGGTTTAGATATATAAGTATATATAAAACTGGCCCTACTTTGGATGTGGCCATCCTCATATGTTACTTCACCATTTTTACCTGAGGGATTTATGAATACTGTTGTAGTGTACCAAGACCCACCAAGGACAGGTTTATTTGTCGCAATTGTTTTTATATTATCTCTAATATATTTTTCAGCAAATAATTTTTCATCTAGTGTTTCGCAATTCATCTGGCTCATTGGTTTTATATAGTTTAGATTTGTTTTATCTTTATATAAATAAACTCCATCTCCTAGTTGACTATCCACCATTTCTCCAAATCCTACGGTAGCACTTCTATCTCCAAATTCTATGACTAGTTCTTCTTTGACCCTCATTCCTTCTGCAAATGAGTCCCACCAAACCAAAGCCTTTCTATTCATTATTTCCTCTACAAGTGGTCCAATGGTTCCTTTCATTATTTCCTCTACAAGTGGTCCAACAATTCCTTCAAATGAACCGACTTTTGAATCTTTTTCAGCTGGAAGATTATAAAATTCACCAGAGATTTTTTCTCCTTGTATATTTAATTTGAGCCAAGCTTTGTCATAAAAACCACTTGTGTTTAAATCAGATTTAGAATAACAAAGTTTATATATTTGAGGTTCTTCATTTATAGTAATAGCGGGCTCTTCTACTATATTATTGATAGGTAAAATAACGCTGTCTTTTTTTGGATAAAAGCTAAAAGTAATTGCTCCTAGTATTACCATAATAAGTACTATAATTATAATTTTTTTTGTTGTATATTTTTGTTCCATCCCATTAAAAATTTTATTATTAACAATAAGGTAATTTGACCTATACTACCTTGTATTTTTTTTAAATATTTAATAACTTTCCCAAAATTTCCTAACGGGACAAGTATTATTTATAATTATATCATTTATATAAAAATTTTATATAAATAATTTAGCAATTCTTATATCTTCAAACGATAGATTAGAACCGCCCTTGTCTAATAATGTTTTAAGCGGACTAAGCTTACCTTTTTCTTCTAGTTTTAATTTAGCATTTGCCTTACGAACTGAAACAATATCTTTTTCTTGTGGTTTAAGATGGTCTATATTTACTTCGGGATATTTTTTTACAATATCTTCTATGTGCTGAATTATTGTCCCTCTTACAAATCCTCTTTCTTTAGCTATTTCATCAATTTTTTTCCCACTTTCTAGTAATTCTTTTGTAATAATAATGGTAGAAATTTTTGTATCTTTAATAGCCTTGCTCTTTTTTTTATTCACCCCCGTTTGTATAGTACCGCCCATTTTATTAATAAACTCTTCTTCTAGTTTTGTTTGTTCATCGCTTTTTAATTTTCTAAACAGTAATGTATTACTAAAACTTTGATTCTTTAATTCCTGATCAAATTCTAATACTTTTGGGTCTACTTGTAGAGATTCATAATTAAAACCAACCAAACTTATCCCCTCCAGTGACCTAACACGAGAAAGAGCAACATATCCCATTCCATAGGAAAAAGCCCTAGAAAGGTCTATTTCAGCGTTATCCAGGGACATTCCCTGGCTCTTGTGTATTGTTATGGCCCAGGCAAGACGCAAAGGTATTTGAGACACTGAAGCTTTTATTTTGCCATCTTCTTCTATTGCCCAAACTTCTGGTTTTAGAGTGATTTTTTTACCATTATATAATTCTATAATAGGGTTTCCACTTTCTTTTTCAAAACCTATAATTTTACCCCGAGAGCCATTTACATAGCCTTCTTCAAAATTATTTTTGATACACATTATTTCAGCACCTACTTTTAGTTTTAACTTGTCGTGAGCAAGGCAACTCTTTTTTAAGATATCTGTTAGCATTTCGGGACCTGTGGACGTCATATGAGAAATTCTTTCTTCATTTTCAATAAGAGAAAGCTCTATGTTATTTATATCGTCAACATTAACATTGTGAGTATAGAGCTTTGTTGCTTTTACATCACTTTTTAATTTAGCACCGATTCTACTTTTTAAAAGTTCAAAATGTTTTTCTTCGGTAGAATTAGTTCTAATTGTATTTAAGATTTCTGTTAGTACGTCGTCTTCTTGTCTGTGCTGTTCTTCTATGTAGCAAATTGCAGGATTTAAAATTTCCCATGCTTTACTATTAAAAATCATTCCACTTTCATTTTCGTCACTACTTTTATTTATAGGTGGTAATTGAAAAAAATCTCCAGAGAGAATAACTTGTAAGCCACCAAAAGGTTTGTCATTTCTTTTAAATCTACGACAAACACGCTCCACCATATCTAGCTGGCTAGCATGAAGCATTGAAACTTCATCTATTATTAAAACGCGAGCTTTTTCAAATCTTTTCCATAGATACTTTTTTTCCTCCAACTGCTCTAGGTCTTTTTCTTCGAGATAGTTTCTAATACCTATTCCAGACCAGGAGTGAATAGTCATACCGTTCATATGGGTAGCAGCAATACCAGTAGAGGCAGTAACCGCAACTGAGATATCATGACTCTCCAGGTATGAAATATATTTATTTAAAAGAAAGGTTTTACCACTACCGGCACTTCCAGTTAGATAAATATTTACCCCAGTTTTCATTATTAAAAAAGCCTGTTCTTGTGTCATCCCATTAGAGATAGTCCCTCATTAGACGGGACGTATCTGATTAATTTTAGTTAATAATATCTACTTTATAAAAATTTTAAATTCCTGTTAGAAAGATAACAAGCACATCGCGAACAGGGATTATACTTGCCTATTATAACATATAACAACAAGTGAATAACACGAACTTGCAATCAACAATAAACACCATAAATATGTTATAATTAGAATACAGTTTAACAAATGTGATGATTGTCGTAGTTATCACATAAAGCTTAAAATTTTAATAAATAATTTTTAAAAATATATGGATTCATCCTATAATTCTCCCACCACAAAGCCACTATACCGTGGCACACAAGTCGTTTGGTATATACTTTATTTTATAGAAGCAATGTTAGCATTTCGTTTCGTTCTTAAATTAATGGCCGCTAATGCCGAAGCAGGTTTTAGTAGTTTAATTTACAGTATTAGTTATCCTTTAGCAGCTCCATTTCTAAATGTATTTCGCATTACAAGACTTGAAGGTAGTGCTCTAGAATGGACAACACTTTTAGCTATGTTAGTTTACTGGATGCTTGCAATGGCAATCATCAAATTATTCTTTATGAGTAAAACTGTTTCAACTCCAGAAGCCGCAGCTAAATTAGATACTGAAAATAAATAAATTTCTCAAATAAAAAACAACAAAAGATAATCCTTTGTTGTTTTTTATTTGATGTTGAATATTTTAGTATTTTCTAATGACAGCTTTAACTACTGCAGTAATGTTTAGATACATTTTGGGATGTATAGGTTTGAAATCTTTATTTGCGGGTTCTAGCCATATTTTGTCTCCTTTTTTTCTGAAATATTTCATAGTGAATTCTCCGTCTACATCTGCTATCACTATCTGTCCATCTTTGGCCGTGTTTGTTTTTTCTACTAGTACCATGTCTCCGTCTGTGATGTGGGCGTCTATCATTGAATCTCCGTCGACTGTCAGCATATAGGAATCTCCTTTTTTGTTTATCAGATAGTCATCGATGTTTATAGTGTCGCTTAATTCTTCTGCTACATCAGTTGGAAAACCTGCTTTAACATATCCTAACATTGGAATAGAATTAAATGATACATCGGCAACAAGACGGCCAAGATGATCTTTGCTTACTATTCCTTCTTCAATAAATTTATCAACAAGTCTAGATACTGCATTCTTTGATTTAAATCCAAAAAGACTCATCATTTCTGTATATGTTGGCATGCGTCTGTCTTTATTGTAAAAACCAATCAGTTTATCTTTGTAATTGTTGTACATACAATTTTAGTATATTAGATATTAGAAAATATTGGAAATCTATTAAGTGAGTTAAAAAAATTACCCCAAAAACCCCTACGTGAATGCTGGCGAATTTTATGAAGAAGCTGTTTGTGCTCAAGAGCTTCTCTCTTGTAATCTATTCCTTTCAATATCTTCACATCAATCTTTTTGTTGATGCTATGAATCTCACGTTCTATTATTTTTAAATATTCTTCTCTTCTCATATATTTATATACGTGCCCCGTAGTGAGCTTGCTCTACTTCTGGGGTAATTATTATTAATTAACTATATATATAGTATATGTGAACGAGCGTTCACAGTCAAGAAAAAACTGTGGATAACCTCCCCACCTATTTTATCTCTTTATTTTTAAAGACTAAATACAAAGCACTTGTAATTATAGATCCTAAAACATCCAAAAACATATCTTTTTGTGCGTCCCAGATATCACCCTGAGAGCCTAGGAATGCCGCACCGCTATCTCCTCCCCATAGTTCTGCGTACCACCATTCAATCCATTCATAAAATACAGCTACAAATGCAATAGCAAATATAGAGTAAGAAACAGCAACTATTTTTTTAGAAACTAATTGTTTCATTTCCAAATACTCAATAATAGCTAGTGCGTAAAATCCAACTGCAAAGTGCCCCACTCTATCAAACATATTTCTGGTGAATCCAAAAAGATTATTAAACCAATCAAAAGGAACTAGTTCAAAGGTATAGTGGCCACCGATAGTATGCATAAACGGTAATATAAACATAAGAATATATGCCATGTTTGAAAAACGAATATTTCTCCAATATAAATAAATAATTAAAAGAACCAATATTAATATTGGAATATTTTCTGCGTACCACACACTTCTTGAAAATGGAGCTATTCCAGCGATGATAAATTCAACTACATAAACAGCTAATAGTGCATGAGGTAAATATTTTTTAATCATAACCGTAAATTATTTAATAAAATAAGAAATTATTTCCCAAGGAAGGCTCATTGTAAAAATTACAGAATACAAAACTATAAAAATTATAGGAATATTTTTTTCAATAGATGATAGTTTTATATATTTTTTATAGTCATTACCTTTTCCTAATAATTCCCATTCAGTTTTAAATAATGATAAAGGTAATTTTTCTTCGATATTATGAATAACTTTAAATTTAGCCCTATTCAATTGCTTGTAGGAAATAATTATTTCATACCAACAATAACATATTGCAATTCCAACAATTGGAGCAAATATAAAAATAACAGAATTATTATTTGTTGTACCTTTTGTTTCTAAAAAACCAAGAACTCCAATAATAGCTGTATTCAAACCAAGAAAAAATTCATTGGACTTATTTCTTCTATCACTAGTGCTATTAAAGATATGCAAGTACATACGATATTGCTCTAAATAATGATTTTCATAATTTAAATCTTCCCCATCATTATAGTGTTTTGTCCTAGAGTATAACAAGCTATCTAATTTATCTTTATCCATAGTTTTATTTTTAATATTATGTATATAATTTTATCAGATTTGTAAATAAATGTCATTTAAATTTTTTTAAAAAAGCACCCTTAATTATTTAAGGGTGCTTGGTTTAATGTTTGTCTTTTTTTACTATCTGGTTAGGATGTTGGCGGGCTTGCATCATTTTTCTTTAAGAAAGGATGATGTTTTCTATGCAATTTGATAGCAAAATAAGCACATACAAAAGTTATGGAACCAGACCAATAAAACATAGTCCAATTTTCACTTTTACTTAATTGGTTTGGTACTAAGCTAAAAATAGCATTTAATGTACAAAGGAAACTTACAATACATGCAAAGGCGAATGCTTGCTCGGGGAAATTAACTGTTTTCATTGTTGAGTTTTTTAAGTTATTTTTAATTTCGAGATATAAAATACCCCTATATATAGGGGTATTTTGTTGAGCTTTTTTATGGTTATTATTTTCTATATTTCTTGGTTCTCCACTTGTCGGCTATTTTGATTCTGTTTAGAGAACGTTCTAGCTCTGTTTCAAAGTGTTCGAAGTCTATAATTTCATTGTTTTCTGCTTGCTTGCGTAGTTGTTCAGCCTTTGCTTTTGCCTTTTCAATTTCAACATCAGAAATACTAGAAACGTGTTCAGCGAAATCAGCTAAAATAGTAACAGTAGTCACATCTTTTTCCCCGCCTGCTAAAGCATTTCGGGCAGGTTTTTTTGTTTCAACAAATCCACCAACCACTTCCATAGGAATATGTTCTCCGTCGGACATAGCCACGATATCACCTGAAGCAATAGTAGCAATAAGAGGAACATGGTCAGGAAGAATTGTGATCTCCCCTTCTGTAGTTGGTATTGTAACTTGGTCCACTAATTCTTCTAAAATTAATTTTTCTGGGGTGACAATTTTTAATTGTAATTTTTTACTCATTATTATTTTTAATTAATTAAGTTTTTTTAATTCTTAATTATTAATTCGTAATTATTAATTATATATTACATTGCTCCTCTCATGTAGAAATCATTTTCTGGTAATGCATCATGTTTACCTTCTAGGATTTCTTTGAATGAACGTATTGTTTCAGCTAGAGTTACGTATTCACCAGCGCGTCCTGTAAATTGTTCAGCTACGAAGAAAGGTTGTGAAAGGAATTTTTGAATCTTTCTTGCGCGAGAAACAAGTTCTTTATCGGAGTCAGAAAGTTCTTCCATTCCTAGAATAGCAATAATATCTTGTAAATCCTTATAACGTTGTAGTACGCGTTGAACTTCACGAGCAACTTCATAGTGATCTTTACCAACGATGTTTGGGTCAAGAATTGTTGAAGAAGAGTCAAGTGGGTCAACAGCTGGGTAAATACCAAGTTCTGAAAGAGAACGGTTTAGAACCACAGTAGAGTCAAGGTGAGAGAATGTTGTAGCTGGAGCTGGGTCAGTAAGGTCGTCGGCTGGCACGTATACGGCCTGAACTGATGTAACAGAACCTTTGTCTGTAGAAGTAATACGTTCTTGCAAGTTTCCCATTTCTGATGCAAGTGTTGGCTGGTAACCCACAGCTGAAGGAATACGTCCTAGAAGAGCGGATACCTCAGAACCTGCTTGAGTAAATCGGAAAATATTGTCTATAAAGAAAAGAACGTCTTTGTTTTCTTCATCACGGAAATATTCAGCCATTGTTAGTCCTGAAAGAGCCACACGTAAACGAGCACCTGGTGGTTCATTCATTTGTCCGAACACCATGGCAACTTTTGGAAGCACTCCAGATTCTTTCATTTCGTGATATAGGTCATTTCCTTCACGAGTTCTTTCTCCTACTCCAGCAAACACTGAGTAACCTCCGTGCTTTGAAGCAATGTTGTGAATCAATTCTTGGATAACAACAGTTTTTCCAACTCCTGCTCCTCCGAATAGCCCAACTTTTCCTCCCTTAAGAACAGGACAAATCAAGTCTATAACCTTAATACCAGTTTCAAGAATTTCAACTTTAGTAGCTTGAGATACATATTCAGGTGCCTTGCGGTGAATTGGGAGAACTTTGTTTCCTTCTTTAAGAGCTTCTCCGTCTATTGGTTCACCTAGAACATTGAACATTCTTCCAAGAGTTATTCCTCCAACAGGCACAGAAATAGGTAATCCTGAATTTGTTACTTCCATTCCACGAGAAAGACCGTCTGTAGAGTCCATGGCAACTGCACGAACTGTATTTTCACCGATATGTTGCTCAACTTCAAGAACAATAATTTTTCCATTATTGTTAACTGATAGAGCACTATAAATATCTGGAACACCATTTTCAAAAATGACGTCTACTACTGGACCGATGATTCTTTTAATTATACCTGTTGTTTTCATAAATAATTTCTTGTTTCGCCATTTGGCGGGTTAATAATGATTGATAAGTAATTTAACTAAACTTTTTTCTCTTTATATATTAATATTCGGATGTCATTTTTTAATAAAACTATTGCAACTTCATTTCCTGTTTGTTTAAAGCCTTCTATCGCGGAGGATATGCGTTCGGGGTTATCGTTGTCACTAAACTGAATTCCCATTTTCCATCCATCGTCTTCTAATTTTTTATCTAATATTAATTCTCCGTTTCTTCCAATACTAATGCCATTGGATTCTTCTTTGATAATTAGATTATTCTCATACAAATCAGATATGCTTATTGGTTTTTTAAATTCTTCCATAAATTCTTAATTATTAATTATTAATTAATAGAAGCCATACCTGCACTTATTTCTGAAATTTCTCTTGTAATGTTTGCTTGTCTTGCCTTGTTAAACACTAGGGTTAGGTCGTCTATCATTTCTCCGGCGGCTTCGTTGGCATTTTTCATGGCGACCATTCTTGAAGACTGTTCTGAAGCGTTGGACTCAAGCATCATTTGGTATATTTGAACACGTACTAGTTTTTCTGCCAGAGTGTCTAATAAGTTATTTATATCTCCTTCAACTAAATAGGATATTGCGGATTCGCCTTTCTTTTTTTCTTCCAAATTTACTTCCACTACCTCTTTGAATTCTTCTTTGGATACAGGTAATATTTTTCTGATAACTGGTTTTTGATTTAAGGCAGAAATAAAATCTGTATAAGCTATATAAACTTTTGAATATTTTTCATTTTTAAATTCGTTGGCTATATAAGTAGAAAGTGAAATAATATCTTGCATGCCCACATTGTCTGGTATATCTGTAAATGTAGCTACTACATTTTGGCCAGTTCTACGCATTGCGCTATCTCCTTTTTTACCAACGGTTATAATATCTACATTTTGACCGCCTGTCTCGTTTTTAATTAATGAAATAGCCTTTTTAATTATTTGAGAATTGTAGCCTCCACACAAACCACGGTTTGAAGTGATAAGAACAATTAAATATTTCTCCTCATTACTATTTTTCATGAAAAAAGGATGAGTAATATTTTCTATTCTTTCAGATAAAGAAGTTAAAATTTCCCAAGAATAAGAAGAGTAAATACGAGATGCTAAAGTTTGGGAAACCGCACGCTTCATTTTAGAAGCAGCAACAAGCTCCATCGCTTTAGTGATTTTCTTTGTACTCTTAACACTTTTTATTCTTCTTTTAATTTCTTTTGTTGATGCCATATATTTTAATGTTGCGTGATTACTTTACAGTTGATTGTTTGAAATCCTCAATTGCTTTAACTAGTTCAGCTTCACCTGCTTCTGTCCACATTTTTGTATCTATTACTTCCTTGTAGAAAGTTTTAGCATTTCTTCGTGCATATTCTATTAGTCCTTCTTCAAATGATTTTAATTTATCTACTGCAACATCGTCCATGTATCCTTTTGTAAGAGCATATAGAGTAACAACCTGGTCTTCTGTTTTAACAGGAGCATATTGAGGTTGTTTAAGTACTTCAACGGCACGCTTTCCACGCTCTAGTTGTTTCTTGGTACCTTCATCTAAATCTGAACCAAACTGAGAGAAAGCTTCAAGTTCACGGAATTGAGCCAGGTCAAGTTTAAGAGTTCCAGAAACTTTTTTCATAGCTTTAATTTGAGCAGATGAACCAACACGAGAAACTGAAAGACCAACGTTTACGGCTGGGCGAATACCTTTATAAAACAAATCTGTTTCTAGGAATATTTGTCCGTCAGTAATTGAAATAACGTTTGTTGGAATATAAGCTGAAACGTCTCCTGATTGAGTTTCAATGATTGGTAGTGCTGTAATAGAACCACCGCCGTATTCTTTATTTCTTCGACATGCACGCTCTAGTAATCGGGAGTGAAGATAGAATACATCTCCAGGAAATGCTTCACGTCCTGGTGGACGACGAAGTAGAAGTGAAATTTCACGGTATGCAACAGCGTGTTTGGAAAGATCATCATAAATAATTAAAACATCTTTTCCTTGATCCATAAAAAATTCAGCAATAGAAACTCCTGTATAAGGAGCAATATATGAAAGAGCTGCAGACTCAGATGAACCAGCTGAAACTATGATTGTGTAATCCATAGCTCCGCCTTCTTCTAAACGAGTTTGAAGTTTGCGAAGTTTAGAATCTTTTTGACCAATAGAAACATATACACAAATCATGTCCTGACCCTTTTGGTTTAAAATAGCATCTATAGCAATTGCAGTTTTTCCTGTTTGACGGTCGCCGATAATAAGCTCACGTTGTCCACGTCCAATAGGAATAAGAGTGTCGATAGCTTTAATACCAGTTTGAACAGCTTGGTCAACAGACTGACGAGTAATAACTCCAGGAGCAACCTTTTCAATAGGATTTGATTTTTCAGCTTTTATTATTCCCTTTCCATCTATAGGATTTCCAAGAGCATTCAATACTCTTCCTATTTGTGAGTTAGATACAGGAACTGAAAGAATCTGACCAGTAGCCTTAACTTCATCGCCTTCACGAATTTTAGTAAAGTCTCCAAGAATAATTACTCCAACAGAGTCTTCTTCAAGGTTTAAAGTAACACCAGTTTCTCCGTTTGGAAATGAAACCATTTCTGAAGCTTTAATATCGGAAAGACCAGATATTTTAGCAATACCATCAAAAACTTCAATAACGTGGCCAATTTTTTCTGCTTTGGCTTCGTCTTTAAAGTTTCCTATTTGTTTTTTTAAATTTTCTACAATGTAATTTTTTGTCATATATTTAATTTGTTATAAGATAATTTTGTAATTTTTTGATTTTATTTTTCAGAGTTGTATCTATTATCTCATCTCCTACTTCTATCTTTATTCCACCCAATAGTTTGTCATCAATTTCAAATTCTAAAACTATTTTTTTTGCGCTATATCTTTTTTTAATAAAATCTTCTATTTCGTTTGTTATTTTCTCATTGAGTTTTATTTTAGAACTTATTTTTGCTCTTATTGTTCCCTCTTTTTTGTCTACAATTTTTTCGAGCTGAATTATTATTTCTTTTGATTTACTAAGTAAATTTTTTTGAGATATTACACTAACCGCTTTTTTCATAATATCATCAAGTTCCGCACCGTCTTTTCCTATAGACGATTCGTAGATTGCGGAAGCTATGTTGTTAATAGAAATAGTAGCCATATAATTATAGGTTTTTAAGTTGGTTTATTGATTTGTCTTCAGATTTATCATTTGGGTGTGATTCAAGTAACTTTTCTGTAGCTAGAACAACAAGAGATACTATTTCCTTTTTTGCGTCTTCTATTATTTTAGCTTTTTCAGATTCAAGAACTTTCTTACCATTTAATATCATATTATCAACTTCATTTTTTGCATTTTCCATCATTTCAGCTTTTTTAGATTCAGCTTCCTTTTTTCCTTCTTGGAATATAGTGTTTGCTTCTATGCGTGCATTGGACAAGATTGTATCGTATTCATTTTTTGTATTTTTAAGAATTTCAGCATTTTTTGTAGCATCTTCTAGTCCTCCATTTATGCGCTCTGTTCTTTCTGCCATTAACTTCTTAAGAGGCTTAAGTGCTAGATATTGTAATACAAAAAGAACAATAGCAAAGTTTATAACTTGAGCTATTATTATTTTCCAGTCTATGTGAAATGTTTCGATAAATGAATCCATGGTTTTATAATTACTAATTATTAATTACTGATTACTAATTTAAGAATGAGCGAAACAAATTATTTTATAAAAAAATGTCTGGCCCCTTATCCTCCCTCATCCGAGGACTTTTTTTAGAATATAATTTGTGCAGCTTTTAAAACTTAAGAAGTTTTGGCTCCTTACTCCTAGTCATTTGTAGTATCCTAATCCGAATGAACGATAGAAATTCGAACGAATTAGGAAACAAATGGCCAGATGTAAATAGTAAAAACTATTTAATTGAGAATGCAATAACAAGTGCGTAAATAGCAACCGCTTCAGCGAAAGCTGATGCAATAAGCATAGGTACGAAAACTTTACCAGAAGCTTCTGGGTTGCGACCAATAGCTTCCATGGCTTTAGAACCAATCATACCAATAGCAATAGCAGGTCCAATAGAACCAAGACCGATTGCGATAGCTTTTGCTAACATTGTGATATCCATATGTTTTTTATAAATTAATTAATAATGATTGACCTCGTATTAATGTGCTACCTCTAATTTTCCTTCTTTTTCATGACTTTCTTCGTGCTCCTCATGGTCCGTACTCGCTATTGTGTAATATACCAAAGTAAGGATTGCAAAAATAAATGCTTGTATTACACCAACTAATACTTCTAGAAGTAAAAATGGTGTAGGAAGAGCGTAGGCTAAAATTGCGCCCATTGAAGCTAAAAGAACTTCTCCAGCAAAAACGTTTCCAAAAAGACGAAATGAGAGAGATGCCACTTTGGCAAATTCACCAACTAATTCAAGGAATCCAACTGCAAACATAATAGGCGCAGTCATTAGAATCATTGGGTCTTTTCTAATCTTGGTAAAAATACTACCAAGCGCATTTAGATTAACATATTTATTGATTGTTTTCCAGAGTCCTATAGATATGATTCCAAAAATATTAGCACCAATAACAGACATAACAGCTAAAGGTAATGTGCCATTTATATCAGCAGTTCCACTTCTAATAAGAGGAATAAACATTTTTCCATGCTCACCCATTTCTATAAGTCCAAATCCTCCGAATGGGAATACTCCAATCCAGTTATTTAATAGAACAATAACGAAAACTGTAAATACAATAGGAAAAGCTTTGTTTGTGATTGCTCGACTATTTGTGACTTGGTCGCAAAGATCTTCTGCTCCTTCCATAATTATTTCAAATAAGTTTTGAATTCCTCTAGGTACTTTTTTAGTTTTAATTTTAATAACTAAAGCAACTATAATTAAAATAAAAACAACAATCCAGCTAGTAAAAAGTGAATTTGTTACAGTAAAATTACCAATATGAAAAATTGGTTCGGCGTATAAAGTAGATTCATGGGAAATTTCTTCGTTTACATTACTTATTTCAGGTAATAATGTGGTTGTTTCAGTTTTAGTTATTGTATTTTCTGTATTTTTGATACTCATAAATTATTTTATATTTATTTATTCTTTGTCTATTTTCTTTTTATAAATTCTCATCTCATTCCATATTAGGTAAATGGTTAATATGAAAGCAAATGCAATTAAACTAAAGAAAAATAAATTATTCTTACTATATTTATTATCTAAATAATTTCCAACGAAGGATGCTATTATTATAGGAAATGCAATATATGCAGATAATTTTGTAAATATTATAATTCCATCTCTCCACCAAGGTGGATTGATTGAATTTTTATTTTCTTCATTTTTCATAAAAATAAAAGGCTAAAATGCCTTGTATTGTGATTTTAATAAGGTCTTAAACTTATAAAAGTTGCCCTTAAAAATGATTACCGCCCTGTGTGCGTGTGCTTGGACCGTGAGTACATTCCCGTTTTATTAAATGGTAATCCATTTGTTTAAAACGCAATCCTCATTTAGCAAAATGACTTACGTGTCATTCAGTAGAATGACCCTAGGGGTTTAGGGCTTATCGAATACTACGTATTCACCCAGTAGGTCAATCTACTGATTGAGGTATTTCACTC
>JAENWX010000031.1 GCA_016649835.1 Minisyncoccota bacterium | reverse complement strand
TCTTTCAGATGAGCAATTTGAAAAACCGTCAGTAATTATTGTTGGAAATGAGGCAAGTGGTATTCGAGAAAAGACTCGTGAACATTGCGATCATCTTTTAAAAATTCCAATGCACCCAGCATGTGAATCAATAAACGCGGCAACATCAGTATCAGTAGCGCTTTATGCGTGGAGCAAGCAACATCCTGAGGCCTTGCTGTAGATAGGGTTCCGGCCTCTATCTACAGGTCCGAGTTTTAATCGCGGGCGAGATGTATACTCGCGTTCCAAGTCTGGTATTAGTTAAAACCCCGTACAAAATTGTGGTTTTTGCTATTAAGAGATACTTTTTATCGTAAATACATATGTGGTTTGAAAAGGGTTTAATAAGAATAAAACGTTTACAACTTTTAGACATCCATTTATTTTAATGATATAATTTATACATGGAAAATATTAATGATAATAATGATAATAAAGAGAAAGGTATTGAGGTCACAGATTATAAACAACCGAATGAAGATAAAAATGCAGTTGAATTACAATCTAATATTAAACCGATGGCTCATAAAAATAAAATTATAATAATTATTTTTATTGCTTTGCTTCTTGTTGCAATTACTGTACTTATAAATCCTGTAGTAATTAATCCCGTAGCAGTTAATCCTGTTGATGTTGTCACTCCTGAGGCCGTGGTTAACTCAAAGACGCCTACACCTGTTGATGATATGATTTTAATTCCAGCTGGAGATTTTATAATGGGAAGTACTGATACCGAAATAGATATGGCTTTTGCTATGTGTAAAGAAGGGGAATATCCTAGTGGGTGTTCTAGAGCTAATTATGAACTTGAATATCCTTCACATACCGTATTTGTAGATGATTATTTGATTGATAAAAGAGAAGTGACCAACCGAGACTTTAATTTATTTTTAATTTTAAAAAATTATCGTGTATCTTCATCTCTAGATAGCCCTTATGAGTATGAAAATGCAGACAACTTGCCCGTTAGTATGATAACTTTTAAAGAAGCGGTAGATTATTGTACTTGGTTTAATAAAAGACTTCCAACAGAAGCAGAGTGGGAAAAGGCAGCACGGGGAACCAATGGTATTATGTGGCCATGGGGATCAACATGGTACCCAAATAAATCAAACCATGGAAAGAGTGGAGAGACTGGAAAAGAACACCTTGATGATTCAGATGGTTATTTAACTTCTGCTCCGGTAGACGCTACACCAGAAGATATAAGTCCTTATGGTATTATAAATATGTCTGGCAACGTGGTTGAATTTGTAAGTGGTGTATTTAAGCCATATAAAGAAAATGATAAATATAATATTTTAGAAGCAGGACCGAATACCATTCTAATGAAAGGAGGTTCTTACAAGGAAGATAAATTTAACTCAAGAACAACAACTAGATGGAATGAGGTGCCAAATTATTTTAGGAGTCCTGTTGCTGGATTTAGGTGTGCAAAGGATAAATAATAAAAATGTAACACAAAAAGCAATGATTTAAATAAATCATTGCTTTTTGTATATTAATGAATTAATTATTCTAAGCTGGTAAAATAATATATTTCTAAATTAGAGTTTGAATAAAAAATAACTTTTTGTTGATTAAATTCTGTAATTTTCTTAAATAATCATAAAGATGCAAAAAAGTCTTATATTTGCTACAATATCGAGACCTAATATATGGATATACTTTTAATCATTTTCCTTATCCTTCTTAACGGCATATTCTCAATGAGTGAAATTGCCTTGGTTTCTTCACGTAAATTTAAGCTTGAAAGTATAGCAAAAAATGGTAATACTAATGCAAAACACGCATTAGATCTAGCCAATAATCCAAATCGCTTTCTCTCAACAATTCAAATAGGGATAACCCTTATTGGTATTCTTGTTGGTATTTTTAGTGGTGAAAAAATAACAGATAGTCTTACTCAAATTATTTCATACATTGATATTCTTTCTCCGTATGCTCATTCTATTTCTATAATAATAGTAGTTATTATCGTAACATTTTTTTCTATCGTGCTCGGAGAACTTCTTCCAAAAAGAATTGGACTACTTTTTCCAGAAAAAATTTCTATTTTTATGGCTAAGCCAATGTATCATCTGTCAAAAATATCAACTCCTTTTATATGGCTTCTTAGTATCACTAATGAATTTCTTTTAAAACTTTTTGGTATTAAAAGTGACTCCAAGCATTCTGTTACAGAAGAAGAGATTCGCGCTATTATTCAAGAAGGTGCCCTTGGGGGAGAAGTGCAAGAGATTGAACAGGACATTATAGAAAGAGTTTTTGGTCTTGGAGACCGAAGGGTAGTAGAATTGATGACTCATAGAAAGGATATGATTTGGTTAGATGTAAATGACACACTTGCAATTATACAAAAGAAAATAGCACTAGAACCACACTCTGTTTATCCTGTAGCGGATGGAAAGCTAGACAAATTGCTAGGTGTAGTAAGTGCAAAAGAAATGTTCTCAGCACTTGGAAGAATTGAATTCTCTTTAGCAAGCTATATAAAAAAACCACTTGTAGTTCACGAAAATATACCCGCTTACCGTTTACTTGAAAAGTTTAGACGGGCTCGGTGGCACTCTGCTCTTGTAGTAGATGAATATGGAGCACTACAGGGTGTAGTATCGATGGATGATGTTGTGGACGCACTCTTAGGAGATGTTTCAGAATACAACCAACAAGAATACAAAATTATTAAACGTGATGATGGAACATGGTTGGCTGATGGGCAATATCCATATTTTGAACTTTTACATTATTTTGATATTACAAAAGATGACTCCGATAGAGAATTTAATACAATAGCTGGACTCATATTGCAACAAGTTGGTGGTATTCCTTCTGTAGGGGATAAAATTGATTGGGATAATTTTATGTTTGAAATCGTAGATATGGATGGTTCACGTATAGACAAAGTTCTTATTTTTAAAAAATAATTAATATAAAAATTAATTAAAAACAGTCCCGATGTTACATCGGGACTGTTTTTAAATTTATTAATCCAATTTAATCCATTTGTGTGAATGTTTTCTATTGCTACATTCAGCACATTTAAAATCTTCTGGTAGGTCTTCCCATTTTGTACCAGGGGATATTCCTCTTGATGGATCTCCTTTGGCTTCATCATATATCCATCCACAATCTGAGCAACGATATCTAGACATAGTTTTATTCATTAATTATACTTGATTATTGTAGCCAATTTATAGCTTATTGTTAATAGGTCAATTTAATTGCTGTATTAATTTTTAATTATTTGTTAAAATATAATATATGAATAATTTATTAAAAGACTTTGTTTCTAAGGAATCAAGAGATTTTACTTTTAAAATTGGTCGTGATTTGGCCTCTTCTCTTTCGGGTTTTATTACTGGAGTAATAGTCGCAAGTATTGTTTGGTTTACTTTTATTTTAATTTTACAATAGTTATTTAAAATAAAAAGCATTACCATAATAATGGTAATGCTTTTTTAATTTAACAAATTCTAAAGAAAAATTTCCCCAATTTGTTCCCAGCTTTGTATACGAGTTACCCCTTTTATATCTTTATAAATATTTCTTGGGTCAAACAAGTAAGAGGGAATAATGTCCATTGTGTCTCTGATTTCATCTGGTGAGTCATCAAAGAATGCAATTTTTTTTCCAGGAACACTTAGTATAAAATCCCTTTTTGAAATACCCTCGAAGCCTCCAACTTCAGAGTGGTTCCATACATAATGAACTCCACTAATACATCCAGGAACATATTTATTCAATAAATATTGAATAACGCCATGTCCACAGGTTTGTCTTGCGGTTACAGTCCAAAGTGTATATTTTTTTGAGAGTAGAGGAAGTATTTTACACATTCCTTTCATCGGGATAACATCCTGATGTAATTCTATTGAAGTGGAAAAATTTTTTCCAAGATCTTCAAAAAATTCATCCCGAGTTAGATTTAATTCTGGTTTATATTTATTAACAATTAAATCCAAGTGATAGTTATAACCAATGTAATCAGACATTACGGTGTTTATGCCGTATCGATTATTTATGTATAAAATATGAGCTTTTAATGTATCAAATTTCATACCATCAAAATCGAAAAATAAATTATTTTTCATGATGTTTATATTTACAAGGTTTAACCTTATACTACAATTTATCAGTATTTTGTCAATAAAATACAAAACATAAAAAAGATAATGAAGATTTAAAAATAAATATTTTTAATGACCATTTGTGCGTAAAACTTGCTTTTTAACTATAAAAAGGTATAATACTCTTTATAATAATAATAACTTGTCTAATGTTAGCAGGTAAAAATAAATAAATATATGGGAAACTATCAAGGAGGCGGAGGAGGAAATAGAGGAGGCGGCGGAGGTTTTAGAGGTGGAAATGGTGGCGGAGGAAGACCAAGTTTCCGCGGTGGAGACAGAGGAGAAGTTACTATGCACAAAACTACTTGTGATGAATGTAAAAAGAGCTGTGAAGTTCCTTTTCGTCCATCAGGTGACAAACCTGTTTACTGTTCAGATTGTTTTAGTAGTAAGAGAGATGATGGCGATCGTGCACCACGAAGAGATTTTGGAGACAGAGGTCCTAAAAGAGATTTTGGAGACAGACCAGCACCTTCATTTGCTAAGCCATCAGCACCAGCTAATGACGATATGAAAAAGCAATTAGCAGAAATAAGTACAAAGCTAGATCGTCTTACAAGTGCAATAGAAAAACTAACTCAACCTAAGGCAGAAGCTAAACCAGCGCAAGTTGCAACAAAAGCTCCAGCTAAAAAAGTAGAAGTTAAAAAAGTTGTTGCAAAGAAAGTTGTAGCAGCAAAAGCTCCAGCTAAAAAAGTAGAAGTTAAAAAAATCGTTGCAAAGAAAAAGAAATAATTCCAAATTTTTGTAAACAAAAAATAAAAGCCCTCAATTGAGGGTTTTTATTTTGCCTAGGAATAGATGACTCCAAGCGACTAATTACAATCAATGAAATAGAGAGTATAATGACAAATATGTATTTCGTTTATATTTTAGAGTGTGCAGACAAAACCTTTTACACAGGCTCTACAATTGACCTTGAAAAAAGACTACATAAGCACAATAACTTAAAATCTGGGGCCCATTACACTAAAATCCGCCGACCAGTTATTTTGAAATATTTTGAAAAATTGGGTACTTATACGGAAGTTAGAGCACGTGAAGGAGAGATTAAAAGATTGAGCAGGGAGGAGAAAATTAAATTAATTAAAATAAATAATGGAAAAATCCGTTCAAGTTAAAAACCAAAACTTAAATTATATTCTTAAGATAAGCAAAAGGTCAAAAAATATAAAACTCTCAGTTCATCCTGAGGGGATTTGTGTTGCTACAGCACCTCGAAATATTCCTCTAGTGATAGTAGAAAATTTTATAATTCAAAAAGCAGATTGGATAAAAAGAAAAATTGATTATTTTTCAAAATTTAAAGGTAATAGTTTTAAAAAAGGAACACATGAGGATTATTTAAAATATAAAAAAGAAGCTCATTTTTTAGTTAAAAATAGAATTGAATATTTTAATACTTTTTATAACCACAAGTGGAACAATATTGTAATTAGAAACCAAAGCACTAGATGGGGGAGTTGTTCAAAAAAGGGTAATTTAAATTTCAATTATAAAATAGCATTATTGCCTCCGAAAGCGGCTGATTATATTATTGTCCATGAATTATGTCATCTTAAAGAATTTAATCATTCTCGAAATTTTTGGGATTTAGTTGCTCAAACAATACCGGACTATAAAGAAATTAGAAAACAACTCAAAAGCAATGGTTTTACTCTTGAATAAATACTTTTTCCAAAAATAATTACAAAACCATAAAAACTCTTATTTGGTACAAACTCTGCACCTGCAGAGTTTGTACCAAATAAGAGTTTGAGGTATAATACTGTATATGTCTATAGTAAGAGAAATATTAGAAGAGCTTTGGAACACAGAACTTAATTATAGTGGTATAAAAGTTAATATTTTTGGTATTCCACGATTTAAAAAATATAAAGAAGGAAGTATTCGCAATACTATTGATCGTTTAAAAAGAGAGGGAATTATTAAAAAAGAGTTAGCCGGAATAGTCCTTTCAAAGCAAGGCAAAGAATATGTTAGAAGAAAATTTGATTCTTTAAAACAGTTTGATAAACCAGAAAATATTTCCAAAGAGAGAAATTTACTTGTAATGTTTGATGTTCCTGTAGAGAAAAAAGGTGAGAGGGAGTGGTTTAGATGGCACTTAAAGAAGTTCGGCTATATTATGATTCAGCATAGTGTTTGGGTTGGACCATCTCCGTTACCAAAAGAATTTAATGATTATGTTAAAAAAATAAAACTCGATAAGTGTATTAAAACTTTTAAGCTTGAAAAATCGTATAAATAAAAAATGTTATACATAAAACCAATATCACTTGGTACAAACTCTGCAGGTGCAGAGTTTGTACCAAGTGATATTTAAGTATATTTTATATAATATATTATATTTTTGCGAAGCGAGTATTATATTGGTATACTTAATTAATGAAATTTAAGAAAGAGTATTTCTCTAATCAGAGTGGGTTCACCCTAATTGAACTCCTTGTTGTCATCGCAATTATTGGAATACTTTCTTCTGTGGTTTTAGCATCTCTAAACTCCGCCCGTAAAAAAGGACAAATAGCTGCAACCAAATCAAACCTCAAAAATATAATACCTCAAGCAGAACTCACATATGATGTTCCTGGCAATTACTCTACTGTATGCGCAGATACAAAGGTAGTTAGTATGCTAGCTGCTATTACTGGAAGTAGTACATCATGTCTGTCATACAACAATGCCACTTACTCTGATGTGTATCTAAGAT
>JAENWX010000041.1 GCA_016649835.1 Minisyncoccota bacterium | reverse complement strand
GGATTCTGAATTCGGCGGGGGGAATTTATTAGTGTCGGCGCTTCGCGCCGACCCCATTTTGCATTCAGAAACCCTTTTCGAAAATTTGCGGTATTCATTGTACAAAATTCGAACCTTTTTTGAAAGCAATCCTGACGAAGAAATCTGAAACAATGCGGACGAAGTTTTGCGGAAACAATTTTCTGGGGAAAGGATTCCGCAAAACTTCGGCTGATTCCTTTTTTCTGAATTCGGATGTCGCAAGCGGAGGAGAAGGGTGAGAAGCGAAGATTCGCAAGGTCGGAGGCTGACGAGCCGAGACGGGGTAGCGGAATTTTCCAGCAGGAAAATATCCGTGACCTGGGGAGGAATCCTCCGCTTGCTCCTCTTTTTGTTTTGGCGAAATTCGGGCGGGCTTCAAACTTCAAATTGGCGGCAACTATTGAGTTGGACTGACAATAAAGCGTATGAAAAAATCGGGTACACCTTTTACTGTGCTTTTGACCTTCAAGTCAACTTCTCCGTTCCCGTCAAATTCATAGTAAGTAGACCAACATTCTGGAGTTGCATCAAGCCCCTCACCCGGCAGACCTCCGTTAGATATATAACCAGCAGTTGCATTACCACTCACAGTCGAGAAGTAGGAACCGATCTCTTTGGGGTAGAAATCTTTTGGAACATTAACAAAACGCCGTGTCGTTTCTACAACATGCTGTACCGAATTATTCATGAGGGGCTGACACGCAGAACAGCCCTCGTTTTTTGGATAACAAGCAGCAAGTTTCTCTTCGTACGTAGTAATATTTGAAGAAACTGGAGATGTCGGCTGTTTGAATTCTATAGAGGCTAACACTTTATAAAACGTCGAACGCATTTCGTCGCTAGGCCTGCCGTACTGAATAACGACTTCGTATACACGACCATTGTGAGTGAAGAGAATTCTGTCCCAACTATCCTTTCCTTCTCCATTAAGGATATATGCTTTTTCGCCGAACAAACTAGTTGTTGCATAATTTTCCTCTATCGCATAAGCGTCGCCGATAGGGATAGCCATTACATCTTCCTCTTTTTGGGAACCGTTCAAAACGGAAATACCCATACCAAGTGGCTCGCCTCCTCCACCTGCAACAAAGACTCGAGTGTAATCTGTATCATAGTAGATAGATACCCCTCCTTCAGAATTACTAGAAGCATCGAGTTTCTTAAAGATGACACTCGTAGGATGTTTAAAAGTCAGATCGCTGTTAGCTGTCTTCAGAGAATAAGATTCCCATTCAGCTGGAACAGAAGCTAATTTCGCTGTCTCCAGTTGAGCAAGTGCTCCCTGTGTATCGGATGAAATCCTAGATACTGTGGTATTAGTAGAGGGAGTAAGTTCTTGAACAGGCGAGTTGGATTTCCACACGAAAAAACCACCAATTAAAATAATCACTGCCGCTACTGCTCCGATGAGCACTTTGTTATTCATCAGTGAATTTTACCATAAAAAAAGAAAAGGCGTCCCATTTTGCATCCGAACCCGATTTCGTTTTCTGGCGGGGTATTTGAGATTCGAACGCATTTAGAGCTAGCTCTAAATGCATCTATTATATGAATACTATAAGCTCTTTACTTTTTCTTTGTAATCTAATATAATCTCATATAGTTAATATATTAGATTTTTTATGAACAAAAATAAACATATTGAGAATATACCACAAAATCTTTGGAAACTTATCAATCAGATTGATGAGTTGAAAGGACAATGGGTTGGTGGTGCAAAAATGAACCCACAGGTACTTGGGCGACTTAAACGTTCGGTTCTAATTACATCTACAGGGGCGTCAACTCGTATCGAAGGTGCGCAGCTAACGGATGAAGATATAGAAAAAATGATGCGTGGACTTTCTGTACAGAAATTTAAAGATAGAGACACTCAAGAAGTTAAGGGTTATTATGAATTACTCGAAAATGTATTTAATGCTTGGGATAAAATACCTTTTTCAGAAAGTAGTATTCAGCACCTACACAAAGAACTTTTGAAATATGCGGAGAAAGACAAATTACATCGTGGAGAATATAAAAAAATTGAAAATAAAGTCGAAATGATAAATGAAGCTGGTCAATCTGTCTGCACATTGTTTGATACTACACCTGCATGGCTTACGCCAAAAGAAATGCAAGAACTTGTTGAATGGACGCAAGAAGCAATTAGTTTAAAAGAAATCCATCCATTACTTATTATTGCTAACTTTCTTGTTGAATTTCTTAACATTCACCCATTTCAAGATGGGAATGGTAGACTTTCTCGAGTTTTAACCAATTTACTTCTTCTTAAAATGGGTTATCCTTATATGCCATATATTTCGCATGAAAAACTTATTGAAGATAATAAAGCTGATTATTATTTAGCTCTTCGTAAAAGTCAGAAAACTTTAAAGACAGACAAAGCAGATATCTCTATGTGGATTGAATTTTTCTTAAAGATTTTACTCACACAATCAGAGTTTGCTATTGAATTACTTTCAAAAGAAAATATTGAAAAACTTCTTTCACCAAAACAACTTTTAGTTTGGCAGTACCTTCAAGGCGTGCAAGAAGCAACACCTGGAGAAATATCTAAGAAAACAAAAGTTGCCCGTCCGACAGTATCGCAAGCACTCGATGTACTTCTAAAACTTAAAAAAGTTGAACGTATTGGACAGGGAAGAACTACAAGGTACAAGAAAAAATAATGTGTATGAAAAACACATTAAAAAAATATTTTGGGTATGAAGAATTTAAACCTTTACAACAAGAAATTATTGAGCAAGTATTGTTGGGGAAAGATTGTGTGGTTTTAATGCCTACGGGGGGAGGGAAATCCCTTTGCTTTCAACTCCCGGCTCTTATGCTTCATGGAATAGCGATTGTTATTTCACCCCTTATTTCTTTAATGAAAGATCAGGTTGACGCACTTCATACCAATGGAGTTACAGCTGATTTCATAAATAGCACTCTTTCTCAAGATGAAATTGCAAGTGTTATGGATAAAGCTAAAAGTGGAGAATTAAAAATTCTATATATTGCTCCAGAGAGATTGACTGTTTTAGGTTTTGAGGATTTTTTGCATACTTTGAAAATAAGTTTGATTGCTATTGATGAGGCTCATTGTATTTCGCAATGGGGTCACGATTTCAGACCTGACTATAGAAATCTAAAAATATTACGGAATAATTTTCCATTGATACCCATTATTGCTCTTACTGCTACCGCCACCGAAAAAGTACGCGAAGACATAATTAAACAACTTCATCTGGAAAATTCAAAAGTTTTTATCTCCAGTTTTAATCGCCCAAATTTGAGCTATGAAGTTTTGCCTAAAAAAGACTCCTTTAAAGTAATTGTTGCCTTGTTGAATAATTATAGAGAAAAAAGTGTAATTATTTATTGTTTTTCACGGAATGATACAGAAAAATTAGTTGATAATTTAAATAAATATGGATTTAATGCTTTGCCATATCACGCGGGGTTAGATTCAAAACAACGCAAAGAAAACCAAGAACGATTTATTAAAGACGAAGTTGGTATCATGGTGGCTACGATTGCTTTTGGTATGGGTATAGATAAACCTGATGTTAGGTTGGTTATTCATCACAGCTTACCAAAATCAATAGAAGGGTATTATCAAGAAACCGGAAGAGCTGGACGTGACGGATTACCTGCAAGATGTGTATTACTTTTTTCCTATGCTGATAAATTTAAGCATGACTATTTTATCCGTAATATGACAAATATTGAGGAACAAAGAAAATCACAAGAAAATTTGGAACAAGTTTTAAGTTACGGCAATCTTCATGCTTGCCGTCGGAGATTTTTACTTCGTTATTTTAATGAAAATTATATAGGTGTAAATTGTGGAAATTGTGATAGGTGTGTAGTGCAGACTCCGTTGGAAATAAGTAAAGTAAATATTAGAATTGCTAGACCACAGCAGAAAAATATACCTACTCTCAGTAAAGATTATGATCATGTGTTATTTGAAAAATTAAGAAAAATAAGAACACAAGAAGCTTATAAATTAAAAGTCCCAGCATATATTATTTTTGGAGATAAAACTCTACAAGAAATGGCTACTTATTTCCCACAAACACCAGTTGCTTTTTTAGAGATTAATGGAGTCGGAGACCAAAAGCTTTCAAAATTTGGAGAACAATTTATGTCTGTAATTCGTCATCACATGGAATCATGCTGTAATAAGATTACAGAAGAGAATTATACTAGAAACATTTCGAGCTAGCTCGAAATACTTAGCTAACGACACATGTCGTGCTATCTGTCATTGGCGGAGGCGGTGAGACCATGAGTACATTTTTCGGCTACCACGTAGCCACCCAGTAGGTC
>JAENWX010000037.1 GCA_016649835.1 Minisyncoccota bacterium | reverse complement strand
GTCGTAGACTTGGCAGTCGGTGTCGTTATTGGTGCCGCCTTTGGTACTATTGTAACAGCACTAGTATCAGACCTACTTACTCCATTAATATCAGCAATCGCTAAAGTACCAGATTTTTCGGGGATGTTCTTTGTTTTAAATGGTAGTAAATTTATGTATGGTCACTTTATTAATGCATTAATTTCATTTTTATTGGTAGCATCATCTGTATTCTTTTTTGTTGTAAAACCTATGAACATACTTATTTCACGTTCTCGTTCACGTAAGGAACCACCAAGTGATCCGACTACAAAAAAATGCTTAGAATGTTTAAGTGAAATTCCAATTGATGCAAAAAGATGCTCTCATTGTACACAAGTGGTGAGTGAAATTTAATTGTAAAATATTTATACTTAAGTTATCTATGTTATAGAAATGATATTTTTATATAGAGTTCGTAAATTTTTACGATAAAACAGACTTGGGTAGAATTACTGATTATAAAATGAGAAATGAGTATGCTCATATTGTATCTCAATCACTTATCAGGTTTATGGATCCTATAAAGGAAAATAAAATAGGCAAAAAATAGTTGTTATATAAAAACTAGTTTTTTTTATTTTGAATCAAAAATTAAAATAACCACTTAATCGTAATTATTTTAATGAGATGGAGAAGCCCTACTAAATTCTACTATTGAATGACTTTTCCTTACGGTTGAGCCACCTAGTTTTGCCTTGCGGTATTACCATCCTGCGTCTCTATCTCGCTATTATCATATCTCTAGTAAAATTAGTCCGCAACAGAGTTATCTATTTTTTGGGTTATTTTTTGTAAAAAAGAAAATTTTAATATAAAATATATTATAGTAAGCTAATTTATGTTAAAATAACAGGGTAGTTATGATATTCAATATTTATGAAATTCAAATCGATAATTTTAATTTTTAAAACATCGTTCTCTCATTGGCGGAGTCACCGATCTGCTCGAATGGGGGCAGCACTTTCTTATTACACTATATTTTCTATTGTTCCATTATTGCTTCTATTTTTGGTTATTATCGGCCCTATTTTGGGAGATAATTATATTAGGGAAGCTATCGTTGAACAAGCTCGCACCCACATTAGTTTTCAAACTGCTGATTTTATTAAATCAATATTGAGAGGACTCAGTGAGATTAAATTTAATTTTTATACGATTATAATAAGTATTGGTATGCTTGCTGCTGGAACCTTAGGAGTGTTTTATGAATTAAAAAGTTCTCTTGATGATCTGTGGGATACAAAGCAAACAGTAAAAGAAACGAAAAATTGGAAATATTATGTTTCGTCACATATGTTGTCTCTCTCGATGATCCCGATTCTTGGTTTTTTATTAATAATATCTATTGTTTTTAGTTCTCTTCTAAGCTTTGTTTCTGGGTATTCTTCTGCTTTTGCTGAAATGACATTTTTAATTCAAATTATTTCTTATATTTTTTCTTTCTTTGTTTTAAGTTTTCTGTTTACATTTATCTATAGATTCTTACCCAAAAGAAAATTGCCCTGGAGAGAGCTTGTTCGTGGAGCAATAATAACAGCAGTACTTTTTATTTTAGGTAAATTTATTATTAGTATTTATATTACAAAGCTTACAGATGTATCTATCTTTGGTGCTGCGGAAGCATTTGCGGTCTTATTATTATGGGTATTTTATTCAGTTCAAATATTTCTTTTTGGAGCTTCTCTCACTTATGTATATTCGAAACAATACGGTCATTTAAAACAGCAATAAATTAATTATGATTAATGAAAAAAAAATATTTAATGTTCATCCGGATATTTTTCGATTGGGTTTTGTTAGTTTTTTAACTGACATAAGTTCTGAAGCTATTTTTTCTGTATTTTCCATTTATTTTACTGTTATAGTTGGCGCTTCCACATCCATACTTGGAGTAATAGAAGGATTAGCCGATTTTTCATCATCTTCTCTAGATTATTTTACGGGATGGTTGTCTGATAAATCAGGTAAAAGAAAAAAACTTGCTCTTGTTGGTTATGGTTTTTCAACTATTGCGAAATCAATACTTTTAGTTGGAACGTCGGTTTCGGCACTGGCTTCATTTAGAATAATTGAACGTCTTGGTAAAAGTTTTCGTGGACCACCAAGAGATGCATGGCTATCAGATGTTGCTGACGAATCCAATAGAGGATATGCGTTCGGAATTCACAAGGCCATGGATAAAGCTGGTGCAGTTGTAGGACCACTTATAGCTTATTTTTTAATTAAATCTTTTGGTCAAGAAATGAGCACTTTCCATACAATTTTTATTATTGCAATAGTTGCCGCCTTATTCTCTGTGGTCATTCTTTTTTTAATGAAAGACCGACCAGGAGTTCCTCATGAAAGAGAAAATATTTTTAAAGCTTGGGGAACTTTAAGCACAAGATTTAAATCATACCTTATTCCGGCTTGTATTTTTTCATTGGCATATTTTAGTTTTGGGTTTCTTTTGTTACGAGCATATACTATAGGTTTTGAAATTAAGGATGTTGTTTTACTCTATGCACTTTTTAATGTTTCATTTGTACTTATCTCAATACCTGTTGGTAAATTAGGAGATATAATAGGAAGAAAATATATAATTCCATTAGGTTATATTATTTATATTATTATGTCTATTGGTTTCATTTTTGCTAAAACAAAATGGGAGGTAATAATTCTATTTATACTTTTTGGTATTTTTTATAGTATCGATGAAGCACAGAATAAGGCATTTATTTCTGACCTTGAAACAGATAGGCGAGCTACGGCCATAGGTACTTATAATTTTTTTACAGGTATTGTTTATCTTCCAGCTTCAGTAGTAGCAGGTGCTCTATGGGTGTTTAATCCCATATACGCTTTTATATTTGCCGCTGCAGTAGCATTTATTGCATTAATTTCATTCATTTATATTAAGCCATGGAAATTAATAAATTCTATTTAAATACACACAATATATATATATATATCCACTTAGATAATTATTGCATTAACTGTATAATATAACCATATCAATTATTCAATAAAATTATGAAAATATTAGCGACAAGAACATTTAAATGATGGGAGATTGGCTTAATTAAAGTATGCCCGATTTCTCTAGGTATTTTAATAGGAATAAATTTTTACGAGATTCTCACTAGTTGTCTTTGTTGTGGTGGGTGCTATTTATAATAACCACAATATATTTTATATCACGATTTATTTTTAGAAAAGAATAGTAACTTTTTTATTTTGAAAATAATCCAATCAATTCAGTTTGATCTAGAATATGTCCATCTTCTAACAGCAGAACACTTACGGTCAAATTGCCGTTTAGTGTTTAATTTTATAAAAACCGACTTTTATTAAAAGATCTGTTTTTTTGTCTTAAATTTATAATTATATCTTAAAAAATACTCGTTTATATCCTTATTTATAAGGATATATTGTATATCATAGAATAAGTCTAATAACATATTAGATTATATTGAAAAGTGTGTTATACTACTCCAGTGTTAAGACACAAGAAACAGCGTCGAAGTTTCATTCTAAAATAATCAAAAAATAATCTTATATGACAGGAACAATAAAAACTCTTACAGACAAAGGATTTGGATTTATCTCTCGCGAAGGCGAAGCTAAAGATATCTTCTTTCACTCTAAAGAATTAGTTGGTGTTACATTTGACGAACTTCAAACAGGTGACCAAGTTACTTTTGAAATAGTTGATAGTGAAAAAGGACCAGCTGCAACACAAGTATCACGCGCTTAATAGTGTAGATTCATGTGAACAAAAAATACCACTGTTTGCCATTTGGCTGACAGTGGTATTTTTATATAAAAATAGACTAGATTATTTGCTCAGTTTAGGGTACACTATACAATATCTTATTAATAATAAACAAAATATATGGCAAAAAGAGCTACTTCACTACATCCTCATATAAAATCAAAGCATTCTAAGAAAACAGCAAAAAGACTTGCTGTTAAAAAAGTCATGCTTGCAAACAAGACTGACAAGAAAAAGTCTGTTGCAAAAAAGACTATTGTTAAAAAAGCTGTTGTTAAAAAAATTAAATAATTTTTTTATATAAAACAAAAAATCTACTAGACATGTCTAGTAGATTTTTTGTTTAAGTATTTATGAGAAATAGGTAATACTTCAATAATTCTCCCAGATAGTGGCCTTGCCGCTATCTGGGAGAAAATATTAAAATATTATTTCTTGCGGGGGGATACTATGTTGTTATATAGATTACTATATAACAACGGCATTCGGACATTGTGCAAATCAAAGGTTACTTTGTTTGCACATGCTCCTCACTTGTTGTTATAATAAAAAGATGAAATACCATAAAGGCTTTACCCTAATCGAACTCCTCGTCGTCATCGCAATCATAGGAATATTATCTAGTGTAGTCCTCGCATCCCTAAACACTGCCCGTACTAAAGGACAAATAGCAGCAATCAAATCAAACCTCAAAAACATCATAGCTCAAGCAGAACTAGCATATGATGGTCCCGGTAATTATTCTACTGTCTGTGGTTCAAGTAGAGATCCAAAGATAGATAGTATGATAACTGCTATTAATAATTCTGGGGGGACTGCTGATTGTTTCAGTTTCGGCTACACAGGATATATCAGTTGGGGAGCTTCAGCTCATCTCAACTCTGACTCCACTCAAAACTTCTCAGTTAGTTCTACTGGAGTGGTTACTTGGGATACTGCTAATAAAACTTCATCAGATTGGGCTACTGCCAATGTAAACTGTGCTGCAGCCGGTGGTCGTCTTCCTTCTATTGAAGAACTGAAATCACTTTATTTGGCATATGATTCAGTACCTCCTAATTCTAGTTTCTCCACCAGCAGCTATTATTGGTCAGGTACTACCATCCCGTCTGTTTCTACCCTCGCGTACGACGTAAGTATGTACAATGGCAACGTGTACAGCGTCAATAAGACTGACAACCTCTTCTACGTGCGGTGTGTCCACTAGTTGTTTTTTACAAATTTATTTAATACAAACTATGAGTGTGCAGAGTTTGTATTAAATAAATTTGAATGTATCCGTAGATAGGTTGACCCCCACACCTACATTTCCGTTATTCTGCTTTTTCAATATTGACTATTTTTATGCTAAATATATAGATTATATAATATGAACTTTAAGGAGAATCTATTAGCAGAATAAAAAGCTACGGGAATGTAGGTGTACGGGTTGACAAATTTATCTATTAGTTATATACTACTCCAGTAAGTTGTATTCTCATTGGTTTTTCCGCGCTTATAGCGCCTATATAACGCCTTATCCCTTGTGGTAGTCTTTATGAAAAACAGGGGAGAAGGTACTCAGTCCGTCTTACTTTTATATTTATAGACTGGGGTAAAATAAT
>JAENWX010000045.1 GCA_016649835.1 Minisyncoccota bacterium | reverse complement strand
TCTGATGGAGTATAAACTCTATACAATTCATCTTCTGTTATATAACTTCTTATTTTTGGATACGCTGTTTCTGTAATATTAGTCAAATTTTAACCTCCTCATACAAACTAAAATTAATATGTATTAGGTATTAGATCTGCTTGCAATAAATCTATATAATGATGTTTTATTTATTCCAGGGGAGCAGGCAGCAAAACGCTGAAATTATACTCTAAAGATTTAAAAAGCATAAAACCCCTATTTTTCATACTCTAAAGTGAGCCACTAGTTCAAAGTAACTTAAATATGATGATTCTTATAAACAGTCAAAATAAAAATGAGCGACACCTTGTTTAGTTTGTATTTAAACGAAGCTTGGAATAATTAAGTATAGTTATGATATTTTTGTTTTTACGCTATTTATAAATATCCTGTGTTTGCGGATATTTATTTAAAAATACCTTGTTTGCCACTTGTAGTTTTTCGGTATACTCACGATATGAGAAGCTCAAAATTCTTAAATTTGCAAGAAAGATATCATAGTATCCGCTGCTTTGTTGAAAATCCAAAATTAGTTGCTGCATTTTATATGCAGACGTTGATTTGTAATCATCGGAAGTACGTATTTTTATATATTCCTCCAATATTTCTTTATTGTTCTCTATATAATCGTCCATATTATCAACGGCATTAAGCATAGCATTGTTCATTTTTACCATATCCGTTTTTTGCATAATTGAAAAGCAGTTTTCTAAATATTCTTCAAGCTCGGATGAAAAATTTAAATTGTCGACGCTATCAAGAAAATTTACAACTTTATAATATGCAATTTCCTTTTCTTTACTGTCAATTTTTTCATTAAGAAACTGCCCAAAATGGATACATAAATACATTCCATAAGTCCCAGGAAAAGATTGTAGCAGTTTTTCTTTAATTGTAAAAAAAACATTAATATTGTCATTGATATATTCAATTTCTTTATCAATATCATAGTTAGTTATCAAATGTTCAATACAATTATATTGTGCTTTCGTCTTTTGCAATTTTAGTTCCATAAGGCATTTACATTTTGATAAAGTTGCCACCTTATTGTTGCTCTCAAGGATAATTTTAATATCAGAAATATTTATTCCTAATTTTCGTAAAACAGATATTTCCTTTAATACGGCTATATCATTCTCGTTATAATTCCTGTAATTATTTTTACCGATTTCTGGGAGTATAAGACCTTTTTTTCGTAATATTCAATTGATTTTTTTGTAAGCATACACTCTTTGCAGACACATTTAATTAACATTTGTATCACCTCATAATTATTATAAGCTAACCCCCAAGGTGACAGTCAACACCTTTTGAAGAGCCTATAAAAACATTTAATTTATATACTTTTGCTTATTTCCTCTATTGATTTGTATAAAGTTGGCTTTGAAATATCAAACATACTGCAAATATCTTTGACAGTCGTTTTCTTTTGTTGATATAGTTCATAAATAGCTTTCTTTTTAGTAATATCTAGCTTTGGTTTTCTTCCACCAACTTTGCCCCTTGTTCTTGCAGATGCTAAGCCTTCTTTTGTCCTTTCACTTATAAGGTCTCTTTCAAATTGGCTAATTCCTGCCATAAAAGTAAACATCAATTTACCCTGGGATGTAGTAGTATCTAACCAACTTTCTTTTAAGCTTTTAATATTAGCACCATTCTTTTCAATTTGTTCCACCAGATTAAATAAGTCCTTTGTACTTCTGCTTAATCTTGTAAGATCTGATATTAATATAATATCACCTTTTCTTAATTTACCTAATAACCTATTTAATTCAGGTCTATCTGCTTTCGTTCCTGTAATCTTCTCCTGAATTATTTCTTCAGCTCCTGCTAACTTTAAAGAATCAAGTTGCCTATCCAAACTTTGTTCTATTGTACTTACTCTTGCATATCCAAATATCATTTACATCACCCTTTACCCCTTTTACTTATGTTTATAATAAACTAAACGGTTATACTTGTAAATAAGTTTACTTTGATTTATTTACTGAGTTTATTTACCTTGTGAATGGCTTATCTTTGTTATTATAAAAAAAGAAGAATAAAGTAAATTAAACGGTCGTTTGATTTACTTTAACAAAAAAATAAAACAAGAGTATTTTTTTACTCTTGTCGCACAATAATAAATAAAAAAGCCTTAAATTATTACATAAAATGGGAAGCGGCCCTATTTTACATGAATGGTTGCCGTACCCCTCTTAGAAGTCTATTACAATTTTGTTTTATGTAATTAGTATATTCGTTTAACTTGCATGTGTTATTTAAATTTGGATTTTGATTTATCAATACAGAAAAAAGTTGTGCTGTAGAAAAAATTATATTTAACGGTGTCCTTAGTTCATGAGACATATTGGCAATAAATTCAGTTTTTAATTTATCATATTGCACTAATTCTTCTATTAACCGTTTATTTTCAATTATCATATTATTAAAACTATCTGATAACACACCTATTTCATCTTTATTATTTATGTCTGAACGTACATTTAAATCGCCTTTACCAGCTATCTCCATATATGACTTCAATTTATTGATGGGTTTAACTAAATTGTTGGCCATAAATATAGCTATAATTCCGCCTAATAAAATCATTAATAACCCACTTAATAAGGTTGTATAGAGAATTGATTTGCTTGATGATGCCAAATCATCATAGTTAGCTGTGGTGACTATATACCAATCCCAAGGTTCAAAATACATAGAATAAGCTAATTTATGTACGCCTTTATGGGTGTAATCAATTAGTCCATCTTTAGCATGAAAAATTTTTTGGGCAGATTCATATTTGCTTAGATTTTTCCCCTTATCAGTAGGATGAACAATCGCTCTTCCATCAGAAGCCATTATGTATACGTAACCCGTTTTTCCGATTTTAACGTTACTTAATTTTTCTTCTAAATAAGTATTCAGTAACGGATTATCTACACCTATAGCGCCTATAACCTTTTTATCTTTATTAAGTAATGGTTGAATTCTTGATAAATAATTTTTATCTTCAGATAAAGTTACACCCAAGTATTCTTGATTGTTAATTATTTTATTATAAACATCTGAATTACTAGAGTAGTATGTTCCTTCGATTCTTTTATTTCCTTTAATACGGGTTGTGGATACTCTTATTAACTTATTATTACTCAATAAAAATATAGAAGCTACAGTACCTGTAGATTTCTGTATATCATCAACAATTGTAGTGTCTAATGATAGCCTTTGTGTTCCAGCATATAAAATTGGTAAATAATAATCCCCCACTTTTATATTTTGAGTAATATCCACATGGATATCACCGAAATTATACAATAACTTTTCGGCAGAATTCAAATCACTATAAGCTTTTTCTATAAGGGAATCATTTCTTACACTTATGGTAGTGTCGATTAATTCTGTTATAGTTTGGCTTTTTTCTATAACCTCTTTAAATACTGCATCCTTTGTTATTTTTCCAATTAAAATCCCTAAAAAACTTGTTGTAAGTATAATTAATATTAAGTAGCTAATAATTATTTTAGTTTTAATACTCATAAATTTAATTCACTACTCCTTAGATGTAAAAAGAACATGCTACTATAATTATGTATTTTGCTCGAATTTAATAAGAATATGCATTAATCTTAGCATTGCAAGTCTTATTTGTAAATATTAATCTATATGAAGAAAATTGGTGATATTTGAAAGCTTAAAACCGTATTATTACAATATTAATAAACTGAGGATTTGCATGTTTTTATTCTAAAACAAATAATAAAAGCACATGGAATCCCATGTGCTTTTATTATTTGAGTAGGTATTTAGTATATACTATGTCGGATGTACCCGCGTTTATGATTTAAGCTCACAAGATATTTACCTAGAGATGGCAGGCGTTTATAAGTTACAAACCTCATTCCATACCGTTTCATCAGCAATTATACCGTTTTTGTTGCTCTCTTCGCGTGTTTGGGCAGTACGTTGACCAGGATAATAAACTTTTCCGCCATCTTTTATAGGCTCTGTAGTAGCCAGTTGATTAATAGTACTTTCCAGGATATTATTAATTTGTTCTTCTGTTCCAAAAGTATGTGGATTAATA
>JAENWX010000043.1 GCA_016649835.1 Minisyncoccota bacterium | reverse complement strand
CCTTGGCCGGTTAGATTACAGTTAACATACGTAACTTAACAACAAGCACTTAACTCTGGCTTATGATGGTCAAAATGATCCGGCCAAAGATGGTCAAGGACATTGGTTTTTCCATTAGTACATACCAAGTGGTGGGAATACATATCAAGTTTTAATCCTCTCGGTTGGGGAACGATTTTATACTTAAATTTAAATAAAGGGCAATGAAAAAAATGATAAGTATGAAAACCATGATTTATCTTCTAACTTTATTGACGTTTTATATATGTCTGAGTGCTTCCAGTTGTAATAACGAAGAGCAGCATAGATATATTTATATAAAAAATAATTTTAGCAAGGCCATATATTATAGACTTTCATTTGCCTTCCCTGATACAACATTAAAAGAATCAGATCCTAATAATTATAAAATTAATTCAGGAGTACAAACTTTTACTGCAGCAAAGAGTTTTGCTTACAACCCAACAATGCAAATGTTTATCTTAGATGCCGATGTAGTGGAAAAAGAGCCTTGGGACAGTATTGTAGCTCATTATGAAATACTGAAACGGTATCAGTTTACGGAGAGCGATATGCAAAACTGGAACTGGACAATAACATACCCATAAATGATGAAAACCCGGTCGATGCCGGGTTTTTTACTTATAACACATAAGCCTGCCTGGCATTAAAATCCCTGATCATGGCATTAAGTACTTTGAGGATGGATTTTTTTTCATCTTCGGGCATCTTATCGAGCTGTTTGAATTGTTTTATCAGTTCGGCATCTTTTAAAGTCTGCTCCACCTTATCTGACTTATTGCCATTTGCCACCTCTTTCTTTTCTCATTTAACTTCTAAAAGAGAAGCCCCTGAAAAATGATTTTCAGGAGCTTCTCTTAATCTATCTTTATTTCCGGGTTACATTCCCTTAGAAATTTAATCGCATCGCTTAGGGGCCTTTTTAAGGGGCTTTTAGAGTTACAATGAAATGCCCTGTACCTTGAGAAATCAGCTTGCCCACATCGAAAGTTTAGCCGCTGAAAAGTCAAAAGCCTCTTCGTTTAAGGACTAATTTAGTCATTCCTTTAACCGCTTGCTAATTTTTTCAACCATCTCAGGATGCGCTTCTCTTAGTAAGGCTATTGCTTCTTCAATCGCATTTTTTGTCGTAAACCGTGACAGGTTTTCAGCAGCCGTTATCCTTGCATAATTATCGATGAAGAAATTATCGGTGTCGCTTATTAAAAATGACCTTGTATGATACTTCTCCTCTTTCTTTCTCTCTCCAAGCACGCTGTTAAGATTTGTAAGATTTGAGGACTCTTGTTCAAGTCTACCTACGTTTAACTTTTTTGCCATATTTTATTTTTTAAGAATTTCATTTACAAGCGCTCTATAATCCTTTGCTCCATTGCTTTCAGCATTATACTCAAAAATATCTTTCCCGCTCAGCTGAGCCTCCGCCAAGGCTACGTTCATCCTGATCTTTGTTTGCATCATGGTTTCACCAAAATATTTCATTAACATGCTTTTAATTTCTTTTGTTAGCACACGTTTTTCGTTGTATTTTGTATAAAAAACGCCCTTAATGCGCAACTGCTTATTAAACTGCTGCCTAACTTCATTTATAATTCCCACAATTGAGTTTATCCCCACATAGGCGTAATATTCAGCTTCAACAGGAATCAATACATCTTCTGCAGCTACCAGCGCATTTATAGTTACAAGTCCAAGCGAAGGAGGACAGTCAATTATTATATAGTCATATTCTTTACTTATTCCTTCTAACAGCTTTTTTAAAATCGTTTCTCTGGCCAATCGGCTTGAAATCTCCAACTCCACTCCCGCAAATTCAATAGAATTTGGAACTATATCCATTTTATTATTTATCCTTATTATTGGTAATTTGCTCCCTTTTACAAAAGATTTATAAAGCCCTTCTTTTTGTTCAAGAATGCCAAGTCCTTTTGTAAGGTTTGCCTGGGCGTCGGCATCGACAAGTAGAACTTTAAACCCATTTTCACAAAGTCCTGCAGCTATATTAACTGCGCTTGTCGTTTTACCGACGCCCCCCTTGTGGTTAACTAAAGATATTATTTTCATTTTACTGTTTTTTCTTCAAATATATATATTATTTTATTATTTTTATATTTACATTAAATATTTATTTATTATTATATTATTTACATTAAATATTATTATATTATTTTAATATTATATTATGTTATTATTTTATTATTATATTATTATATTTTATTGATAAAATATTTAGTGGTTTTGGAAACGATTATTTACCTTTCGTTTGAAGTTATTTTTTTTTATGATTGCTGGCCGGAAAAGGCTATACTATGATTATTCTTGATACTGCCGGATTGGATAGAAGTAACTGGCAGTTCTCGTGGTTTGAGGAGGAATTTACATTTGAAGAATTTGAAGAAAGGTTTTTCAGCTCAACCTGTGTCCCTAAGGACTAGGGCTACTTCTTTATATTGAAATCTTCCCGTAGTATCTTGATTGTTGTATTGACAACATGCTTTTTGGTCATTTCCTTAGCCTCACACCCCTGGGCAATCCTTTCAAACTTCCTCCAGGCCTCCATGATCGTTCCATGGTTAAGTAGTGTGTCTGCAATAACCTTTGCCTTATCATCTACCTGGGAGGGGAAAGAGATTGTTAGGAATCCCCAAACCTTATTATACACCCCTTTATCAGCTGCCGTGTCCTTATTATGGTTACTATAAACCTTGAAGGCCATCTGATTAAAGGAACGACTGTCTTTTTTTGTAATGGAATAATCAAACCACACATCGGCATCTGATCTGAGTTCTTCCCTGGCCGGGTCCAGGACTCTTTGTCTTAATGCAGAAATATCTGAGTATTGCTTTTCTAACATAAACATAGCCCGAAATTTTGCAACCGACATAGCAAAACCACCAGTATCCTTATATTCACAACATAGGTCATATAGACGTTTAGCGTACTTTGACTTAAGGCCTAGTGCTATATAGTGGTTATACAGAGTAAACCCACTGGCAGTATTAAGCATAAACTTCAGGGCATTATACGGGACCCATAACTCCACTGTGCTTGTTCCATATTTATGATGGAACCAGTGAATAAGAGGAGTCCCAAGTAAATGACGATCCTTCCCATCGGTAGTGTATTCAAACTTCACAACTTGTTTAGCCATGTTCTCTATGGCATCCAGTACCTCTCTGTGGTGCCTTGTGCCTGCAAGTTCCTTTATGGAAATAACAACCTTAAACTCCTCAAAGAGGTTTTTCTCAATATCACCCTCTTTCTGATACTTTTGTAACTCTCTATTTATAAGATACATTACATCTTTTTCAAGGGCTGTAAAGTCATACCTGGCATTAGTTACCTTGTTTGTCTGTCTTAGAATCAGTTTATTTTCCATACACAAATATAGTATTTTCCAACAAATACAACAGCTGGTGTTGGAATTTAAAGAGAACTTCGCATTTTTGTTGGAATTGCTTCGCATTTTTGTTGGAATTGCTTCGCATTTTTGTTGGGTTTCGCTCTTTCACCTTCGCATTTTTGTTGGAATTGAGTGTCGCAAACACATTATTCTTCGTGCTTCTCCGCTTGTCTATAATAGAATATTCTTATAATCTTCTTATAATTAAGAATAATAAGGCAGTTAATATGTTGAAAACCCTCATAAAGCATGACAAAAAAAGGGAAAAAAAAAAGAAACCATTTCCTTTCCCCGAGGCTTCGCATTTTTGTTGGTTTTCGTTTATAACATACTGATTATAAAGTATAAGAGGTAGTGAACTTTTGTTCTGCTGCCTCCTTTCTTCAAAAATTATTACATCTCTTCTCTCCATTACAAAATAGTTTTCTAAACCCTTTCACATTTTAAAAGCTTAACACTTCTTCACAAAAACCACATAAAAGTACTCTGCAGCTGCTGGAACGGAAAAAGGAAAAGAAAAAGGCAAAAAATATTCCGGCGGCAGGGTGTTTTTATAACTGCTTGATATATAGGTTTTTAAAAATTTTACTACTAATAACTAGCCAGAGATCCACAGCAGGGATAAGAAAAGAGCTGTAAAATTTCCCTATGCCTTATTCCACTACCCGTTTGATAAATTTACGCTAACGTACGTTAACTTCCGTTT
>JAENWX010000014.1 GCA_016649835.1 Minisyncoccota bacterium | reverse complement strand
GTCGGCAGCGTCAGATGTGTATAAGAGACAGCTCCTGTTCCACGAACACGTCCGACTGCATCTATCTCATCTATGAAGACTATTGATGGTGCTGCTTTCTTGGCCATTTTAAATAAATCACGAACACGAGAGGCTCCAACTCCTACGAACATTTCCACAAACTCACTTCCTGACAAGTGGAAAAATGGAACTGATGCTTCCCCTGCTACAGCACGAGCAAGTAGTGTCTTTCCTGTTCCTGGAGCTCCAGTAAGAATAACTCCTTTTGGAATGCGAGCACCAATGTCCAAAAACTTTTTAGGATTTTTTAAGAAATCTACAATTTCTTTTAATTCTTCTTTTGCTTCTTTTGAACCTGCAACATCTTTAAATGTAACTCTACTGTTTTTATCATTTGGGTCTGTGATACGAGCTTTTGACTGTCCAAAAGTAAATGCTTGCATACCTGCTCCTTTTACTTGTCTTGTAAGCATCCATACAAAGAAACCAATAATTAATAGTGGAATAAGAAATGGCAACACTGTCAAAAGCCAATATCCAAATCCTGATTCATTTTTTATTTCAATTGGAGTAGATGAAAGTTCCAAGGGGGTTAATCCGTAATTAAAAAGTGTCTCTGTTAGAGAACTCTCTACTTCTTTTTTTGCCATACCTTTTGTGCCGTCCTTAAAAGTAACATTGACTTCACTTCCAGCAACTTCTATTTTTTCTATTGTTTGAGAAGTAATACCTTTTGCTACTTCTGAAATGGAGAGAGTTTTAATTTCTTCTGGTGATTTTGACAGGTAAGTATACGCGATTGTAATACTCATGAATATTAATATTGCTATCATTATTTGATTCATAAGATTTGGTGTTTTTGGTGTTTCTTGTTTTTTGTCTTTTATATTATTATCCATCCCGTTAGAGATAGTCCCTCATTAAATGGGACATATCTTAATTAATTATAATTACTATTTTAATCCTCAAAATATATTGTCTGTTTCGTTAGAAAAATAACAAACACATCTCTAACGGGAGACATATTACTTTGCATTATACCCTGTAGTAGACTTTTTTCAAACATGATAAATTGGTGATTTTTTAGCCTATTTTAACCATTATTTGCTAACTTTTACCGAGTGTAGAAAGTAAAAAACATATTCCGTGCGCTATCGCGCACTAAATATGTTTTTTGAAAAATTAGAAGTAATATTAAAATACTCAGTGACACAAACTCTGCAGGTGCAGAGTTTGTGTCACTGAATACTACTTAATTGAAAATGTACAAAATATTATTGATTTAAAACCATATTTTATAATAGTATGTTAGAATATACACGTGGCTACATATATAGACAATAGAAAAGCACACTTTAATTACACAATAGAAGATACCTTTGAAGCAGGTATCGAGCTTTCTGGGTTTGAGGTGAAGGGGATAAAAAGTGGACAAGGAAGTATCACTGCGGCTTTTTGTATAGTGCGTGGTGGAGAAGCCTTTATAATAGGAATGCATATACCACCATATCAGGCGCATAATATTGACCCCGGATACAATCCAGACAGAAATCGAAGACTTCTTTTATCTAAAAAAGAAATAAAGAAACTGGCAGAAAAGGATGACATTAAAGGCTTGACTCTTATTCCTATTTCATTGTATAGTAAAGGACGTTACATTAAAGTATCTGTTGCTGTCGCACGAGGTAAAAAAGTTTTTGATAAAAGAGAAACAATCAAAAAACGTGATGTCGATAGAGAAATAAGAAGAGAGTATAAGATTAATTAATAATTAACAATTACTGATTACTAATTTTGAATTCTTAATTAGTCATTGGTAATCAGTAATTATTAATTGAAATTTTTTTTAAAAATTTCACAGGGGGATGATCGGCTTCGACAAGGTGAATCCTCTTATATATGCATGTAAAGTACTCAGGAATCTTTTAAAACTTCTTGGAAAAGACTAAGTGCAAACAAAGTCGCTTCAGTAAAATCACCTTATGCTTTTGCATTCGGTCATTTTGCTCCCGCATACGCCTAATTAGGCCTAGCGGGTGTCTGCTCTTTTGACATCAGATGTAAAGAGTGGGCATAATTTATCTGGTTAAGATTTTACAACCGCTTGATGTAAAATCCGACAATTAAAAGCTCGTTATTTATCTTTCTTGTATGTCCTCTAGGATAAATAGTTAAACACAATGGACACACTAAACATGTAGACTTCTATAAGAGTTCTCTTTGCACGCGGGTTCGATTCCCGCCATCTCCACATATGAAAAAATCCCTCACTTTTTTGTGAGGGATTTTTTCATATGTGGAGATGAGCAGTGTGCCTGCGCACACTGCGTGCAGGAATCGAAAACCTTTTCCATATGAGTGTACTCACGAATGGAAAAGGTGTACTGAACCTGTAAGGTTCGATAAGCGTACTCGCGTTCCCGCGTTTGGGAATCTAAATAAATGCGAGTCGCACGTAAGTCAATCTGCTGATTGACCCATGGGGTGATTCTGTTGAATCAATGTCGCGAGATTTTTCAGTAGAAAAATACTTGTGACAGATAAGTGTACTCACGGTCCCGCTATTCGTGCGGGAATCGAAAACCTTTTCCGTGTTTTGGTTTTATAAAAAAACATCTACATTTCTACTCTTTTATAATTTATTACAAAATGATAAAATAATAATATGAAAAATAAAATTTTAATGTTTACAACAATATTATTTATACTGTTATCTCAATTTTCAAATGTTAACGCTGCCAATTATGCAACTCGAGTATTAATTAAAAATGACACATTGAAACAATGTACTGTTGTTGGTCTTGATAAAAAATATGAATTAGCGGCTGGTTGGACCTCTCTTTATAATTTATCATTTGATGAATCACCTTGTAAATATTTAGGATATGAATATTTTGATTCTGATATTACAGGATCTGCGGGAATTTTAACCTTAAAACCAATATATAAAATTTATAATTTTATATATTCTATTATTTTTATATTTTCTTTATATATATATTTTAAAATATTTATTAAAAATAAAAAGTATATACTTTTTATTACGTGTTCAATTTTAACTTTAATTTTTCTATTTTATATTCATAAATATATAAACTTGGACGCAATACAACAAGGCCATATTAAAAATTACCCTTTTGATTTAATCTATAAATTTTCTAATGTCACATAACAAAATTTAGCGACCAGGTGAACACATTTAAAAAACACCTATTTATAGGTGTTTTTTAAATGTGGAGATGAGCAAGCCAACTGCTCATTTAGTTAAATGACCTACTGGTTTGTCTTGTTTCCAACAATTAATAAATAATCCCTTCCTCGCCCGCCCCATTGACTTTCCCCCAATTTATGATAATATAATAAAAAATAAACGTTCAAAAATATATAAATGAAGAGAGTAACAATTTTAGTATACCAGGTCAATGAAGGACTTGAATACAAGGGTAAAATTGAATTCAACAGAGTTGAATTCAATTTTAAATTGGTTTTAGGAACAAATTTAGGTGATTTTCACAAGGAAAAAGATCCTGACGATGAAACAAAAAAAAGGTTTCATCATAGAAATCTTTTTCAGTTTGAATTAAAAAATAAAGACAACCAAGTAGAAATAGAAGATCATCTTTTCGGTTTCTTAGTTGCTCTAATTGGGCCATCGGTAGTAGATTATTACCATAACCCTGAAATTTTTCGGCTGAGAAACAACCTTGCAAAAAAAATGAGAGGAGATAGAACAAAAACAAAAATTGAATATAGGTATTCATATACTGTCCCTCTTCAAAAAATCCCAAAAGTATTATTAAAATAATATTACTGAAACAAACAAAGCCCTGTATACACAGGGTTTTTATTTTTATTAATTATTTCTTAATAGACAAAACAATACAAACATGCTACAATATAAAAAATAACTTAAAACTAAAAAATGAAAAGAAGTCGGGAAATTTTCGTGCAGGACCCTGTTTTTACTAACATAGACGGTAATACATTATTACTGTCAAAAATTGTAGAAACAAAAAAAATTACCAAAGTTGTAATTGGTTATCTTACAAAAAATAAATCAATTCCAGATAGTAATTGGTTTTTAAAATTATTGGGATTTAAAAAAGAATTTCAAGAAAAAAAAGAACTGGTTATTTATGATAAATCCGGAATTCTTTTTGACTACAAAAAAGGAATTGAATCTGTAAGCATTCGATTTTCTTCAAAAGAAGAATTCAATCAACTGACAACCAAAAATTATGACGAGACTACTTTGTGGAAACGTTATATTTACACAGTTCATCACCCTTATCAAATAAATTTCCACATTGGAAATTTAAAGAAAGTTGAGTGGACAGACAAATTGATGAAGGATTTTTAAAATTCTTTGCATAAAAAACAAAACCCTCCTATTGTTAAGGAGGGTTTTTTAATACCTAAATTACATAGGTGTGCTAGGTGGATTACTTGGAGCACTCATAGGTTCAGCTGCTTTTACATCACTTTTATTAGTAAATACCAAATACAAAGCTGACAGTCCAACTAAAATATATATTACCTTTGAGAAAAAAGCCCCCTGCCCTCCCAAAAGACTTCCTACATCCCAGCCTATTAAACCAACCAATAGCCAATTAAAACCTCCTATTATAACTAAGATAAATGCAATTGCGTGTAAATTTTTCATTATTTTACTTGCTATTAAATTAATAATTCGACACATAAAACTTATGCTCTTATATTATACCAAAGTTAAATTATGTATTACAAGACTATTGTGTTACTAACTTTTAATTAAAATGGTTTAAAAATTATAGCTTAAACCCATTTTTATGATAAAATATAGTTATGCGAAATCAACCAAACCTTACAGTTTCCGGATACAGAGGTATCTGGGGTAAAAGCTTAAATAATGGAATCGTAGAAAATTACACAAAAGCATTTATAAAATTTGTAAGAGAAAATACTAATGATAATCCAACTATTCTTATTGGGCGTGATGGCCGAGAAAGTGGAACCAAAATAAAAGAAACAATAATAAAAACACTATTCTGTCTAGGAGTACACTATGTAGATGGAGATATTCTTCCTACTCCCACAGTTTTGTTTGCTGTTAATAAAAACAAATACGATGGAGCAATCATAATAACCGCAAGCCACAATCCAAGAGAATATAATGGCTTTAAGTTTGTTACAAATAAAGCACTTTTTGCAAATGAAGCTGAAGTTGAAAAAATAAAATTAAATTATGATGAAATAGTTAAAAACAAAAAATTCTCTTTTACTTCATTATTTAACAGTTATAAAATTGCCTTATTTGGCTCACCCACTTGTATAGATATACCCACAACAGTAAGCTCTCATCTAAATTTTACTGAGGACCATGCTAATCAAATTCTTAAAAATATAAATGTTGAAAAAATAAAATCTCAAAAATTTAAAGTGGCAGTTGATATGATAAATGCATCTGCTTGTGTTCTTGACCCATATTTATTTGAGAAACTAGGAGTAGAACTTATTCCTTTAAATAATATTCCAAATGGTAAATTTGCACACAAACCAGAACCTTTAAAAGAAAATTTGGAAGAAATTGCAAATCTTGTAAAAGAAAATAAATGTGATATTGGTTTTGCTCATGACCCTGACGCAGACAGACTTGTGGTTATAAACGAAAAAGGCAATGTAATATCCGAAGAATACACACTAACCCTAGGAGTAGGGGCTGTGCTTTCAAAAAACCTAAACAACAAAATTGTAATCAACATGTCCACATCTCAAATGAATAATGATGTTGCTCTAAAATATGGTGGACAGTGTATACGAACAAAAGTAGGCGAAGCAAATGTAGTAGCGGGAATTATAGAAAATAATGCAATTATTGGTGGTGAGGGTGGCGGTGGAGTAATATACCCTGCTATTAATATGGCCCGTGATAGTTTTGTGAGTTTAGCTTTAATTTTAGAATTATTAGCTGAAAGAAACCAAACTATAAGTGAGTGTGTTGATTCCTTACCTAAATACGAAGTTAGAAAGGACAAGCTTCCGTTAGAAAGTAAACTTGATGATGTATACGCAAAAATGAAAAAATATTTTAAGGGAACTTTTATAAATGAATCCGATGGACTTCGTTTAGACTTTTCTGATGGTTCTTGGATTCACTTACGCCCTTCTAATACTGAGCCTATAATAAGACTTATTGGTGAAGCAAAAACAAAAGAGAGAATTGATGAACTTTTTGAGGAAGTTAAAAAGCTAATTTACTAAATATTTTAAATAATATCTTAATTTTTTAAAATATTTAAATAAAATATCCTTATACTCATTTCTTACGATCGTATAAAATGAGTATAAGGATATAAATAAAATTTAATTTTTAAATTAAGTCTTTTTCTGAAGCCTTAAAGAATCTTATGTGTTTTATAATTTTACGTTCATTTAAATATAAAACGAATTCTTTAGGTAACGATGGGCCAAACCACACACTCTTCTGAACAAGCTCAAACCCTAAACCAATCAATTCATTTCTCAACCAATCACGATATAATCTCTTTTTTTCTGGAATATCAAATACTACAATTATTGATTTTGGTTCTTTTTTATTTATTTTATAATTTGGAGAAAATTTCATTATTGAAGATTTTTTTTCTTTTAATAATTCCTCTCCTTCTTTTGTAATAGACCAAATACCCGTATTATTAGATATTAAGCCTTTTTTCTTCATTCTGGATAAAGTATTTCGAAAGGATTGCTCTTTAATATTTATATCTTTATTTTTATAAATTGCATTATAAATTAATCCATACCCACCAGGATAACTACTTACAATGGACAATATTTCTTTTACTGTTTGCATTTAATTATTATACTCATTTTATACGATCGTAACAAATGAGTATAGATTTATAATTTTATAATTCTTAATTAATCTCGTATTCTCCAATTTTTGTTCTTATTATATCAAGAGCTATAGCAGGGACACCTAGAGACATGCCTAGCTCATGAGCTATTCCCCTCACATATACACCACTACCACAAGATATTTTTAATGTGATTGTTTTGTATTGTTCGGCCTTTTTATCTTTTAAAGTTTTTTCCCATAAATCAATAATTTCTTTCTGCCGAAAATCACCGCCCACGAGAGCTATGTCTTTTTTAATTTTTCGTAAAAAATTTTCACCAGAAAGAAATCCTTCTCTGAGAACTTCTATATTTTCTACAAAAACATCGTGTGCGGGAATAGTAATCTCATCGAGCTTTCCTTCGCGCGCCCATTTATAAAGAGGCTTACCATTTACTGTTCTTGAAGAATAAGGTGGGTATGACTGTTTGAAACGGCCAATAAATTGTGGAAGAATTTTATTTAAAGCTTCACCAAAAGAAATATTTGAAAGGTCCTCGGGTCTCCTCGCTAAATTCTTTAGGAAGCTCGGCCAGACCGTTTCAAATACTTCTTTTGTTTTCGCTTTTAGAAGAACGAAGTCAGTGGGCCAATTTTTATGGTCTGGCTCCTCGTTTACCCTCGTCCCCGCCCGAACGAACCTTGGGTCGGGCGGGCGAGGACCTGAAAAATCAAACGATTCTTTCGTTGGTATAGACGGAGTGATTTTTTTATTTACCATCCCCATTAAGTCATAAGTATCAGTTTCAAATCCAAATATAATTGTAGTTTCGTAAACTTTTCCGAGTTTTAAATATTCATCTTTTTTTAAACACTCGTCACCTATTAAAATAATTAAAACACCCCGAGCCAAAGGGTCTAAGCGCCCCGCATATGTTAAAGGCAAGTGTAACAACTCTTTATTTTCCTTTTTTATTTCATTTATACAATCAAGAGGGGTTTGTCCACATTTTTTGTATACTATTTTTAATTTTTCATTCATTTTATTTATTTGGCCTTAATATTGAGAAAATATAACCTTAAACTAAGTTTCCTTTTTATACAGCGTTACATATTGCCATATTATCATATATATGATAATATTCCTTTTAGGTAGGTAATCTATTTTATTTCTATCGGACACATAAATTGAGAGAAAGAATCAACAATCAAATAAGAGCTTCAGAGGTTCGCGTACTCTCTAACGAAGGAGTTAATCTTGGCGTTTTGAGTATTAAAGAAGCTTTAGCTTTGGCCACAGAACAAGGCCTTGATTTAATTGAAATATCTCCCAATACTAAGCCTCCAATAGCTAAAATAGCAGAATATGGTAAGTACAAATACGAACAAAATAAGAAGTTAAAGAAAGCCAAAGCAGGAGCAAAAACAACAGAAACCAAAGCTATTCAAATAAAGATTGGTACTGGTGATAGTGACCTCGCTCTAAAGGCAAGAAAAGCTTCAGAATGGCTAAAAGAAGGTCATCGTATCAAAGTAGAACTATTCTTATCTGGGCGTTCCAAATATATGCCAGATCCATTTCTAAGAGAACGTTTAAATCGTGTACTTCACCTTATAACAGAGAATTATAAAATAGCAGAAGATTATAAAAAGGGTCCAAAAGGTCCAACCATTACAATAGAAAAAGATAGAGGAGTTATAAACCCTCCAATATCAAAAACTATAGAGTAAGTTTATAAGTCTCGTTAGAAGCCGCGGTTGCAGTAACTAACGATAAGGTATCAAATATTAATTAAGTCGAAATAAAAAATAATTCAAGCAGGTTAAATAATTAACCGCGACCTGCTTCTAACGGGATGAGTATTAAAACAAATAAATCATTAACAAAACGTTTAAAAGTTACAAAGAACGGCAAAATTTTATCTCGTGCGCCTGGCTTTAATCATTTTAATGCAAAGCAATCACGAACAAAGCAATTAGCAGGAAGAAAGATGAACATACAAAGTTTTTCAAACAAAACTATCAGAACTTACTTACCAAACGCTTAATAGTAATTAATAATTACGAATTAAGAATTAAGAATTAAATTACAAAAAAATTAATAACTTCCTAGAAACTAGAAACTAGTCACTGGAAACTAATCATATGACAAGAGTAAAAAGAGGAACAATAAAACACAAGCGTCGTAAGAATATACTTGCGCAAACTAAAGGCTTCCGTTTCGGACGCAGTACAAAAGTAGCACAAGCTAAAGAAGCTTTGAAGCATGCAGGTAATTATTCATTTGCTCACCGTAAAGACAAGAAAGCTGATGCAAGAAGTCTATGGACTACACGTATCAATGCCGCTGTTCGTCCTCTTGGAATTTCATACAGTAAATTTATAGACGGACTTAAAAAGAAGAATATTATGGTAGACCGAAAAATCCTTTCTGACTTAGCACAGAAAAATCCAGAAACATTCGCTAGAATAGTTAAAAGTATATAATCAAAATAAAAAAACACCCCGATGTACATCGGGGTGTTTTTTTTGTTTTAGCTCTCTATTCCAGCCATAAGTCGGACTTATGGCAAATACAATTAGCAATCAATAGTTACGGACTCTCCAGCTATTGGGGTAAATGCTTTCACTCCCAGATTGTCTCTAAGCTTCTGGGCTAAAAACATTGAAGATTTTGGTTCACCCATAACAACGAATACTTTTTTAAGAGTAGGGGCTGTTTTTTCAACAAATTCTACTAGGCGGTCAGAATCTTTATGTCCAGAGTAACCACTTATTAGTGCAACTTTAGCTCGTATTTTAATTTCTTGACCCATTATATGTACTTTTTTAGCTCCATCATAGATTAGACGTCCGAGCGTTCCGAACGACTGATATCCAGTAAGTAATATAGTATTGTTTGCATTTGGAAGATAATTTATTTCATGGTGAAGAATACGGCCACCATTGGACATTCCACTTCCAGCTATAATTATTTTTGGTCCAAGTACATGTAGTATAGCTTTTGATTCATCTGTTTCTACTGTCTCTTTAAGGCCTGGGAAGGTAAAAATACTACCACCTCCTTTAATTATATCTTGGGCTGTTTTATTAAAATATTTATCAAACTTTAAGTAAACATCAGTTAGTTTAATAGAAAGAGGAGAATCCAAAAATACTGGCATTACGGGTATAATTTTATTGTTTACCATTGTATCCATCTCGTAAAGTAACTCTTGTGTGCGCTCTAGAGAAAAAGTAGGGATAATCAGAGTTCCCTTTCTGTTGTAATTATCATTCATTACCTCTGCTAGTTTGATTTTTCTTTCTTGGCGTTTTTCATGATTACGATCACCGTAGCATGATTCCATTACCATATAATCTACCCCCTTAAGATCTTCTGTATCTGGAAGTAATGGTGATGGTGAATTACCCAAGTCTCCAGTAAATACAATTTTTTTGTCGTTATAAAATATTTCCAACATAGCAGAGCCAAGAATATGCCCTGCGTCTTTAAAAGAAAACTGAAAGCCATGGTCTACGTTTAATTTTTGACTATACTCAAGTGTTTCCCATAGACTCATTGCTTTCTTTATGTTGTCTGCTGTATAAATTTTATCTAGCTCGTGTTCAATATCTCGAGATAAAATATGCGCTGTGTCTGCAAGCATGACCTCGGCAATGTCTTTTGTAGGAATAGAAGAAATAATTCTTCCTTTAAATCCTTCGCTTATAAGCTTTGGAATTCTTCCTATGTGGTCAATGTGAGCATGTGTAATAAAAAGAATATCAATAGCAGAAGCGTCATATGGAAAAGGAATCCAGTTCATATCATCTGCAAGTTTTTCTCCTTGAATTAAACCGCAGTCAATTAGAAATTTCTTTTCGTTCCCCTCCAATAAAAAATTAGCTCCGGTAACAGTTCCTGCTCCAGAACAAAATGTGATTTTTAATTTATTTTCATTTACCATTCCAGTATTATACCTTAGATGAGTAAAAAGAGAAACAGAACATTATATTATTTTAAAATACGACGATATCAATTTTGGGTAATAAAAAATCCTTTCAAATTAATGAAAGAATTCTTTATTAGGACTATCGAACACCGTATTACCATAGCATAAAGCTAAGTGGGATTAAGGATGATAAAAATTTGTTAACATAATTTTGTATACAGTTCTTCACCAAAACTCTCTATCCCCTAAAATATCGTTCTAGGTAACACATTTCAAATAATCCTACTTTAAGTATACTCACGTAGCGGTCCTATGCAAGCCCTTTTTAAAAAAGAACACACTTTTGACACTTTTTCAAATTAAGGATTAAAACATATTTATAAATAAAAAACTCTTCCCGAGGAAGAGTTTTTCATTTATTATTTTTTATGTTCTGCGTAAATGAAATCTGTATCGATTTTTTTATAAGTAAACAGTTCAGGTAAATCAAAGAAACGTGCAACTTCAACTTCTCCGTTTTCTACTGAGTCTGAAGCATGTACTATGTTTGATTGAGTAGATAGTGAATAATCTCCTCTTATAGTTCCTGCATCTGCTTCCCATGCCTTTGTAGCTCCAACTAGAAGACGTAATGCGGATACTGTATTAATACCATCAACGGCAATAACAACAACTGGGCATGATTTCATAAAATCACGGATTCCTGGGAAAAATGGCTTATCTTTAATATGAGAATAATGTTCATCCAATAGGGCATCGTTTATGCTCACCATTTTCATGCCTATTATTTTAAGACCTTTTCTTTCTATGCGACTTATTATTTCGCCGATTAAATTTCTTTGAACTGCATCTGGCTTTATAATAATAAGTGATTTTTCATGTGATACTTCCATATAATTTTAGTTTTTTATTGAATAATAAAGGTATTGTATCAGAAAAGTGAGCTCTAAACAAATAAGACCTAAATAAATTTAGGTCTTATTTGTTTATTAAATTTTATTTAGATCTGTATTTTGCCATTATTTCTTCTTCGACTTCTTCTCGGGGACGTCCATATTTTAGATAAGATAGTTGTTTTATGTTTTCCACAATTTCTGTGTTTCCTTTTGGTGTTAGGCTCCAGTGTGAAGTCATACTAAACGGTTTTGTGGGTGTGCCATTTACAAGCATACTGACATAGGAATTAAAATTATCTAATTTCATAATATCTGATGCAGTAAATATTGGTTTAAATTTTTGTTCCAGGGTATTTGCGTCTTCAGTACTCACACGATATACAGCCATTGAACCTACGTTTCCAAATACAGCATTTTTTATATTTTCTTCTAGCTGTGAAATGTATTGGTGAGCAATTGTTAGTGACAAACGATATTTTCTAGCCTCAGAAAGAATTGATGCAATAGAATCTGTCGTGACATTCTGGAATTCATCTATGTAAAGATAAAAGTCGTTCATTTTTTGTCCATACATATCTACACGAGATAGTGCGGCCATCTGAATTTTACCAACAAGAAGCAACCCTATCAGGTTAGCATTTACTTCTCCTAGTCGTCCTTTTGAAAGATTAACTAAAAGAATTTTTTTATTATCCATTATTTCACGAAAATTAAAAGCGGATACTTCCTGAAGAACAACAGGGCGCATAATATCATTTGAAATAAAGTTATCAAATTTAGAAGTAATATACGGTACAAAGTTTGCGATAGATTGGTCACCAGTTGTTTTTTCTGCATTAGCCCAAAATTCTTTTACAATGGGATTTCGACAAGTAGCACAAAGTGAATCTCGATATTCTTTGTTTCCCAATATACGAGTAATTTCAAGCAAGGTGGCGTGATTGTCGGGATTATCCATTGCTAAAAAAGCACTATTTTTAAAATATTGATCAAACATTGGGCCCATAGATTCTTTGGTGAATAGCTTATTGAAAATACTCATTAATTCATTTACTACGAATGTCTTTTGTTCTGGGTATCGCTTATCATATTCGAGCATATTAAGCCCCATGGGACGTGCTGTATAAGCCGGATCAAAGTATATAACATCATCAATACGCTCTTTTGGAACATAGCTCAATATGTCTTGGATATCAGTACCGTGTGGGTCAATAAAACAACATCCATCACCATTTGCGATATCTTGCGCAATCATATTTTTTAAAATTGTTGTTTTACCTGTTCCTGTTTGGCCGATTACATACATATGGCGCATTCTGTCTTCACGAGACATCCGAATCTCTGTATCTTTACCACGAAAACTATTTATTCCAAGAAGTATTCCCTCGGTACCCATCTCCATGGGTGCTGGAGCAAATCCTGCCTTAGCTTGCTTAAGCTGTGAAGAAACAACTCCATATGGGAAGTGAAAAATAGTTGCAAGCTCTTTTAAATTGAAAGGCATAGAATATTCATCAGAAAATGTTCTGTATGAAAAATTATGAATTAAATTCATTAAATCAGTACCCTTTGGATGGTTAAAATTAATTCCATTACGATCCGCTTCGGTAAATTGATTAAAAGATGATTCTATTTCGGATAAAATTTGTTCAGAACGTAATTTTGATTCTGCTGAAGAAATAATACGAATATTTGTAGCCATTATTGTGCTCTTTAATTTTTCTGCTATATATTCAACAGCCTTATCATTAACTTTCTTTTCTTCTTTCTTTTTAGATGCACCAAAAAATAATTCGCTGGCTAAATTTTTAAATTCTTTTGTTACCTGGCGGGTCATACTAGAAGCAGTTCTAACTGACATGCCACCTTTTACATCTGTATGAATAATATGAAATTTTCTAATTATATCTTCATCTTCTGGACAAATAGTAAACTGGATTGAAGCACCTTCACCATGTTTTTTTAATTTGGTTAAAGCATTAAGGATTATATTAAGAGGGTCATGATCTATAGTATCATAAAGCTTTATAGGATAAACTTCGTGATGAGCAAGACTCGCATATGATGCAGAAATATAAGCATTTTCAGAAAAGATATTGTAATCATCTGGAACTTCTGTTACTTTTGCATTTAGGTGCACGCCGAGTAATTGTTTTTCAAATAATTCTGCCTTATGACTAGGAACTGCAGCATAAAAAATAAAACTATCTGTTCCCTCCGCCAATGCAATCTCTAACGTGAAGTGATTACGATTATAATTTTCTCTACCTTCCCCCACTGAATGCATACCTGCATAAAACTGTTCCATTGCAGAAAGTAATTCTTTTAAACCTTTTTTCTCGTTTTCTTTATCAGTTGCATCAGGAAGCGCAACTTCAAAAAGTTTCATGTCGAGAGATTTAAAAAGAGGAGTTCCTTCTTTTAATCCTGGAACCTTATGAGTGCTAGATAAATACTGAACGAGGAAGCGATGAAAATCATCATCCAAATGAGGATTATTCATTTTGCTAACAATAGATAAAGTATTTAATATCCCTTTATCTAGTAATATGCCTAACATTTCTTCCATTTTTCTATCATGAGGTTCGGGCTTTAATCTTAAGACTAAGTTTTCAATATCTTCATTTTTAATAAGAGCATTTTTATGCATTACTTCCTCTGGTTCAAATTTTCGATATTCAGAAATAACTTCATGAGCAAGTTCTTCTTTGCCTATTTCTTTTCCTTTTTCACTTAGTGCTTTTTCTCTTTCAGCAATATGCGCTCGTAAAAATTCTAACTCTTCTTGAGGAGTTTTAAATTTTGGTGCGTTATTTAGATTAAATCCTTCCATAGAAATTATTATACCATAACATATAATTATATATAGATAATCTGGGCTTAAATTAAAGGGGGTTGACTTATGTACGTTATACAGTTAGAATATAAATATGGTTAATCTTTTATATTTTTCGAAAATATAAAATTCAGAGTATTATCAATTTAATTTATATAAATATATGGGTTATGAACAACAAAAATCTATTAATAACGAGGAATTAGCAGAGAAATCTATTGCTGAAAATCCTGAGTTAAAAACAGCAGGGGTGTCCCCTGAAGTAGCAATTGAGCCTAAAAAAGTGGAAAGTGAAAAAGAAAAACAGGGTAAAATTGCTCATTTGCTAGAAAAACTTGGTATAGTAAAAAGCAAAGAGAAACTTATAGAGGAAGCAATAGATAGACTAGCAAATAATCCAGAATTAAAAAGACAAATGGACGAGCTAGAAAAAACAGACCCCGAGAAAGCAGAAAAATGGAAAATCGCTCTCGCTAAATGGAAATATCCTACATACAACGAAGCAACAAAAGAGTTCGAAGAACCTAAATCTGGAAACCTTAAAGAAACTCATTGGTAATAAAAAATCCCCCTTATGGGGGATTTTTGTTTGTTTTATATAGCTGTTAGAATTTCTGGGTCTCCGTCTGTAATAAGAACAGTGTGTTCAAAGTGAGCACTACGTGAGCCATCAGCGGTCTTTATAGTATATTGATCATCCATACTTATAATATGGTCACTGCCTAAATTTAACATCGGCTCAATTGCAATAATCATTCCTGGAATTAATTTCTGACCCTTCCCTGCTTTTCCGTAATTAGGAATATATGGGTCTTCGTGAATTTTTACTCCTACTCCATGACCAGAAAGCTCACGAACTATTCCATATCTTCTATTTACAAATGATTCAATAGCGTGACCAATATCACCTACTGTATTGCCTGGACGGGCAGCAGCTATACCAACTTCCATAGCCTTTCTTGTGTCTTCTATAAGTTGTTTATCTTTTTTTGAAATCTTCCCTACAGCAACGGTTACAGCATGGTCAGTAAAAAGACCCTTGTATTTAACACCAAGGTCAATAGAGACAATATCTCCTTCTTTTAAAATTTGATTTTTACTAGGAATACCATGAACAATAGTATTGTTTGCTGAAACACATAGTGATGCGGGATAAGCCACAGAAACTCCTTCTGGTTTGTAGTGAAGGAATGCTGGAATGCCTCCCTCAGCCTTTATTAGGTCATGAGCGTATTTATCAAGCTCTAAGGTAGAAATGCCTGGCTGAGCCTTTTTGGCTGTTTTAGCCAACACTTTAGCGAGTATTTTACCCCCTTCCCTGATAATATCTATTTGTTTTTGTGTTTTTATTATTACTGACATATATAAAGATATTAGAATAAATAGTAAATATAAGCAAACTAATATTTACTATTTTACGCGATAGTGTTAAAACAAGTAAAGGTGACTTACTGGTTTTTACATAATTTATTTTAAAATTTGTTCCGAAGAAGACGGAGTAGCTATTTCATTATTTGATGAAATATTTGAAATCTGTTTATTATAATCTGCTCTTCTACATGCTAAATACCAAGATAAACCGATAAAAGGATATGCAAATACTACAATAGCCCAAACCATGGGAGTATTTTTTATGTTAACACCTAGAGATTTTAATTTTTTTGAATTTCTATAAACATATTGAGCCGCAATTATATCAAAACTTAAAACCGAAAATAGCCAAAAAATAAAAATTATTAGTCCTAATCCTTCCATTTTTCCACTAATATAAAAAATGATAAAAGAATACAAAACAAATCCAATAATCACAGCAATAGCATATTCCAAAAAATATACAATTTTATCTAAAAATGAATAATTATTTTCATTTGAAACAATGGGGCTCTGGTTGAATATCATATATTTTAAAAAATTATTAATTGTTAATTATCTTATAGTTGTCCCGACAAATGGTAGATTGTTGATGCAATTTTCTAAACTTTTTAAATCACTACCTGAAATGAAATAAACTTCTATTCCTAACTCCTGTGCCTTTTTTGAAGCGATGGGGTCAAAAGGAGTATTCATACCAGACTTCCACTCTGAATTTATTAATGAACGATATTCATCCCATGTTAGATTTTCAAATTTTTTAGCGTTAGGATTTATATTTGGGTCAGTATCATAAATATAATCAATATTTGAAATATTGATTATCTTTTTTGAGTCTAATTTTTCAGCAGTAAGTACTGCATCCATATCAGTAGAGCAACCTGGCTCCCATCCCGCACCAATAATAACATCTTCTTTTATAGTAGGAATAACAGATGGGTCAGTAATAATGTTCTTAAAAGCCTTGTCTCTAAATGACAATTTTACCAACTCTGCATTTAGATGTGTTGTATATATTCCTATCCAGTCTAATTCTTCATTAGTAGCGTCTATTGTTTTACTTAAGGCTTCTTGATATCTTCGGCATGTTTTTCCACCACCTACTATTATAAAAAATCTTTTGTTTTTATTTATCCAACCTAATATAAGATCTCTAAAATTATTTATAAAAGTAGAATTTGGTAAATCAGGAACTACGGTAGATCCTCCAAGAGATATTATTATTGGTTCTTTATTTTGCATATCTATATTTAATTTAAATTTAGTGAATTAATAATTTCTTTATGAACATCTTCGATAGATTGCTCCCCGTTGATTTTATAAATGGTATAACCATCTTTATCTTTGAAATAGTTCATAGAAGGTACAACGTTATTTAAATATTCATCAAAACGATTAGATATTCCTTCGTCGTTATCGTCACTTCGCCCTCGCAACTTCATTCTTTTTGTAGCTTCTTCTTTTCCGAGTTCAATATAAATAATCTTAACTTCATTCCTTTTGTAAAATTTCATCATTTCATTGAATGATACTGACTGTGCGATAGTGCGGGGAAATCCATCTGCTATAATTGTTGTATTTTCTTTCATTTCTCTTGTTAAAATATCAGTAAATAAACTGATAGTCAAAAAATCAGGCTGCAAAAATCCTTTTTCCAAATTTCCTTTAACGAGACTGCTTGTGTAAGTATCGCTGGTAATTAATTTTCTATATTCATTTCCTGTTGATGTAAAAAGTACATCGTTTGAAATATTATTTTCAATTAAATATTTCTGTAAGAGTTCAACTTGAGTTCCCTTTCCAGATCCTACTATTCCAAAAAATATAAATGTTTGTGTTTTCATATATGATCATTATAACAAAAATCACAAATAATAAAATTATTTGTGATTTTTGTTATAATTATTCATTCTTAATTCTTAATTCTTAATTCGTAATTATTCTAATATTCTCTCATCGACAGTTGCGCTTCAACTTTTTTAATTAAATCAAGGACCACAGATACCACAATCAATAATGCTGTACCTCCGATTGCGAGAGCTGATATGCCTGTTATCGCTTTAATGATAAGAGGGATAACTGCTATCAAACCTAGGAAGACTGCGCCCATTGTAGTTATTCTGTTAAGTATTTTTGAAATAAATTCTACAGTTGCTTCTCCTGGGCGAATACCTGGAACGAAAGCTCCGTTCTTTTGTAGGTTTGTAGCAACTTGTTCTGGATCAAAAGTAACAGCTGTGTAGAAATATGTAAACAAAAATACAAATATGAAATACATTAGAGAATACAACCATGTGTTTTGTATAAACCAAAGTAAGCCATTTGAAATTGATTTTAGTACTCCTGTATAATCTGCTAAGAAATTTCCTATTAATTGTGGAAACATTAAAATAGAAAGTGCAAAGATTATTGGAATAACACCAGCTTGGTTAACACGAAGTGGTAAATATGTTTGAGTACCACCTGAAACATGGTCACCTCTAACTTGTTTTGCATAAGTAACTGGGATTGGACGCTCTGCTTCTGTAACAATAACAACTCCAGCAACTATAAACAAACCAGTAGCTATAAATAATATATAAACTGGTAAATTTGAAACATCAAAAGTGAAAATGAATTGTGAAACTTCAGATGGGATAGCGGCAACGATACCTGCAAAGATTATTAGTGAAACACCGTTTCCAATACCAAACTCGGAAACTAATTCACCAATCCACATTATAAGCATTGACCCAGCAACAACAACAGAAAGATTTGTAATCATTGCGAATACGGAAAGATCAGTAATAATTCCTTGGTTTTTCAATAAAACTAGCAATGCTAAACCTTGAATTATTGCCAAAGGAACAGTTATCATTCTACTAAATTGTGAGAATTTTTTGCGGCCTATTTCTCCATCCTCTTGATACATAGCCTTTAAACGAGGTGACATAATAGTCAAAAGCTGCATTATGATAGAAGCTGTAATATATGGACCAACTCCAAGCATTATTATAGAAAGAGTAGAAAGTCCACCACCTGAAAAGATATTTAAAACTCCAACAAATTGGTTATTACTTAAAAAATTCTGAAGCTTTATAGCATCAACGCCAGGAATTGGAATAGCAGACAAAAGTCTGAAAACTATAAGAGCTCCAAGTACAAACAGAACCCTGTTTCTTAGGGTCTTGTCTGAAAATATTGCTTTAATTTTATTAAAAATAGTTTCCATGTATTTGTAGTAAGCAGTATATAGTATGTAGTATGAATGTTTTAATTTTCTTTCTACTTTCTACTTTCTACTTTATAACTTAGCCACACTACCACCAGCCTTTTCTATCTTTGCGCGAGCACTTTCAGATACAGTACATCCAGTAACAATAAGTTTTTTTGTTAATTCCCCTTTACTTAGAATTTTAACATGAGGAACTACTCCACCTACGCGACGAACTAAGTTGTTTTCAAACAATACTGCTGGGTTTACAGCTGCACCTGTTTCAAAAATATTTAATTCTCCTACGTTTACTGGAGATGGTTTTATTGAAGGAGAACTAAAGCGGTAACCTCTAAGCTTCGGAATTTTCTTTATGATATCACGAATTTGTGGACGGCGTTTGTTACCTGCACGGGCTGTTTGACCCTTACCTCCACGGCCTGATGTTTTACCACGAATACCTCCACGGCCAACTTGTTGTGCCTTTTTATTTGGATTCTTTCTTTTTAATGTATCTAATTGCATATAATTATATTTTATTTAACTTCTTCTTTAGCTACTTCGTTGGCTTCTTTTTTAGTTTCTTCTTTAACTTCTTCGTTGGCTTCTTTTTTGATTTCATCCGCAACAAAAGGAACTGACTTTATTGCAACCGGCACTGCCTTAAGCATATATAGAGCTTTGTAGGCAACACGAGCATTGTTTAATTTATTTTTACTACCAGAGTGAAGTTTTGCAGTAACATTTTTAATACCAGCTAAAATCAACATGTCGCGAACGGTACTTCCTGATACTAATCCTTTTCCGTGATTTGGCATTATAGACAATTTTGAACTTGCAAATTTAGCACTAACTTCATGAGCAATAGACATTTCTTTTGTTGTTTTTATCTTGAACATGTTCTTTTTTGCTTGGCGAAGAGCTTTTGTGATAGCTATTGCAGTATCTCCTCCTTTCCCAGTACCTAAACCAACTGAGCCTTTTTTATCACCAATAGCAATAGCTACAGCGAATGTCATTCGGCGGCCACCTTTTACAACACGAGT
>JAENWX010000020.1 GCA_016649835.1 Minisyncoccota bacterium | reverse complement strand
CATATTAATATCTCGGGAACCGCTTCCTCTAATATTAATATCTTTTTATTATTGCGTTCTGTTTCCAACTCGATTGAAAAGACCCTCTAAAATAAAGGATAACAGTGAGTTGGAACAGCATTCAGTTTTCAAATATCATATCGATGTCTCGGAGGTATTAACCTCATAGAAACTTCATTCGGACATTGTGATTGAGATTACTCACTCACATGCTCCTCTTTTGTTTCTAAAAACAAAATCCGCCTTTCACAGCGGACAAAGCGAAACCAAATGGTCTTACTTTAACCCTGTTTTTTGGTGAATTTGATTTATTAACATCGTGATTCGTATTCTATACTAAAGAAATAAATAAGTCAACTATTCTTGGGCTTTCTTATAAGTCTCATATTTATCGCCTTATAATATGTAATTATCCTTATATTTTGGGTGTTTTATAAAGCTTGTTAAGTAAGGAAAAGTCCCCTATTAATGAGCCCGTGTCTCCAACTTCAATCCTTAATAATTTATAGTATTTTTTCTGTTTATAAATAGACCAAAATAAAAACCTCTCAAACTTAATTGAGAGGTTTTTATTTTAAAAAGGTTTGAACCTTATTTTGAACCCATGTCGCTTGAAATTTTACTTATTGCATGACTTGCTGCTTCTTTACCACCTAGACCAAATGCTAGTCCTAGTGCGATAGCAAGAGCTGCTATTAATCCAGTAAATAGAATCTGCATAAATGCTGTTGCTATTCCTAGTTCTGATAAAGCAATAATAAATGCAAAAATCCAAATTGCGTAAAGTGTGATTGAGCCAAGCATTTTTGCTGAGCGAATATTTGCTGCTTGTGCAGATGCACTTACAAGCTTTTGCATTGCATCAGCCAATACAGTAGCAATAACCAAAACTAGAGAAGCAATAATTACTTTTGGTAAGTAATATAGTACTGCCTCACGTAGGAAATCATTTACTTGAGTTAATCCGATGATTTGAAGTGATGCCATTAAAAAGACAACAATTATAAACCACTTAGAAAGTCCTCCTAGAAATCCACTAACGTTTAATTTTAGTCCTGCCTTGTTCATAAACTCTGTTGCACCAGCGCTTTCAAAAAGCTTATCAACTTTTAGGATAGTAAATAACTGATGTACTGCCTTACCAATGATTGAACCTACTGTCCAACCAACTATAAACAGTATTATTGCACCCAATAGACCGGGTATAAAGCCAATAAATCCGTACCAAAGACTGACTAATGATTGGCTGAAAACTTCTCCCCAATTTTGTAACATCATAATATAATAGATATACTTTTAATAAAATAATAAAGTACTGACAAAGATTCGACCCTTTTAAGTACTATTTTATTATACCATTTTTATCAAGTTTTTTGTAATATATGTGGATAACTATTATAGAGTCATCATAAAAAATAACCTTGCAAGCAAGATTATTTTTATTAAATTTATTTTTTTGTAATATAGGTGGACAGCTGTCCGTTGTCTATAAGCTTCTCATGTGGCAAATCTATAATATCACAAACCAACTTGTCGTACATATCTAGACGATATTTAAATTCTTCTGTATCAAGAACAACGTAATCAAGTTCTTTACCTATCTCAGCTTCTAAACTTTTTATTACTTGCTGTAAAATATTCTTTTTTAATTTATCCCCTACTATTAGTAAGTCTGCACGGCTTTTACTGTTACCAATAAAAACTCCTGATACTATCATTAGCTTAATTTTACCAATTTGTTTAAATCTTTGAGGTAAATCCTCTTGGAGCAAAAGAGTTGGGTCTATTAGTAGATCTCTTAAAGACCCTAGATATTGAAATCCTGTATTTAAAGACCAAACAGTTACTTTCTTTTTTGCACCACGAGAACCTTCTTTTGTTATTGTTTTACTTTTAACAAAACCCATAGTAGATAAGGCGTTTATTTCTTTACGTACATTTGATTTTGTTACACGACTACGAGATACAACCCCTTCAATTTCAAAATTATTACTACCATTTAATAAAAATAGCCGCATTATTCTGACACGAGCCTGACCACCAAAAAGTTTTGCTAGAGTTTCCATCCCGTTAGAAGCAGGTCGCGGTCCTTATTTTATAATAAAGAAAACAACGTGCTATTTTAGTTAATTATTTAAATATTCCCGATATGCACAAACCGTGACCGCGGCTTCTAACGGGATCCATTCGGTTATTATATGCCATCTTTCAAATCATTTCAACTATTATGAAAATATATAAATAGCCCCGGCCGAAGGCCGGGGCTATTTATTATAGAATTGATTATTTAAGAGTTACTTGTCACACATCTTTTCTTGCTAGAAAAGTGTGCGACCCTCATTCAGTAGAATGACTTACTTGCACCTCGTCCCGTCGGCCTCCGGTTCAAGGTTACTTCAACGTAACCTTGCCTCCTGCATCTTCAATCTTCTTTTTAAAATCTTCAGCTTCTTCTTTCTTCATACCTTCTTTAAGTACTGAAGGAGCACCGTCAACTAAATCCTTTGCTTCTTTAAGACCAAGAGCAAGAACTTCTTTAACTACTTTCATAACTTGAATTTTTTGTTCTCCTGCGGCTGTAAGCTCAACAGTGAAAGCACTTTTAACTTCTGCTTCTTCTCCTGCTCCTGCTGCTGGACCAGCTGCTGCTGATGCTTGTGCAGATACTCCGAATTTTTCTTCTAAAATTTTTACTAGTTCGTGCAATTCAAGAACTGACATTTCTTCAACTTTTGAAACTATGTCTTTGAATTTTGCAGGAACTGTTACTTTTGTTTCTTCCATAGTAATTTTATAGCTTCATAAATTATATTTTTTCTTCAGGTCCTCGGATCTCCTCGCCGAATTCTTTTGGAAGCTCGGCCAGACCATTCAGAAATAAAATAATTTACTCCGCCTATCTTTATTTAATAATTATTTAGCTAACGCTATTTGTTCAAGCACCACTGCAAATCTTTGTATTGGTGAATTGATAATATTGACGAACATTCCACGTAAAGTCTGAAGTGGAGGAATAGTTGCAATGGACATCATTTCTGATGCATTCATATATTTCCCTTCAAAAACTCCACCTACAATAGAAACATTTTCTTTGTGTGTTTTTTGGAAAGCAAAAACTTCACGAGCACCTGCTAGTAAGTCAGCACTGTATGCGATTGCTAATTGTCCTGGAAGCTCAGGTAATTCACCTGTGACACCATTAGTAACGAGCGCGCGCTTTAGCAAAGTTTTCTTTGCTACTTGGTAACCAACTTCTTGTGCCTGTAAAGTTCTGCGAAGTGTATTCACGTCCGCAACTTGCAATTTATCAAATTTCACGAAGACAACAGAATTTGCACTTTTTAAAGCTCCCTCAAGTGAGGCAACTAATTCTTTCTTTTTGTCTAATGTAATTGGCATATTATTTTTTTGAAATAAGATTCTTAAGAATATAATAGGTTCGCTCGGTTCAAATAAAAAAATATTAAATCTTTTTACTTATCACAGCTTACCCATTAAAAAAAGCCCTTGCGGGCCATATATCGTAGTATATTTTACTAAAAGTAAAATATGTTCGACCTCGGCAGGACTTATTTAGTTTAAAGTTATCAAGTTTATAAAGTATTAAAGTAAATGCATTCGCATTTTCTTTAAAACTTTTAACTTTCTACTTTAGACTCGTGTGCAAAGCACACTGCCTACTTTCTACGGCTACAGGAGTATAATAGCAAAAATTAAGAATTTGTCTACCTCCACACCTATATTTTTATTATTATGATTACATAATATATATTTCTATAATTTACATATAAAATACATAAAATAATATCTACTTGGTGAATTGATTAAAAATCAATAAAAATATAGGTGTGGAGGTCAAAAAATTAATTTATTTGAAAGAATCTATCACAACAAGTAAAACAAGGCCAAAAACAATGACCCCAGAGAATGCTAAGAGTACTCTTACTAATCGTTTGTTAAACATATTTTTATTATATCATATCTTGTAATTTTTGTTTTTTAGTATATTATAAATTCAAATTAATCTTTACTAAAACTTTATATTATGAGACCTAAATTCACTTTCATCTCTGGTTTTTCTAAAAGGAAAGCGGCTTTTAAAAAATCTAAAGGTGCTAACCGGCCAAAGAACTATTACTTCCGTTATTTTAAAAAAATACCTTGAAATAAACATTTTTAAAAAGCCTAAAGGTAATATCTAAACTCCCATATCTACTCCCCTCGCAAATTTAATGCGTGGGGATTTTTATTTTTTAAACACAAAAAAAAGCGTTCTTTCGAACGCTTTTGTTGTTAAAAATTAAAAATATCCACCTGCCACATCAACATCATTAAGATGCGAAATATGAGCTGTTTCAAAATCTTCAATTTTTAATTTTCTTTTAAGGATTAGTTCATTTTTTTGTTCTGGTGAAAAATCCAGAATCCACACGGGAACATAACAAACAAGAAGTTGTTCTGTAACTATTTTAATTAATTTGGTTTTTTCCTCCATTATTTCTTCTTCTATAATAGATTTTGAAAAAAATTGAACTTCTTTTCCCGGTTTTAAAATTTGTCTTAAGTCAGGCTCGTTAAAGACATGGCTCTTTTTAATAGTAACTGTGTCTTCATTATAATTTTTCATCATGAAAAAATTTAAATGTATATATTTATTTATATTATATAACGAAATATAATAAATAGCAAATATTACCGAAACGCATCCCTTTTATAGGTGTTCGACACCTCCCTGAGTTTAACCCTTATTTTATAACGAATTATTTTTCACTTTTAACCAATTCTATAGGTGTTCGACACCTATAGAACAAAAAGACTCTAAATTATTTAAATAGTAATTTAGAGTCTTTTTTATTTGTTAAAATTTTAATCTAATTTGTTTACATCTATTGAAATTATAGACGAAAGATACTCCTCATACTCTCTATTTGCAGAATCTTTCGTGTGGACCCTAATTTTATAATTTCCACTTTGCAATAATCCCCCACTAGAAAGTAATCCATCCCAAATTTTTGAACAAACCTTTGTCCCGTCAATACAAGTAGTTAAATTAGATTGAAGTATTTTATATATACTTGCATCGCTTTCTTTTTCAATTTTTACAGTTAGCCAATTTACATTTTTATTTGAATTTAAAACAATTTCTAAATTATTTATTAATGGATTTATTGTGATACTGTTTTGTGTTCCGTTCAAAGTATAACTTGTAATAGTAGGAGCGGTATTATCTGGAACAATAGGATCTGGAGTTGTCTCTGGGTCCGGCGTTGGATTTGGATTTTCAGAAATCAATACTGTTACTATATATGACGAGGTTGTTTCGTCTTCAGCTTTTACAATATAAGTAATTTGATTTGTGAAATCCTGTGGCGTTGTGCTTATAGGTAAAATTGATGACTTTTCAGATATTGTAATAGTTGGAACAAGTGAACTAACTATAGTTCCATAAGGCACAACTAGTTCAATATTACTACCACTTTCATCCATAAATCCATTTACAGCTGGATTTAAACTTTCAAAACTAAAGGCTGTTATAGATTTTTCTGAACTCAAAACTGGGGCTGGAGCTGGAGCTGGAGCTGGAGATTGAACAGCTAATAGATTGTAAACAGGATATGGTTGCAACACCATACTACCACCGCCAGTTCTTTCCATTGGAGATGCATAAGTTATTCCATGCCAATCACCAGAGGGGAAGGTTTTAAAATTATTAAATGAACCATCCCATCCTACCCATAAATCATTATTCATATTCACTACATCAGTGTGCCCTGTCGCATCTCTAGTAGAGCCATGACTTATTGTATAAGTATAGCCTGTGGAGTCCCACTGAATAGCTACATCGTAGGTTGTTCCATTCATTCTGTTTTGTGTATTATTTTCAAGACTAGAAGTTATCAAATCTTCTATTTCAAATCCTTTTTGTGGATCATGATTAAATATTCCTCTCTGTAAACACTGACTACACCAAAAGCCTCCAGAATAAGCCTGAATTTTAAACTGCTCTCGTAAATAATTATTTACATAAGTGTCCGTCCAGTCATAAATATTTGAACCATTAAATGCCCAAACTTGCCAGTCTTTACCATCACCATTATTCATACCAAACGACGATTTAGGAATGTAAGTATAAGTGGAATCAATCGCAGAAAATCTAAAATTGTTAATGTCTTCAATTTTTGTATAGTTTCCATTTTGGTCATCCGCAGAAAATGAATAAGTATAATCGCCTTTATCAAAAGTATTTTGAGTTGTATATATTTCTCCATTACTATAAATTCCATCACTTAAAACATCTGAGCCAGAAACAATTTTATTCATAGATAAATCTGACAAAGATATTTCTGTTGTCGTATTTTTAATATGAAGTTTTACATTTTTTGCAGGTGCATTGTTTGAGTCTGTATATATTATCTCGAAAGTAAATGGAGTTAAATTTTTTCTGCCACGATTATTGTCGAGGCCGTCACTCGCAAACGCTCCAGTGTTTGGCAAAGAAAGCGTGGCAGTAGTTGATGCCACCGGTGCATTATTTACTACATTTACCGTGCGAATTAAAGTTGCAATATTATTTGCCGTATCCGTCGCAGTATATGTGAGAACGTAAGACCCTACTATAGTAGTATCCACAACTCCAGAAAACACAACCGCGAGAACTCCATCCTTGTCATCTAGGGCCGTTGCCCCCGCATCCGTATAAATATCATTAAGATTTATATTAATAATATTTTCTCCAGACAAAGTAATTACCGGTGCGACTATATCCACCGCAGGAGTTTCTACAATTACTTCGTTTATTACATTCACAAATCTTGTTGAAGTTGCAATATTATTTGCAGCATCTACCGCAGTATACGTAAGAACGTAAGACCCTACTATAGTAGTATCCACAACTCCAGATGTCCCAACCGCGACAACTCCATCCTTGTCATCTAGAGCTGTTGCGCCTGCATCTACATAAAGAGCATTAAGATAAATTGTTATTGAGCTTTCCCCCACAAGAGTAATAACAGGGGGAACTATATCTGCTATTACTGCTTCTGTTGCTTCTTCTGTTTCTTCTGCTTCTTCTTCTACTACTTCTGTTGTTGTGTTTTGTGTATTGGACCCGCCACCGCCGCCTCCGCCGCCGCCTCCTCCAGAATTATTATTAACAACCGGTGCCTCCACCATCAGAGGAATTTCAGTTATTACAATCGGCTCCTCAGGATTAATTATAGGGTCGACAACAACTGGAATACTTGTTTCCTCAGTATTTAATATTATTGGTTTAGGTTCTACGAGAGTTTGGTCGTTTGTAGTATTCACAACTTCTTCAGATGGAGTTTCATTTATTATTGGTTGAACTTCCTCTTGAGGCAAAGTATTTTCTTCAAACAAGCCTGCGGCGGCAAGATTTTTATTATTTTTATTTCCAAACAAACTAGCTACCGATTTAAAAGTCCCTGCAATTTTATTATAAGTAAAATCTCCAACCATAACCGTACCCTTTACTACCAAATCAGCAGCCCCTACTACAACTCTTTTTATTTTATGTCCCAAAGAAATTTTCTGTGGAGAAATACACAAACTGCCAGAGGTTTGTATTTGGTTTGAACTTAAATTATTCAAAGAAGATTTAATATCTGAAACAATTTGGTCTCCGCGATATTTTAAATATACACCAGAAAAGCTATGTCCATTACCATCTGCTTTTGATAATTTTATATGAGTATTGGGGGCCATTATTTTTTTAACTTTTCCAACAAGTGAAGCAATAACACTATCTGTATCTGATGTTAAATATCTTCCACCACCTGCAACTCTATCCGATGGAGATGCAACGCCATATACACCAACCGATTCTTTTGGAACACCTCCTTCAATCCCAGCTATTTTGTCATAAAAATTATTGGCATAAAAATTCCCCTGAGAATGACCTACAACCAGAATTTTTTGTGTTTTTACTTTTTCACTTGCATCATTTAACATTTCAACAAGGTCGAAGTCTGAATTTGAATCAAAAAGACCCTGTCTGACTACGTCGACAAGGTCTCCAAATCCCGACAAATGTGTTGAATTATATAAATAATCCACAACAACTTTTTCATTATTATAAAATGCGGGCAAATGGTCTTTTAAACTATCTCTATTTTCTACTGCTCCTTTTTGGTTGGTAAATATACCGTTTATAGTAAGAACTGTATATCCATCTTCAAAACAATTTTCTTGCGCGTAAACAATAAAATTAATAGAGAGCAAAAACAAAATAAATATAAAGAGTTTTGTGTATTTCATATAAATATTATTTATTAGTTTGATAATTCGGAAATATCTATGTCACAAGATTTTCCTAAATCAGCATAACTTCTTACTTCTTTATAAAAATCACTATCACTCTTTATTCTATCTGTAGTATTTAATTGTTTATTTTCAACAAAAAAACGCAATAAGTCCGTTTCTTCAAAATAATTATCCATAATAACCTTATTACTATCATCTCTTTTCACAATTTCTCCAATACAAGAATAGGACCTACTCTTTTCTTGTATGACAGCTGTTGCTATCTCATTATTAATAAATGACTGATTAGTCATCGTTTGCAATGCAAGTGCATACTGCAACAAAACTGCGCGAGTTTTTGCAGAATTTGGATATTCTTTAAAAATAGCTATTTCAACATCATCACGAATTCCATTCTTATTAAAATCAACACCTTCGACTGTTGTATCAGCCGCAACCCCTGGGTCAGGTGGTAAATTGTCGCCCAATACATCACTCATATTCAATTTTGTTGAATGAATTTTTAAAACTTGATTATTTGTCTTTTCTACATCTGATAAATTAAAAAACCTAATAATGACTAAAATAATAAAGAAACCTATTAAAACCCAAAAAGCCCATTTAAATATTTTGGGCGAAAACATTATTTTTATATTTTTCATTTTACAATTATATTTTTACAAAATTATGATGTAAAGAAAATAACTCTAGGGGTCCGACCCCTACCGCCTTTCTCTATAGGTGTTCGACACCTATAGAATTGGCTAGAAGTGAAAAATAATTCGTTATAAAATAAGGGTTAAACTCAGGGAGGTGTTCGACACCTAAAATTTCTGTTTAAAAGTCGTTTTTAGGTGTCGAACACCTAAAATTTCCCTTGGGTTATTTTAATTTAGTGCTATAGTTAAGGTAATATACTTCTTTAAAAACTAAGACCATGAATAAAACAAAAGAAAGACTTGAAAGAGCTGGTTGGGTGTATTTACATACTCAATGCGAAGATCATGAAATTTATGGCAGAGAAAATATTAGAATATTTTACAATGCCAAAACAGACTGCGCTTATTCTTATTATAATGTTCCTCCTGGAAAAAGGATTAACGTTACTAAGATGACAGCGTTTCAATTAGAATTATTTTGTGAAAAACTGACTTAAATACTTCTATTATGTTTACAATGACCAGAATAGGGTATTGCGAAGAATGTGCCAAAGCACATCGCCCTAAATCAGAAGATTATTATATCGCTCATGGTTTTACTTCTAAAAAAATGAAGGTTAAGGAGGCAGAACATATTGGTAGTAAATTTGGATATACCCCTCATCTTTACAGAGTTGTTGAAATAAAAGACAAAGTTGTATTTTATCAAATGATTTGTGGTATGGATAAATGCGGTAGCTACTTCTATGTTAAAGACGATAAAACTTTTTTAGCACTAGACCCTAAGAAGTGGAGTGCGGTAAAAATGATGGGAATTAGAAACTGGATAGCCTTAATGAAGTTTAAGGATACTGGATTTGAAATCTAATAAAAAATGAGACCTCTTTATAGGGGTCTTTTTTAATACCTGTTTATATATTTAAATAATAAAATCATCTTCGTTTACCAACTCCTGCCCTCTTTCAGCTCGAATCATCTGAGATACTTTTAAGCATTCACTTTTAAAATTTTTATTACTTCCATAAAACTCCAATAGATTTATAGCTTCCACTTTTGAGACTAGGTCAAAATTATATGTATCATATTCTTGGCAACTAGAAAGAACCAAGTGACTTTTTTCTTCAGGAATATCGTGTATTAAATAATTGGTATTTACGTAAGGTCTAATTTTTAAAAAATACGCATCATCTTTTATTAGTTTAGATTTAAATTTTCCTTGGAAAAGAGCGCCGCTCCGTTTATGAGTTTTATTAAAATATAATGTATATCCACCAAGCAAGCGTTTGTAAAATTCTGAGATACCGCCTTCTGCTTCTTGTTTAATTATAAAATGAAAATGATTTGGATTAAAACAATAACAAACTATAGATACCAATGGTTTGTCGTCGTTTTTAAAACGCTGAAATTCAGTTTTATTTTTAAGACTAGACTCAATACTACCTACAGGACTAACTGTATTAAACTCCTTAATACTTAAAACAAAACGATTCATATCGCCTTTGTTCATAAAAATATCTCTTTTATCAACCCCCCTATTATATATGTGATAATATTCGCCTGTTAGAAGTGGATCCTTTCGCATAAAATAAAAAAACCACAAAAATATTTTGTTTATTTTGTGGTCAAATAATTGTACTAATTTGTCATTCTTATATTATATATATTTTTTTGTTTAACAACTAGAAAAACTGTGGAAAACTTTTGCATTAAAAAAGCAGAGTATTCTCTGCTTTTTGTTTTTATTGTTTTGACTAATATGAATCTGGGTTTAGACCCAGGTTCTCTACTTGCCATTGTGTAAAGATTTGACCAGCTCCTTCTCGTGGTCTGTGGTAAACTTTTTTGATTTTAAAATCATTTAAAGTTTCATCTTTTTCTTTTGTTTTTGTTTTTTTGATTGTTTCTTTTTTGGCGATAGCTTTTTTGCCATTATTTCTGGCGTTTATCACTGCACTTTTAAATGCAGAGAATTCATTATGATCAAAATCAAAATATTCTCCATATTTGAAAAATAATGATTTTAAAATAGATAGAAAAGCTTTTTGCTTTTCTCCTTTCTTCAAGGTTCTTTTAACCTTTCTATAACGTGTGGTTAATTCTGCCGCCACATCTCTATATGTTACCTCCATTTTTATTTAACTTTAAAATTGAACAATCACATTTATTTTTTATTATTATAAGACATAATGCTGTTTATTGTCAATACCACTACTTTTGTTAATTTTTAACTCCCCTGTCTTGTAAACAAAAAAGACCCACAAAAGTGGGCCTGTTTATAAATTAGTTAAATCAATTAAATTGATTTAAAATTTTCTGAAATTCAATGAAAACCTCGAAAAATTCGTGATTTTTCATTTCATTCAAAATGATAGGTGTGGTTCCACCAGATCTAAAACTTGCAACGATTTTATCTTTGCCAAACTTTATGGTAAATACGATTTGGGGTCTTATCTCCTTTTTATTCAGAGATATATCCCTTTTTATTTCTTTGATGGTTTTATCAATCATCAAAAAGTGCGCGTGGTTGGAATTTATATGCGTTCCAACCGTAAAGTTGTAACCGAGGAATTCGGTTAATTCTACATTTCCAAGGAAATTAGAAACCTGTGGGACTGAGTCATTAGCGACCCATCGACTTTTTATTACCTTATTCAAGATAACCTTCAATAAGACAGTGTGTTGCTCTTCTACTTTTCTCATTATTTATTTGTTTTTAAAGTATTATTTTATTGTATACTAACATAAAGATCTTTAAAAGTCAACATGGATAATTTAGGGGTCTTAGGAGTCCCCAAATTAAAAAACCTGAATATAAATTCAGGTTTTTGTAGTTGTAATTATTTACCTTCTTTTTTAAGAAGATCAATTTTGTTTCTTAGCATAGCTGCTTTTTCATACTCTTCATTTTCTAAAGCTATTTTTAAGTCGCTTCTTAATTGGTCAATACTACTACAAGGTAAATTTAATATTTTACCTTGAGAATTTTTCCCAATCTTAAAATCAAAAAAGATTAAGTGGTTTTCACTTTCTTCCATTAATGCTAGATATGTATCTTTAGGCATTATTATGGAAAAACAATCGTCTGATTTTGAAAAATCAATTTCAAAATCATCACCGGTCAAACCTTTTCCAATTCTTTTAATTGGAATGTAGTCGGAAACTTCTTCAAGGTCTTTTATATCTTCATAAGATTCCACCATTGAAATTAGGTCTATAAAAACGGCTTTTTTAGTAACGATAATATCGTCTATGTGAAGATAGCCAGTATCTCCAACTTTCATGTTTTCTACGCGATATTCGTATGGCATAGAATTAATTTTCCCTATGATTGGCATATCTTTAAGTTTTAGGAGAACGATTAGTCTTGGCTTAAGTTTACTATATCAGCTGGCAGTGTCAATAAAAAATTATTTAAAAATCTGTATTTTGCCTCGATTGACTTATGATGGATATAATTGTACGATAAGAACAAATAAACTTTAATAACTAAATAAATGGATAAAAATAATCCCGTGAAGATGTTTGTATTAGATACTAACGTCATATTACATGACTCCTCTTGTATTTATAAATTTCAAGAAAATGATGTAATAATACCAATTCAGGTGATCGAAGAAATCGATACTTTTAAAAAGGGTCTCGATACAATACACTTCCACGCCAGGGAGTTTTGTAGAATAATAGACGAAATTACTGGAGATCATATCTTCAATGGTGGAATTTCTTTGGGTAAAGATATGGGTAAACTTAAAATTGCACTAGCAAAACCTGTGCATGAAATGATTAATGCAAACCTTAGGACCATAAATGTTGACGCGGAAATAATCAATCTCGCCTATTGCTTAAAAGAAGAGCATAAAGACAGAGAAGTTGTTATTGTTTCAAAAGACATAAACCTAAGGTTAAAAGCAAAAGCATTAGGTGTTCCAGCTCAAGATTTTATGTATGAAACTATTTCAGACATTAATATACTGTCTGACAAAATAAAAACTATTGAAGTACCCGCAAAAGTAATTGATGCTTTGTATGCAAACAAAATACCGGTATCACACCAAATCAAAGGTGCTTCTGCAAATCAAAATTTTATTTTGAAAAGTGGAAGTAAATCAGCTTTGGCAAAATACAAAAATGGTATTCTTAGTTTAGTTTCAAAAGATTTCAATTCAGCCTTTGGTGTTAAGGCAAAAAATTCTGAACAAGCATTTACAATGGATGCTCTACTCGACCCGAATATTAGCCTAGTTACAGTCGAAGGACCAGCCGGTACTGGTAAAACATTTATTTCTCTAGCTTGTGGATTAGAACAACTAGAAAAAGAAAAATACGACCAAGTACTCTTTTCAAGAGTAACCATTTCTATGGGAGACAGAGAAGTAGGATTCTTGCCTGGTGATATCAAAGACAAGATTGGACCATTCATGAATAGTATGGAAGATAACTTAGGTGCTATTATTGATGGAAGTTTCACAGCTAAACAAAAAATTGATAATCTTAAAGGAACAGGGAGACTTATCATCGAGCCTTTACCTTTCATTAGAGGTAGAAGCTTGCAAAAAGTATTGTTTATTTTAGATGAAGCACAAAACCTTACTCCTCATGAAATCAAGACTATTGCAACTCGCGCAGGTGAAGGTTCAAAATTTGTATTTATTGGTGATACTCGCCAAATAGATAATCCATACCTGGATCAGCGCTCAAATGGTTTCAGTTATTTAATTAACAAATTTCAGGGACAAGAGTGTTACAGCCATATCCATTTATTTAAAGGTGAAAGATCAGCCCTTGCAGAACTTGCTGCAAATCTTTTATAAAAGGTAGGTGTTTAATTTAACAAGACCCCTGAATATATATTCAGGGGTCTTTTTTATTCCCTACCCCTTACTATAAATCATATACCCATTGACTTTTGTATAAAATAATGTTATTATGTAAAGAATATAGTACTATAAAAAATATATAAAAAATGGAAACAGAAAAAACTTTACCATTGGAATATGGTGAACTCGACCCTTCATTATGGCTAATAACTATAAACGCAAAAGTTAATCCTAAAAGATGGAAGCCGGAGTCTTACGATGAACTTTTTTCTATGGTAAATAGTATTGCTAAAATTGAAGAAAATAAATACAAAGAAATATTTTTTATGTTTAGAAGCACAATGAACCAGGAAGATTTTGATTTATTAATTGAGAAATCAACAATAAGTAAAAATGTCACGGTTAGACCTTTAGCCTATTTACCTGGTATGGTCTTAGAAAACAAATTACTGATTGTGGGTCCTGCTGACAACCTACATCCTTTTCAATTTAAAAGTATACTGCGTCGTGCAGACAAAGGAACCAAAATAGTATTTATTGGTGATAATGAATACTTTTATGACCCTTTGCTGGATAAAAGCGGGCTTAATTACTTAACTGATAAATTTAATGGCCTAAAATTACATGGCCACATAGATTTAAACGAGCGTTCTAAATTATCAATGCTCGCAAGTAAACTACTGTAAACAACAAGACCCCTGAATATATATTCAGGGGTCTTTTTTATTCCAACTTATTTTTTATTATCTTAAAAATACTTCTAGCGCGCCTTCGCCACCATCTTGAATTTTGGACTGGTTGTACCTGATACGATGAGATGTCAGATAGTTGCGGACAAAGCTCGGTAGTATGGGCCCATTTGCGCTGTTGTTGCCTCTGCCGACTATTATTCGTACGTGCTTGTACTTCCCTTCTTTTAAAAGTGATTCTAGTATCAGTTCAGACTCACTGGTCGTATGCCCGTGCAAGTCCACTTCTATTTCAGCATTTTGTTCGTATTTGTTTACCATAGGTAGATTATACCATGTATGGATTAGACAAAATAAAAAGCTATCTCAAATTTGAGATAGCTTTT
>JAENWX010000011.1 GCA_016649835.1 Minisyncoccota bacterium | reverse complement strand
TAAAATATGAAAAAGATATTAATGCTTGTAGATGAATTATATGAGGATTTTGAACTTCATTATCCTAAAATAAGACTTGAAGAAGAAGGTATATCTGTAGTCGTTGTTGGTCTAGAAAAAAAAGTTTATCACGGTAAAAAAGGATTGTCTGTTGAATCAGACATGACATATGACCAAATAAACATGGATGAATATTCAGGAGTAATTATTCCTGGAGGTTTTGCTCCAGATTTTTTACGTAGATATGATTGGGTGTTAAATCTTTTAAAAAAATATAATAATGAAAGCAAGTTGATAGCATTTATTTGTCATGCGGGATGGGTGCCTATTTCTGCAGATATACTTCGTGGTCGCAAAGCAACAAGCTTTTATGCAATCAAGGACGATATGGTCAATGCTGGTGTTCTCTGGGAAGATTCCTCTGTGGTTATCGATAAAAATCTAGTATCATCTCGAACACCAAAAGATTTGGGTGATTTTTGTAAAGGAATTTTGCAAGTATTGTCTAAATAAATAATTTCAGCTTATTTATAATTTGTATATGATAGTAAAACGCAAAAATGGACATTATATTATTTCTGAAAGCTCGCAAGAATTTGGGTGGGCCATATACGACGCGCGCCGAGGCTGTTAAAAGACTGCAATAAGTTGAGTACTTTAAGCATAAAAAATAATATAGGGACTATCGAGAACGGTTCTAGCTAGTTCAAGTGCGGAGCAAAATTTTAAGCCATATTTTACAATGGTTATTTTTTGTATCTTTGTAGAAGTTCGAACTTAAATAAAAACTTGCATACTTCTAGCTGTGTGATATATATTGACTTCACTTTTCAGTAATGATACACTATTGTCATAGTTATGAAAAGCAAGAAGAACCTAATTGAACAGCTCAAATCCCTACCTTATTTTAATAAGGCTACTTTTTGCCAGCTTGGTAATTCGTATGGATTAGAAAATTCAACAATGGATACATATGTTAGCCGTTACCTCAAAAGCAAAGAAATAATTCAGCTCAAAAAGGGATTGTATGTATCTTCAGACTTTTTAAACAAAAACAAAAGTGATGTTTCTTATTTATTTTATCTTTCAAACATTTTGCGATCACCATCATATGTAAGTTCATGGACTGCACTTCAGTATTATGGGCTAACAACAGAGTCCATATATGGATTTACTTCTATAACACAGAAAGTTACTCGTAAATACGAAACCAAGGCCGGAAACTTTTCTTATCAGTCAATACAGAAAGAATTATTTTATGACTTTTCTTTAGTAAAAGATAAGTTTGATTTTTTCATAGCATCTCCATCAAAGGCACTTTTCGATTTGTTATATTTCAGGACCAAACAGTTTAGAGGAATTACTTTTGAGATGATTAATCCTATGGTAGAAAATCTACGCATTGATATAGATGAAATGAACAAAGAAGAAAGAGAAAAATTTTATCAGATGATTAAAAAATATTTAAAACATGAATAATCAGATTTTAATGAAATTAAAAAGTAAGCTCGATGAACTTTCTAAATATGGTGAGGTTGATGTTGAGACTAAACGTAACGCTCTAAAAGAAGATTTACAGTATTACGTTCTTGAATTTATTTACCACCATTCTGAATATCGAAATTGGACCATGTATGGAGGCTCTGCTCTACGTATTTGTCATAGTTTAAATAGAATGTCTGTTGATTTAGATTTTGAAATTGAGGAACCATGTACTTTAGAATTTCTAGAAAAACTTAAGTCAGAAATTGAATCATACTTTGTTAAAAAATATGATGTTGGGGCTGATTTCATGACTATAAAAATTGTTGGTAATAGAAGTCTTCTTTTGGTTTTCAAGATTGGTGATGAACTTAATTTAGGGCATGCATCAAAACAGGTTCATGTAAAAATAGACTTAAACCATTTTATTGCTCCAAAGAAGACAGCCTTTGAACGTATACCAATAAGTGTACAGAATGATCAGATTTCTTTTGTAATAAAAACTTATAATTTATCCACACTTATGGCAAGCAAGATCGCTGCAATTTTCTTACGTGAACATCGTGGTATAGATAAGGAAATATATAAATATAAAGGAAGAGATATCTATGATTTATTGTGGTATATGGGTAAGAAAGTAGTTCCTGATCTTGATTATATTATTGCAAAGGAAATTGCAATTAATGACCCTAAAGAACTTTTCAATCGGCTTTCGATCGACCTTTTAAATTATGAAAAGATGGATGCTCTTCTAAAAGAAGATCTAACCGCTCTTTTTATAAGTCAGAATGAAATTGAGGGATGGCTCGCAAATTGGCGTACAATTTACCTTCGTTTGCTTGATGAATACAAGATTCGTACAATTTCTGGTTTAGTTGAAATAATGGTACTTCAGGATTTTAATACTGATAACTTTTCTTTTATTTATTACTACAAGACAGAAGAGGAAGTGATAGTTCGAGTTGCTTATACAATAAGCGATCATTGGATGGAATTTAGGGATGGTAATATTTCTATTAAAATAAATGATGAAGTTGTTGCACTGGCAAAGGGTAAGTTTGAGGATTCAATGACAGATAAACTAAAACAATACACTACTCTTTTCTATGAGAAAACTGAAGCATATTTCAAAAAGACAAAGAAAATTATGTTTGGAAATAGTATTATTACTAAAGTAGTTCGTATGACAGCTGATAATTTGAATTACAAAGAACAAATAGTACTTACTAAAAATGCACTTCTTTCTTGTGAATTAGATGATTTGCTTAAATAGGAATTAAGAAACAAATAAAGCAGAGTCGTGAGACTCTGCTTTATTTGTTGTATTAGGACCAAGTCACATTAGTAAAATCAAGAATTAAACTTTGTGCTTCTTCTGAAGAACAGTTATCTAGCTCGGAGATTCTATTATAAAGCTCTTCCTCATCTTGTATATTTTGAGTATAAAGGTTAAACGAGGAGAGCTGGCATTTAGCTGGTTTCTGCTTTATAAAATATAATATTATACCTTTATATTTAAAAAAGTTCTCACCTCGTCCCAAACGGGGAGCCAAATTTTAAGTCATATTTTATAATCCCGTCTGCGCAGACGGGGTTATTTTTTATAACCTGGATAGATTACGAAGTAGGTGATATAATTACATTATGAATTTTGATCAACCACAAAATAATACAGAAAATCTTTTAAAAAATAGTCTTGAATCAATTGAAAATTCAAATCTCGAAAATGAGAACAAATTAGAACTCGCTCTTTTAATGTTGGATAAAAAACAAGGTGTACAATTGGGAGATTTTAAAATTATTAATTCAGAAAATGAAAAAGAAATAATAATTAAAGAATTTTCAGAAAAATTATTAAACATAATAAAAACTCTTGAGGCTATTGGATTGAAACACGAGATTGTGAAAGAATTGTCAGAAGATAATGGAATTATTGGATTTTCGGTCTTGGTATCAAAAGAAACAAATACTTTGGATAAATTTGTTAAAGCAGACAAAGAGGATGACGATAAAACATTTGGATTAATTGTGGGTTATCCAGCTTCTGCCGTGGATGCTTATGGTACAGATAAAGCATTAAATATCGAACAGGAGTTACCTAAGGCTGAATTAGAAAAATTACATTCTGAAGGGGTTTTACCATTTCTATTATTTATGCCATCAAAAGAACATTGGAATGAAGAGTTAGATTGGGCGAGAGAAAACCAAAGATTAATCAAAGAAAAAACACCTAAGCTCTATAAAGAATTAAATCAAACAAGGGAATAATATTATGTCGTGTCAGTATGTAGTAAGAATGGTCCTTGCTACACTAATGATTTAGGCGATTCTTTTCATTGTTTTTTTGTGTATAATGGAGATATGGAAAAAAACGAGAAAGAGAAGCACTCTAGAGAAAGAAGCCTAAAAAAAACTATAAGCTGGAGGATTATTGCCACTCTTATTACAGGAACAATAGTTTTTCTTTTCACTAAGAAATTTTCCGAAACAACATATATTACGCTAGCAAGCGCATTTGTTTTGATGATTTTTTATTACATACATGAAAGAATCTGGAGCAGTATTAGATAACTAAATTCGAATTTATAGGTTTGCAAAACTTAGTAAACTTAATCCATTTTCTATCTGTCTCCAATTTAGGATTCTAAACTGGCCCAACAAGGGTTTTCGGGTATTATTTCGGCAACATTTTTAAAATCATATTATGATATAAAATTCCCACCTAATCGCAGATGGGGAAGTAAATGAAAATAACCTTATTGTATAAGGTTATTTTATATTGACAAATGGGGTATAATATGCTATACTTTATTGAATGGTATAGTTCTTTGATATTTTGATGTAATTGTTAGATTTTATTAGGTTCTCCCAGTTTCTTTATAGGGATTGAGAGAACTTAATAAAATAAATATCTAACTTAATAATCAAAAAAAATGAAAACAAAAGTTTTATTTCTCGTTGCTTTAATTAGCGTATTTTTTTTAACTTCCTGCTCAAACTCTATCCCTGCTTCTAGTAGAGATGAAATTAAATTAGGGATTAAAGAACAAGTAGTTATCCCTGAAGGATATAAACTTATTGAAGCATCCTCCTACGGACAATTTGACAACAGTCTTACTTTGTATATTGAAAACAATGAAAATGGATATGTTTATCAATACATAAAAAGTAAAATTGGTGCTAAAATTACTGTCCCAGAGGGTTATAAGATTGTTGCAGTTTCGGCATATGGAAAGTTTGATAATAATGTAACCTTCTATTGCCAAAATGTTAAAACAAATGAAGTTTTTGCCTGCAGGTAAAGATGATAAAGTGTAGCAAGGACGGTCCTTGCTACACTATAATTAAAATATACAAAAAAAATGAAAGGAATTTTATTTAGAGAGCATCGTGGTGGTCTTGCAGAGTCAATGAAAACCATAGTGAAAATCAATAACCATAAAGAGCTCGTTGAGCATTGCAAATCTATTATGGCAAAGAATAATGAAACATTCGAGCCTGATAATTTAAAAATTGCACCTTATGGTGGAGCTGATTCTCGAATTGGTTGGGAATCTGTATATATTATTACTATCAAAGGGTTCGGTGTGATAGGATATACAAACAAAATTTGTTAAAACAAATTTTAAAATAAACAATTTAGTCACTTCCTCACAGAAGTGACTTTTTTATTTTCCGAAGTGTAACAAGAACAGTTCTTGCTACACTTTTTCTTATTTTGACGAATAAATAAGTATGTGGTATTATTAGAAATAAGATTAATTTAATTTAAATTATATAACTATGGCAATGCCAAAAAATTTGTTCCTTGTCCGACACGGACAGGCAGAAGGAAATCTTGTTCAAAAAAAATTTGTAGACGATAAAGATGAATCCGTATTTTCGGAAGAGTTTTTGGGTTTACATGAGTCTCAGTATGCACTTACAGAGTTGGGTATAAGTCAGGCGAAAAAAGCAGGTGAGTGGTTTGTTAAAAATAATTTTACTGTTTTCTATCGTATGCTTGTATCGAGCCACAGGAGAGCAGAAGAGACAGCAGCTTACCTTAATCTACCTAATGCTTTGTGGATGAAGGATTACAACCTACGCGAACGTGATGGTGGGTTACTTGATTCTATTGCTCCAAGCGAAAGAGATTTAAAGTATGTTAGTGAACAAAAATTTAATGATTCACAACCATTCTTATTTCGACCACCACAAGGAGAAAGTCTGGCCGATGTTTGTATGAGAGTCAAAATCGTATTAGACACACTAGCCAGAGAGTGTGACGGGGAAAATGTGATTATTGTGAATCACGGTCATGTCATGAGAACTTTTAGAATCGTACTCGAAAGATTTTCTCTCAAAATGGCCAACGACTACCTCTCTACTCTAGATGAATGGGGTAAAGTTCCAAATTGCTCTATAATTCAGTTTACAAGGGAAAATCCTTTTGATTCAAGTCAAGGACTGTCTGATAGTTTTGGTTGGGTACGAATGATTCGTCCAGCAGGTGGTGGTGAAATGGAAGATCCATTTGTTGCTATTGAAAGGAAAAAATATACCAATGAAGAACTGTTAGAAGAAGCAGAAAAAAATAGAAAGCTAAAGGATTAGTTAAAGATGAAACAGAACCGCCCGAATCGTAATGATTTAGGCGGTTCTTTTAATTTACAAAGACCATTCTTGTGAATCACGACAATCGCGCATTTAGGAAGACGACCTACTGGTTATCGTGTAGTCGATTAGAGAATCGAACCGAGAGGAGATCGAAAATCTTCTTACTTTTGAATTGAATTTATTTTTACGGATGAGATAATTCTAATATATGTAGCAAGGACCGTCCTTGCTACACTACGAATTTTTATTTATTCATCTATAGTTTTTGGAATTATTGGCATGTTGGTTGTCATAACTGCTTCTGGTCCAGATACACCAGATTCGAATATAAGTGAAATATTTATTAGGCTCTTATTCGCAACTGTCTTTGTTATACTGCCTTCATTTGCACTAAGTGTTGCTAGTAAGTACCTAAACGATAAATCTTAATTATAAACATTACTGGTTTTCTTTTTTCTTATTAAAGTTTCCATTTCGTTTCAAATACGAAGTAAATTTTTAACTTTAATTTATAGGGTTATTTTTTATGCTCTATATGGGTTGTGAACTTATGGTATAATTAAATTATGAATTTTGATAAACCACAACAAAAAGAATTTCCTGAACCCGAAAGTTATTTGGAGATTTCTAAAGAGTTAAAAGATTTAGTTATGGAGGGGATAGAAGATATAAATAACCCTGAAGCTTTTAAAAAATTAAAGAATTTGGGAATAGAAAACCCAGAAGAATTTATAAATTTTTTGAAAAGCACTGAAATAACTATTGATGAAGAGGAAAATACTCATATTAAACCCTGGACCAATACACCCGAGGGTCAGTTTGATATTTATTGTATTAATTTAAAACCCTCGAGCGATGGTATTCATGGTAAAGATACAAAACATGATATAGCTCATGAATTTGGGCATGTAATACAGAAGTATTTAAAAGAAAAAAATTTATCCCAAATAACAAGCTTAGATAAAAAGACCTTAGAACTCGTTCCATGCATGAATTCTTCATTGCCATATTTTGAAAAAATAATTTCAGATGAAAATTTACCCTTTGATGTAAGAAATAATATTTCTTACATGTTTAATCTTTCAGATAATTATCCAAAATTGTTTGAAAATAGAGATTTAAAAAAAGATGAACAAATAGCAAAGGATTTAATTTATTTTATTAATTCAGCTGGAGGACTAGAGAGGCTAGCTTTCCTTAGAGAAACTCGGCAGGACTTACTCAATCATGGAATAATTAAATCTTTTCAAGAAGAAATAACCCCCATAAAGCTTAAACAGTTTTATGACACAGGAGAAACCAATAGAATATTATCTTTTTTAAATAAAGAAGAAAAAACTTTTATAGTTCTCGCAAATTTACTAAACCAGACTCCTTAAATAAAATAAGGTATAGTAAGAACAGTTCTGGCTATGCTGATAAATAATTAAATAATGAAAAATGAAGATATAGGCTATGGTGAATATTTTGAATCTAATAGAAAGAAATTAAAATTAGATGAGTTTTCTGTTGCGCGAGTTATTGCTGAATACAAAGGAGCGTATAAAATAAAAAATTTAAATGGTGAATATATGGCAAAAGTAATGGGTAAAAAAATATTTAATGCTTCATCCAGAGAAGATTATCCTGCTGTAGGAGATTGGGTGACAATAAAAGAACAAGATTCAGAATGGGCCATTATTAGAGATATTTTACCAAGAAAAACAATTATAAAAAGAAAATATAATAATAAAAATGGAATTCAAATTATAGCAACAAATATTGATGTAGCTTTTATAGTAGAGTCAATTGGTAGAGATTTTAATTTGAATCGTTTTGAAAGATATTTTGCGATAGTAAATGATGGAGGAGTCCATCCTGTTATTATTTTAAATAAAATAGATTTAATTTCTAAAGAAGAATTAGATTTTAAATTAGCTCAAATAAAAGATAGATTTAAAAATATTGATATTATTTTGACTAGTGCTTTGATGGATATAGGATTAGAAGAACTAAGGTCGTATATATTACCCAAGAAAACGTATTGTTTCCTTGGTTCCTCTGGGGTAGGTAAGTCATCTTTGATTAATAAATTACTCAAAGAAAATGCAATAGAAACAAAGGATATAGGTTTTCAGACCGACAGAGGAAAACACACCACTACTAGTAGAGAAATGTATTTTTTGAAAAACGGAGGTATTGTTATAGACAATCCAGGAACGAGAGAAGTTGGAATGACAGACACCAATGAAGGGATTGATAGCGTTTTTGATGAAATAATTTTATTATCTAAAGAATGTAAGTTTGCCGATTGCTCTCATACTTCTGAGCCTGGGTGTATGGTACTTTCTGCTTTAAAATCTGGTGAATTAGATAAAAGTAAATATTCTAATTATATTAATTTGAAAAAAGAAACCGAGTTTTATGAAATGACTGAAGCTGAAAGAAATGAAAAAAACTATAAGTTTGGAAAATTTATAAAAAAAGCCAAAAAAGAAATAGAAAAATATAAGAATTTATAAGATATATTAATTGAGGATAACAATAACAACTCTACTTATACTTACGTGGAGCCTTTTATACATTACGAACTTTCATGATATAATTTAATAATGAAAGAAAGGATGTCTTTTATTAATGAAAATAATTCAGAACAGAATCTTATTTTTAAAGAAGGGGAGGTTTTTGATGCCCAAAGAGAATTAATAAATCTTAAAAATTATCACGGAGAAGAAGGTATTAAAAAAGTACAAGAATTTAAAGAAAAATTACGTTTTCAAAAGCTGGGACTGGCCAGTATGATAACAAATCTATTAAAAGCCTTAGAAGGTAATGAAAATCTTAGAAAAGATGAATTACTTTCTATGCTAGAGCTGGACATTAAAAAATTTGCTTTAAATAGAGATCAAATACTTGCTTTAGAAAATTCAGTTGATAATTTCATTTATAAAAATAATAATATTAAAGAAGTAACTGATTCATGTAGAGACGAAGAAGGTAATATTATGGCAGATAAACTTTACGAACAAATTTTTGGTAAATTACCAGAAGGGGAAATGAAGGTTATTACTAACTCATATAGTATTTATTTTCAGCCTTCTGATAATAGGGATTATTGTTATGTGGTAAGTGAAGCCTATAAAACCAACCGAGAACTTACTGATGAAGACATGCTAGACGCGAGAACCAGTGCGGGTGCAAAATTAGATAACTATCCCGACGAAAACTTAAATGAACTAATCGCTATACAAAATGCAAAGCTTTTAAATAGACCAGAAATTTCAAAATATATTATGACTCACGAAAGAAGGCATGTGGTAAACAGTACCCTGGCAAAATTCTTTACTATGCCAGATAATGATGAAGTTTATCGAAAATATTTAGAATTACAAAAAAATGGAGATATAAAAGGTATAGATGATGATAAATTATTTATATCTTTTGAAAGACAAAATTTGGATATTAAAAAGAGAATTAAAGATGAAATATGCGCATATTTTTATAGTGGAGATAGGTCTAAATATGTAAGCAAAATGCTTCTAAGAGAGGATACTATTTATGGTTATGGTTTTAATTATAACCAGGGTGAATTAGATGAAGATTTTGATTTGGAGTATTTAAACATGGTTGAAAATGGAATAATGGTTTTCCAGGATTTTATTAATAAGGGTTATAAAATAGAAGAAGTAGTGAATTTGTTATTACCTGAGCCTTTAGAGAAATGGCCAAAGGTTCTACAAAGAACTCTTGGGTCAAATATAAATTCGAAAGAATGGCAGAAAAAGAAAGAACGCTATATTAATCAAGAAATTTTAAAAAGAGATATTGGATTAAAGGAAGATGATTAATTAAATCAAAATATGAACAACAAAAAATTTATTTTATATACAAGAAATTTTATTTTTGGATCAGAGGACAGTCTGGTTTCCACTGTTGGATTATTGGCGGGGGTTGCTTCGGCTGGAGTAGGAAGAGAAGAAATTATAATTTCAGGAATTGTTTTAATCTGTGTTGAGGCATTTTCTATGTCCGTAGGTAGTTTTTTGTCTGAAAGAACTACAGAAGAATCATCTCCTGATTATAAAAACAAAGAAAGTAATTCATTGGCGGCGTCAATCATTATGCTCGTATCATACTTCTTTTGTGGACTGATTCCATTGTTTCCTTATTTTATTACGACAGTAGATAAAGCTTTCTGGTGGTCTATTGTGTCTAGTATAGCGGCTCTATTAGTACTAGGAATAGTAAGTGCAAAAATTTTAAAAACTCATATTTTAAAAAGTGCACTTCGAATGACAATAATTGGTGGAATAGCTATAAGCTTAGGGGTAACAGTGGGGATGCTAATGAGGTAAAATATTTATATAAATAAGAATTTAAACAAGAAAACACTCCCTTGAGAGTGTTTTCTTGTTTTAGAGATATTAATTCTTTGTTTGTGGAGGTCTCCAGAAAATGTTTTCAAGAATACCTTGGCCCTTATGCGATGCTAGTTTTCTTCCATATCGCATGCCTTTTTTATAGCATTTATTTAATACCTTGGGATTATTAAAAGTATTAGTATCTCCGCTATAAAATGCGCCCATAACCTGTGCACCAAAATAAAGGAAAACTCCTCTTAACCAAAAGGCCGGAAATGTGAAAAACAAAATTTTTTCTGCCCAGTTAGGAGTACCTCCTGAAACTAGAAAATATGTTTTTATGTGACCAAGCATACCTCTTGGCTGGTCGAATTTATTTGTATTTTTTAGGTCTAGGGCTATAAATCTAATCCTATCTATAAAATTCTTTAGATGGGCAGGAACTGAAAAATTATAAGTAGGAGTAGAAATAACTAAACCAGATATATCTTTCGAAATTTTATCTGTTAATTTTCTGAAATCCTCTTCTTCTATTTCTGCGCCAGTACTATTTTGGCGTTTATAATAATTGATATGAATATCATCTAAATAAACTTTTTCAACTTCAATACCAGGTACTTTTTTAATTCCCGAAATAAAATAATCTAACATAGTGTCAGAGTTTCTACCACGAGAAGGGGAGCTTGATATTGCGAGTACTTTCATATATTTTTAATATAAAACAAAAATTTTATTTTAATTCAGTAAATTCAGCGTTAATATCCAGCTTCACTTCATTGGAAACTAGAAGGCCACCTTTTTCCATAGGGGCATTCCATGTAAGTCCAAAATCATCACGATTTAATGAACCAGACATTTCAAAACTCATCACACTATTGCCGTCCATGTTGTTCACCATGCCATTATAAATAGCATTAACATAAATATCCTTAGTAACACCGTGCATTGTTAATTCTCCTAAAATTTTATACTCATTTTCGCCCACTTTTTCAACATTTTTTGAATTAAAGGTTAATGTAGGGAATTCACTTACATTAAAAAAATCAGCAGATCTTAGGTGGTCATCACGCATTGTATTGCCAGTGCCAATACTTGAGATATCCGCCGTAAAAGAGATTACTGCTTGAGTCAGGTCCTCGCTAGGTGTCTTGATGCTTCCATCAAAAGTGGTAAATTGCCCCCTAAGAGTAGATATCATTAAGTGCTTTATTTTAAATCCTATCTCAGAATGAGCTCTGTCTATGTTCCATGTTTTCATAATATTTTATTTATTTTTATAATAATATTTAAATTTTATACTACATGCTTTACTTTGTAAAGCACTTTACATGTTAAAGCACAAATGTTAAGCTCTGTCTATGAATAAGAAACACCACAACGATTGTCCTGTTGCTAGAGTTGCTACTTTGCTTTCAGATCCCTGGACTATACTTATTATCAGAGATTTATTAAAAAATAAAATGCGTTTTTCTGACCTCGAGCGATCACTGGAGGGGATTAGTAGTAGAACACTAACAAATAAAATTAAACATTTAGAAGAAGAAAATATTATTCAAAAAAATGAATTATATTATTCTATTACAAAAAAGGGTTCAGAGTTAAAAAATATTTTAGACTCCATGTCAGCTTGTGGAGAAAGCCGTGTGTTTAAAAAATAAATAAAAAAATATCCTACAGAAATGTAGGATATTTTTTTAATTTAACTATTTTGTAGCAACTAATTTAAGCTGGAGGCTAAAATTATTATCGATTGCCTTGTCACCAATATCGTTAAAGAAACTTGGAGAACCAAATCTTATATCAAACTGAGACCTGTCTATAACGATATCTGCAAGTAGATAAATATTTCCATTACTCATATATACAACAGAAGGAAACTCAATATTTTTGGTAATATCTCCTTTAATGGTATAGCTATCTTTAGCTTCATTTGGGGTCATTGATGTTAAACTAAATGAAGATACGGGGAAAGTGGTAACATTAAAAAAATCAGCTGATTTTAAAAGGGGATAAAAAGAAGAGTTTTTGCTTTATATATAAATATGAATTTTACTTTTTATTCGAAAAAATATAGCTGAAATCTAGAATATTGAATAATATAAGAGAAGAGTCAATATGTTTATCCCGACACTTCCCAAATTGATAAGATAATGTGGTATAATATAAAGGTAATAGTATATATATATACTAAAATTATTAGTTAATAAAATATAAAAATATGAAAAAATATATTAAAAGTCACATCTTGCAAATAATTCTTATTTTGGTTATCAGTGTTTATCTTCCGATTGCATTTGCACAAGAAAGAAATGCAAAAGCAGATAATGCTAATGAAAACAAAGTATCGTTGAGTGACGACGAAGAAAGTGATATTGATGATAACGAAGATGATAGTGATGGTAGGGCAGATGAAAATAAAAACAATGATGACAATGATTCGGGCAAAAATAATGACGACAGTGACGATTCAAACGACGATTCAAACGACGATTCAAACGACGACGCAAGTGATTTAGACGATGACGCAGATGATGTTAATGATGATTCAAACGATGATGACGAAAGCGATGTAGAAGACGATGATGCAGATGATATTGACGACGATAGTGATGAGGATAAATTTAATGGAGAGAAACATAGAAGTGCAGTAGCAGATTTTGTTTTAAATCTTTTAGAAGCAGCAAGTAGAGAAAAGGGTGATATTGGTGAGCAAATAAGAGTTATTGCTCAAGAACAAAATGCAGAAAAAGAAATGATTGCAACCGAAATAGATGAAATTCAAAATAGAAGCAAGGTAAAAACTTTTTTATTTGGTACAGACTATAAAAATACTGGCAAATTAAGAAGTGATATGGTTAAAACAAGTAGTCAGATTGATAAGTTGAATGAAATATTAAATAAGTCAGCAGACGAAGAAAATAAAATAATGTTAGAAGAACAAATTCAAACATTAGAACTACAGCAAGAAAAGATAGGAACTTTACTTGAAGAAAATGAAAGTAAATTTAGTTTGTTTGGTTGGTTTGTTAAAATATTTGTTAAATAATTTATCTACAAATAAAAAATAGCCCCGGTGCAACATCGGGGCTATTTTTTATTTGTATTATTTAAATTAATGATATAATTAACAATATGCAAAATAAACCCAAATACATATTTATATTAGTTACTATTAGTATAATGCTAGCTATTTTATTGATATATTTTTTAATTCCAAATTCAAATCTAAAAGATGAAAATATTTTAATTACAAACCCGCCACAACAAAACCAAGAAGACACAGATGAATTATTAAATGAATCTCCAGTAGCTTGTACGATGGATGCTATGATGTGTCCTGATGGTTCTTATGTTGGACGATCTCTACCTGATTGTGAGTTTAGGTGTCCAACACAACAAAATCAAGAAGATACTATATTTTGTACAATGGATGCCAAGATGTGTCCTGATGGTTCTTATGTTGGAAGGTCGCTACCTGGTTGTGAATTTAGATGTCCAAGCTCAAACAACTCAGGTATTTTACCATTTGATTCTGGGGTTGAGGGGGTAGTAACTATAGGCCCTACATGTCCTGTGGTCCGAGAAGGAGACCTTTCTTGTGCCGATAAGCCATATTCTACAACCATTCAAGTTATTAACGCTGGAAGTATTAAAAGTTCTATTTTCTCTTCAGTTGAAAGCGACAAAGAGGGTAATTACAAACTAATGCTACCTCCAGGTGAATATAGGCTCCAATCAAATACTGGCAATACTATGCCATCGTGTGAGAGTAAAAATATAATAATTGAACCATCAAAAATAATTAAAGTAAATATTTCGTGTGATTCTGGAATCAGATAAATTGTAGCCATCTTGAGTTTGACAAAGAATGTAATTATTGTTAAATTAAAGAAAAGTCTAAAAATTAAAAAAATGAAAGGCAAGCTACCTAAAACAGGTCTTCTTAAGCTGGAAAGCACTAAGGAGCAGTGGAGCCTACTCAGAAATGGGCTCATAAAAGAACTAAAAATTACTGCATTAATAAAGAGAGAAAATTTAATGACAGTAAGAGTTAAAATATCTATAACAGGTATTATTTCTCCAAAAGATTCAAAGAAAAATTGTTTCTGTGAAGTTAAAACAAATCTAGGAGAAAGTATCTCTGTTGGTTTAGCAAGAACAAAAAAATTCTTAATTGATTACCTGGATGAAAGTGAATGGATTCTGATAGGGTTTATAAATGGAGATCGAAATCTACCCATATTGATTGTGTATTATGAGAAAATAGATATTTATATTTATTCGCAAAAATTTAAAGACGAAGAGAGTAAATTATTTTTTCAGAACCTTAGTATGAATTAAAAAAACTAAAGCATAATATTTATAAAATATTATGCTTTTTATTTTTTTTAATAAAATTTGCTCAATTATATAATTTGAAGGCTTAAATTTCTCTTATTACTTAAAAAATGCAACAATTCCAGCTTTATTGGGATATGTAGGAGCTGTATTGACTTGGGTAGGACTCTACTCATTAGGGTTGTTTTAAAAATTTAGTTTATATTAAAAATAGCTCCGATGTAATATCGGGGCTATTTTATATTTAATTTGATTATAAATAACGAAAGTAGTATTCTAAAGCTAAGCTTACTTTTAAAAATAATCTTATGGAGAAATCAGAATTATCAATTTTGGTAGTTGATAGATTGCCAAGATTAGAAGGGATGTCACCTTTAAAAATTTTTCAAATATTTAGGAATTCAAAATTTATTTATGATTTTGTAATAATTCCACATATTTATAATAAAGGCATGTTTTATAGAGTTGAAGTCTTTTTATTTAAAACATTAAACACTAAACAAAAACATGACGGACAATGGAGATATATTCTATCACTACAAGGTAAAGAATATGAACATGAGCAAATTAAATTTTCATATTTTGATATACCAGATATAAATTTGGATATTCTATTGTCTAATCTTGGAAAATATTTTGACATAAATAGATTTAATGAAAGTTTTTAAAAGCCACACAATGTGGCTTTTTTATTTTATTTATATATTTTTAGATATCCATTTTTTCTGCTATAATGAAAAACATAAAATTAATAATTATTCATATTTAATAAGATGTTTTTAACAATATCATTACTTCTCATAGGTTTCATTTTTGTAATTAAAGGTGCAGGTTTGTTGGTAGATGGGGCGTCTTCTGTCGCTAAAAAATTTAATGTTTCAAACTTAGTAATAGGTTTAACTATTGTGGCTCTTGGTACATCATCTCCAGAATTAGTAGTTAATATTATTTCTAGTTTAAATGGTTCTACTGATATAGCAATTGGAAATATTTTAGGATCTAATATATTTAATACCATTTTTATTTTAGGAATAATTGCTATTTTTTATCCAATTAAAGTAACAAAAGGAACGGTGTGGAAAGAAATACCTTTTAGTCTTCTTGCAGCATTAATGGTTGGAATCATGTCTGCTGATATTTTTTTAGAAGGTCGTGTTTTTTCTGAAATTTCTCGCATAGATGGTATTGTTTTATTATTTTTCTTTATTATTTTTATATATTATACATTTGGCATTAGTAAGGATGTTAGTGGGGAAATGCCTTCAGACGAACAGCCTAAAATTTTTACTATTTGGAAGTCTGTATTTTTTATTTTATTAGGTCTTGCCGGGCTTGTTATTGGAGGTAAATGGGTTGTTGATGGTGCAGTTTTAGTTGCCACAAAATTCGGAATGAGTCAGTCTCTTATTGGCTTAACTATTGTTGCTATAGGAACCTCATTACCAGAGCTTGTTACTTCTGTGGTTGCAGCTATGAAAAAGAATGTTGATATGGCGGTTGGTAATGTTGTGGGTTCTAATATTTTTAACGTATTTTTTGTTCTCGGTACAAGTGCCACTATTAAAAGCTTACCTTTTAATACTAGTTCAATAGTAGATGTGGGGATGGCAAGTTTGGCTAGTTTGCTACTTTTCTTCTTTATGTTTATAGGTAAAAAACACACACTGGAACGTTGGCAAGGATTTTTATTTGTTTTAATATATATTGTGTATATAATTTATATAGTTATGAGAGGGTAGTTGTTATTAATTAATATAAAAATTATGATAAAAGAATTTAAACAATTTTTGCTTCGTGGTAATGTTGTAGATTTGGCTGTCGGTGTTGTTGTTGGTGCTGCGTTTGGTACTATAATAACTGCATTAGTTTCAGACATTTTAACTCCATTAATATCTGCAATCGCTAAGGTTCCTGATTTTTCTGGTACATATTTTATGTTGAATGGCAGTAAATTTATGTACGGCCACTTTATAAATGCGTTGATTTCTTTTTTGTTAGTATCAGCTACTATATTTTTCTTTGTGGTAAAACCAATGAATTTACTTATATCACGTTCTCACAAAGAGCCGCCTGCTGACCCCACCACAAAGAAGTGTATTGAATGTTTGAGTGAAATTCCAATAGACGCTAAAAGGTGCTCACATTGCACCCAGGTTATTGTTTAGTTTTTAATATATTTTTATAAAATTACTACATAAACCCTTATTGTTGACAATAAGGGTTTATGTTTATGTAAGATGGTTTTTTTATTGTATTTTAAAAAAATAAGGTATAATTAATTCAAATAGTAATCTTTTGTTTTTATTGGTTTTTAGAGGAGATAAATTTTGTCTTTTGTAATAACCAATAAAAACTCAATAAGATGAAAAATTTAATAGTGGTACTCCTGTTATTTTTTATTACTCTTACGAGTTTTAAAAAAGAACAGCAAGAAGAAGGACAAGAGCTTAAGGGCCTTGTTGTTATCCTTGACCCTGGTCATGGGGGTTTAGATAATGGAGCTCACGGATATTTTGGTCAAGACAAAACCAAAATAATCGAAAGTGTATATTGTTATGATATTGCGCTAAGACTCGAAAGTTTATTGATTAAAAAAGGTGCGATTGTTTATAAAACTATAAATAATCTACAAATAAAACCAATAAATTATGAGTATAATGATTTTATAAAAAGAGATACAAATTCTGTATTTTCTTATGATGGGACCAGAGCTGTTTCTGGTTTGATAGGTTTATCTAAAAGGGTAGAATATGCTAATAATAAATTATTAATTTATCCTGATTCTAAAATAGTATATATATCTATACATTTTGATAAATTACCTAATACAATTTATGGAACTAGAATAATTATTGGAAATAGTTCTACAAAGTTAGCTAATTGCCTCAAGGATGAATTTAAGAAAGAAAACTTTCTCACTAATCATAAATTTTCTATTCTATATAATGGTGATAAAACCAAAGGAATTAAAAATTTAATTGTACTTAGGAACACTAATAAAATTAAAGAAAAAGTTTTAATCGAATTAGGTAATTTTAATCATGAAAATGATTTAAATAGACTCGTGGATTGTCAGGGTAGGGATGAATATGCAAATATCATTTGTAAGTCATTGGTTGTTTTTATGAACAATGAATGATAATGATATAAAATTAAAATAAAACTAGTTATTATATAATAACTAGTTTTTTTTAATTAATATTTTGCGAACAATAAGCCTGATTCTTCCATAAAATAAAAATAGCCACGATTTACGTGGTTATTTTTATGAGATTCAGAAGCCTTCCTATATTTTACTATTTAACGACTTTCCCTTACGGTACAATCATTTGATAATGCCTTACGGTATTACCATGTTGCTTCTGAACCTCAATTTAATTATATCTATGTTTAAAAATTTCAGCAAGAAAGTTATGCACCTTTTTTAAAAAACAATAAAAGGTATTTTTTGTCAAATTTTAGTGTATATATTGTTTATTATTTTAGAGCAGTTATTTTAAATAGTATTTTATTATATAAAAATAAGATAAATAGTAATATTATGCTAAAATAGACATATATCTATAAGATATATGCTGTGTGGTGTTATATAATATTTATATGCAATCAAATTCAATTACTAGTATTTTTAAAATATCTTTTAACCACTGGAGAAATCATCGCTCCGCTAGAATGGGGGCGGCTCTTTCTTACTATACTATTTTTTCTATAGTTCCATTGTTAATGCTACTCCTCATTATAAGTAGACCATTTTTAGCTAACGATTATATACAAACAGCAATAGTAGAACAGGTGAGCTCTTTGGTTAATATTAAAACCGCTGATTTCATTCAATCCATTCTTGTTGGGTTAAGTAATATTAAATTTAATTTTTTAATGACAATAACAGGTATTGGTATTCTTATTTTGGGAACAGTAGGAGTTTTTTATGAATTAAAAAGCTCACTAGATGACCTATGGGATACAAGACAGCCACAAACTGAAACTAAAAATTGGAAATATTTTTTTTCATCTCACTTTTTATCCTTATCAATGATTCCAATTCTAGGCTTTCTTTTAGCTGTATCCGTATTCTTTAGTTTATTTTTAGGTTTTATCTCTGGCTATTCAAGTGTGTTTAATGACACCACATTGTTGTTTCATATTGTTTCATTTATATTTTCTTACTTTATATTAAGTTGTTTGTTTGTGTTTGTTTTTAGATTTTTACCCAGAAAAAAATTACCCTGGAGTGATTTAATTAAAGGAGCCATGGTAACAACTATACTTTTTATTGTCGGTAAAGTTATTATTAGTTTTTATTTATCAAAAATTAGTGGAGTGTCATTTTTTGGAGCGGCTGAAGCTCTGGCTATTTTGTTGTTGTGGATTTTTTACTCCGTGCAAATATTCTTATTTGGGGCATCGTTTACTTATATTTATTCAATAACTAGTAATCAGATAGAAAAGGAAGATTAGAAAGCCTTTACTTACTAGTCGGTTTGACAGCTCGGTGTATTTATGATATTTTATGTAAAAATAGTAATTTAAAATACACTAATATGTCAGTCTACAGATTTATAGAAATTTTTGTGCTCTCCCATTGCGGGATTGTAGCGCTTTTGATTTTATTTTTTTTATATTTTGATCTAAAATATAAAAGAATAGCCAAGGCTAATTATTATATTGGTAAAAAACTGGATATAGTAAGAGGTAAATTTACAGTATTATACCTCTTGAAAATTTTTTCCTTTATTTTTATTATTTCATGGATTGTGTTGGCTCTGCCTTGGATAGATATATTTATTGGAACTAATTTTATAGCAAGCTATCAAGATGGATATTTACGTAGTTATTTTGGGGTCTTTGTTATTGATGAGAACAATTCATATTTGATGATAGTATTGTTAACTATAATAATAGGATTGAACAGTTTTTCTGTAATAAAACGCATAAAAAATATTTTGTGCGACGAGTCATTGTTTATAGGGAACGACACTCGCTTAAGATGTAGAAAAAGAGTATTTTAATTTCTTATAATACTCAACCTGTAAAACCTGTCATTTTTTGGCAGGTTTTTATTATTTTGTTTGTATACAAAATTTTAAAAATGATATAATTAGTATTATTAGAAATAATAAATAAATTATGAAAATATTTATATCAAGAACATTTAATTGGTGGGAAATAGGTCTAATTAAAATATGTCTTATTTCATTAGGTATTTTGTTTGGTTTATATTTTTATAAACAACTCATAAATTTATCGTTACTTTTTTGGATGTTGTTTATAACAATAGTAATTTATTTTATATCTAAATTTTTACGAGGAAAATAAATTTATTGTAATAATCCTTTAAAATTATAATCAAATTATGGTGTGTATAACTTTTTTTGTTTTAATTTTTTTTATATTATACAATATAAGTAATAAAGAACTAGAGGCTCAAGAGGCCCGCAACCAATTTGGTTTCGGGTTTTTATTAATAATAAAAAATTACTAAATCTATTATTGGTCATAGTATTTATAGCAATTTTAAATATTAATAATTAAAATTATATATATGCAAGTTATAAAAAGTAATGGTTCCAAGGCTCCTTTTGATGTAAAAAAAATTGTTAGATCTATCACTCGTGCAGCTCAAGACGCAAAACTTGCTCCCGAAGAAATTAATAAGGTAGTCAACGAAGTATCAAACAAAGTAATAGATTTTATTGAGGAAAAAGATAAAATTCCGTCATCTGAAATAAGGGATTTAATTTTATCGGAGTTAGACCACGTATCACCTAGTGTTTCATTTGAATGGAGAAAATTTATGGATGCCAAAAAAAATGGTTAATTTTTTAAAACCTAATTTATCAATATTTTTAGTAATTAAATAAACTAATAATCAAAACACCTCAGATAGGGGCAAGGCCGCTATCTGAGGTGTTTTGATTTTGACAAATATCAATAATTGTGCTATACTTGCACTGATTGTGGTTTTTTGACATATATTTTAATTGAGATTTATTTAAATAATTTTGCACTTCTTCTGGGAGTTTAAAATTATTTAAATAAATACTAATCAATTAAAAAATAAATAAAATGAAAGATAGTGAAAATATTGAAGCTCAAAAAAATTATTTGAGAATATTAAATCATGATATTAGAAGCCCGCTCGCTTCTATTATCGGATTCTCGAAACTTTTACAAGAAGATGACATCTCTCTTGAAAAGGTTAAAAAATTTGCAACTGCTATTAATAACGTTGGTGAGTCAATGTTAAAAATGGCCAACAATTATCTATTATTAGAAAAGATAGAAAACGGTAGTACTGATATAGAAAAGGATCAGTACACAATTTTTCAATTAATCCATTTAATTAAAAAAATTGGTTTAGATTTAAAATTATCAGACAGGATTGTTTTTCCTTTTTATCATTCTTCTAATAGTTATTTTATTAATTTAATTCGAAAAAAGGTTTTAATAAATGAATCTCTTTTTGAATCTGTAATTATTAATTTATTTAAAAATGCAGACGAAGCCTCTTCTGCTAATGAGGATAAAATCCTTATTAATATTAATGAAAAAGATAATAAATTTTACATAAATATTTCTAACCAAGGTGAAATACCTGAAGAAATTAAAAAAAATTTATTTCAAAAGTTTAACACTAGTAAAAGTTTTGGCAAAGGCTTAGGTCTGTATAGTGCTAAGCTGATAGTCGAAGCTCATGGGGGAAAATTGACATGCAAATCTCTTTCAAACGCTACAAGTTTTATGGTAGAAATACCATTTGATGAATAATAACATTAATCCAATCTCACAAAGAGATTGGATTTTTCTATATTTATTACAATATTTTTTATGCAGATATATGGGTAAATACATTATATTAAAAGGCTATTTTATAAAATAGGACTTGAATATGCTTAAAAGAGGTTATAATATTAGATTATATTGAAAAGTGTGTTATACTACTCCTGTGTTAAGACACTAGAAACCACGTCGAAGTTTCAATCAAAAATAATCAAAAAAATCATATGACAGGAACAATAAAAACTCTTACAGACAAAGGATTTGGATTTATCTCTCGCGAAGGCGAAGCTAAAGATATATTCTTTCACTCAAAAGAGCTAGTTGGCGTTACATTTGACGAACTTCAAACAGGAGACCAAGTCTCTTTCGAAGTAGTTGAAACTGAAAAAGGACCAGCTGCAACAAAAGTATCACGCGCATAATTGTGTTGATATAAGAAAAATACCCGATATTTGCCCACTGGGCGAATATCGGGTATTTTCTTTTTTAATAAAATAGATTGGATTTTTTGCTTATTTAAGGTATAATACACTATGTCTTATTAATTAATCAATTTCATATATATGGCAAAAAGAGCTACCTCACTTCATCCTCATGTAAAATCAAAGCATTCTAAAAAAACTGCAAAAAGACTTGCTGTTAAAAAAGTTATGCTTGAAAACAAAACTGACAAGAAAAAGTCTATTGCAAAAAAGAATGTTGTCAAAAAAGCCGTTGTTAAAAAAGCAAAATAATTTTAAATCAAAAAATCTACTAGAAACATCTAGTAGATTTTTTGTAGAAAAATAGTAAAGGATAATTTAATTTGTTTTAAATTACCCATACTCATTTTCTGCTATAGCAGAAAATGAGTATGGGGTTTTTGTTTTACAAAATCATTTGGTACAAACTCTGCAGGTGCAGAGTTTGTACCAAATGATTGGGATTTTTATATATCTGGTGTATTAAGAAACATTTTTATTATTATATTTAATCTCTAAAAATATATTTACAAAAACAGTTATACAAAATGACACAAACTCTGCAGGTGCAGAGTTTGTGTCATTAATAT
>JAENWX010000052.1 GCA_016649835.1 Minisyncoccota bacterium | reverse complement strand
GATATCAAAGATGCCAAGTTTAGATGATCCGCATGTTAAAAATGAAATGTGGAAAAGTATTGGAGCAATAGGTGTAGCCATTGCAGTCGGTGGCTCTCTAGTATGGCTCATTCCATGGGTCTATGGTTTGTTTCAATAATAATAAAAACAAATGAGGGTGTTAGTTTGGAAGATAAAGAAGACTTAAGAAAAGCGTTATTAGAATTATTAGGAGAAGAGGGAAACGGAAGAATAGGAAAACGATTTTTCTTCCCTCAGAATGTAGAAAAGGGATATAACATAATCCAAGGATTATCGTTAACGGATATCGCTAAGTTTATAGTACCATCAGTCTTGCTATCTACCATTATAATGTTGATGCCACCCTATATGAGCCGATTTTTTTGGATCGTGAAAAGTGCCTTCGCTTGCGTAATTTTAGGTATAGGCTTTATTTTAGCCATTGCCAGACCTGTAAAATATAGAAATAATATCAAGTTTTTAAATTATATAAAAATGAGGATTTCATTTTTATATAAACAAAAAATGTATTACATAAGACCTAAAGACCGGGGAGGAATCTAAGAAATGGCGCAAGAAACGAAGGAATTATATTTACAGGATATAAGCCCGATTGAAGGAATCTATAGTGATTTTATCCTACTGAAAAATAATGAATTAATCGTCATGATAAAAGTTGAAGGGGTCAATATGGACTTACTGGCTGACTATGAACAAAATAATTTATTCGAGGATTATGGAGCTTTTTTAATGTCCAACAATAATGAAAGTTTACAAACTGTGTCAATGACAGTTCCCTTAGATTTAAAACGATTTAATCAGTCTTGGAAAAAACGTTATTTAACGATCAAAGAGTCGCCCATGGAAAACCTTGAAGCAAAAAAGCATTTACAACAATTAATTGCAGCTAATTGCTTACATTATCAAAATATAGAGTTAAAAGCAGAATTGACAACGCAACAGCATTTAGTGGTATTAAGTCAAAAAATACAGAAAAGGACCTTAATAGAGTTAAACAAAGCTGAAATGGAATTAAGAGAAAAAATGACAAAAGTTAAAAATTCCTTAGAAACGATGCTGGAAGCGTATGACCTAAGGCTAGAGATATTAAGTACAAAAGAAACTATTTCGACACTCCATCGATTTATTGACTTCAAGAATTCCATGTATGCTTAGAAAGGAGCCGCAAAATGAACTTATTCAAACGACAAAAAAAGGAAGAACAAGAACCCCTTGAAAAAGATGAACTATCAGGGTTGATCGATGCAACCCCCATCGAAGCAATTTATCCGTTTGTTTACAAAGAAACGAAGGATTATGTAGAAATGGGTGGCAATTATCTCAAAATAATAGCGTTTGCATCGTACCCTAATGAACAAAAGGGTAACTGGTTATCCGATTTAAAAAGGATGAAGGGTAATATCACCATAAGCCAATATATAGAGCAAACAGATGTCTCAATAATGCTCGATCATTACAATTCAAGTTACAAAAATAAAGAAGCAGAACTACTAAAAACACATGACCCACAATACCGAATAAAATTGAAAAAAGAAATGAAAAGTGCAGCTTATCAACTAGAAGAAGCACTCAATAATAAATCAGGATATGTGAATATATACACATACATATTAATACAAGCCCAAGAACAAGAAGAACTTACATCATTAGAGGAAAAGATTCAACGTATTTTAATGAAATTACATATAAAAGGCATAGTACCCTATTACAAAATGACGGATGCATACTGGTCGGCCTTACCCTTAATGCAAAATTTACTCAAGGAATATACTTACCAAATGAGTAATACCACCGCAGCCAGTAGCTTCTTCCCGTTTGATGATAGCGAAATCTGTGATTTGTCACCCAAGGCCCAAATAGAAGGCATTAATAAAAAAACGAATTCATTAGTTGCCATTAACTATTTGAATGATAAGTTAACCTTAAATCAAAATATGTTTGTCATTGGCACCTCTGGTGTTGGAAAAACAACCTATTTGCAACGAAAAATTATAAATCTAATAGCGCAAGGTAGAAAAATCTATATTATCGATCCCGAAAATGAGTATACAAAAATTGTGACTTATTTCGGCGGTACGGTCATACATCTCAGTTCAAGGTCAGATACCATTATCAATCCACTGGAAATATACTCTGAAGAATTAACCGATGATGAACTGATAAAGAATGGTACTCATGAAAATAAAATAAAGAATTTGGTAAAACAAAAATGCCAAAGGCTAAAGGGCTTTTTCAAAGTCATTAAAAGCGATATGACCCAAGTCGAAGCATCTATCATAGAAAGCTTAGTCTTAAAATTATATGGAAAACTAGAAACATGCAAAGACCTTAAAACTGTAAAACACGAAGATTTCCCAATCCTGGAGGATTTATATAAAGCGTGTGACTTGATAAAGACGTATAACCCTGAAAAATTTTCTATTATTAGAGATTTTTATTATATCCTAGAAAGTTACGTTTATGGTTCGAATTCACTGTTTAATGGAGCGACTAATATTAATTTATCGAGTGACATAGTATCCTTTGATTTATCGGCCTTACAAACTGAAAAAGATGTTCAGGGGG
>JAENWX010000039.1 GCA_016649835.1 Minisyncoccota bacterium | reverse complement strand
TTTTTAATATTTTACTTGCTAGACGAATTGCTTTCATATATATGTCTAATGATTGATTCGAGACCTGTATTATAAATATCAATATCTTCTGTTTCAAATAAATCAAGAAGTTTTTTAATCGATTCTTGGATGCTTATTTTATTTATATCAACCATAATAGTTAGTTTATTTTTCTCTTTTAGAGAATACTCCATACCATCTGGTAAAATTGGAAAACTATCAAAACTATTTTTAGGGATAAGATCAATATTCTTTTTTGTCAAAAATGACTTCGATAATTCTGTTGTGGGTAGATCTTTTACTACTGTTCCATTATTAATAATGATTGTTCTATTACAAATAGATTCTATATCACTAACATCGTGAGAAGTCAAAAATATAGTAACTTTTTCTTCTTCATTTATTTTTAATAATAAATCACGAAGAGACTTTTTTGCTACAATATCAAGACCAATAGTAGGTTCATCTAAGAAAATGACCTTAGGTCTATGAATAAGAGAAACAGCGACTTCAGCTCTCATTCGTTGTCCCAAAGAAAGTTTACGAACAGGCTGATCAATAAATGACCCAAGATCAAATAAACCAACTAGTTCGTTAATTCGCGTTTTTATCTCTTCGTTAGGCATATCATACATTACCCCAAAAAATTCAAATGAATCTGTTAGAGGCAAGTTTGGCAATAATTGTGAACGTTGTCCAAATACAGTACCGATTTTGTATGCTAATTTTTTTCTATCTTTTGATGGATTAAATCCCAAAACATTTATCTCACCCGAACTAGGAAAAAGTATTCCTGTGAGCATCTTAATAGTAGTAGATTTCCCAGCTCCATTGGGTCCTATAAAAGCTATGCGTTCACCTTCTTTTACTTCAAAAGATATATCACTAACTGCTTTAATTGTCCTCTTTTCAGATGTAAATAAATTTTTAAACCACCCAGAAGAGACTTTTTTAACTGAAAAAGAAAATTCTTTATTAAGCCCAGATACTATAATCGAATTATTAGAATTCATAATACTATTTTAGCATATTTCTATTTATAGAGATATATAAATATGTCATATTATATTTATTTTGTAAGGCTATAATTTTTTAGTTAATAGACTAATTAATTCATTAATCCCTAATTCTACCCATTCCCTATCTTTACTTAGTTCTGAAAGCCACGCAATGGGTTCACAGATTTCTTAAAAAACTCCTCTCCTCTTTTAGATTATGTAATATAATTAGATTTTTGCTGTGTATGTACTCTGATACTTTTTTGTATTCTTCATCCATCGGATAGTTCCAAATAAATTTGATCAATCCCCAATTCAAGTGATTTCTACGTTTTCCACCCATATCGGGTCGAAGTTTATTAAAATACTTTATTCCTCTTTTAAAAAGTCGCCAATAAACAACGACTTTCGGAAATGCAAAAAATATAATCGTATCTGCGTTATTTAATCTCATTTCGTATGATTTTGATTTTGTAAAGTCGCCATCTATAATCCACGAGTCACCGCGCATTATTTCTTCTTGCTTGGCAATAAATGGATCCTGTTTAAGATACCCATCATCTATCCAGAAAATTTTATCGAGATGATAGACAGGAATATTTAATATTATCCCTAGCTGTGTAGCCATGGTAGTCTTACCTGAACTTGGACACCCAACTATAGCGACTTTTTTCATTAAATTGATTATACCAGAAATACTAAAATAGTCTTTATCTGATTAAAAATCTGATTCCAATTTTATCAAAATTTGGTCATAGATTTTTTACATCTATTTTATATATGTTATTATAATCAACTCAGTGGGTTATTTTAATGATCTGGGAAGTGATATAATAAATTTATGAAAAATGAAATAGATAAAATTAGTTCAGTTACTTTTTTAAACGAACCAAAACTTTCTGAACACGAAGTAGATAAGAAATTTAACGAGAGAAGAAAAAAACTTTTTCTATTGATGGATGATTTTATAACTCAACACCCTTTGTTTTTTGGTAAGAAAGTTAGCGTAACCTTTTTACATTCTGGCGTATCTTCTCTTGTAAGTATCATTGAAACTATAGAGGGAAAACTTATTCTTAAAATTCCTCTTTCCGAATTAAATTCTAGACTTGAGGGCAAATTTTTGAAAGCTTGGGAAAATGTAGGGGTAAAAGTTCCTCATGTTTTAGAAGAAGGTTCAATTGGAGACCATTTTTATATTCTTATGGAATATATTAATTCTGAGACAATTAGTAGTAGATATAAAGAGGAAGAATCACTAGAAAAACATATATACCGCGATTTAGGAAAATTACTTTACAAAATGCACAAAGCAAAAACTAAGGGATATAATAATATAGCAAATAAAGAACATGAACCAGAATATTTTAGTATAACTGAATGGCTCAAAGGTGATACCAACATGCAAACACAAGTTGAATATGTAAAAAAACATAAGCTTTTGGATGATAAAATACATGGTTCGATAGAAGATGTTTTCAATATTTTAATTTCTAGCATAGGAGACAACAACGACAGTGTATACTGTCACAATGACTTCGGTGGATCAAATGTCTTTGCTACAGAACCATTTACAGTATTTGACCCATGGCCATGTTTTCACCATCCATTTATGGACATAACAAGAAGTCTCGTTCATCAAATTTCAAAAGAAGGCGTGGGTAAAGCTGGTGAGCAATTTCTTGGTGGATACTTTGGAAATGAAGAATATGATAAAAAATTATTTCATGCTTTTTTAATTTTAAATATAACAGTAAAACTTCCTTATATGCATAAAACTCAGAAAATAGAAAAAATTAAAGGCTTACAAAAGTATCTTGAGAAAACAAAGGCTTTATTGGACTGATAATAGTCTCTAATTTCCGAATCCCCTTATACTCTCTACAATCGAGTTCCAGTAAACTAGCCGTAGGGTCACAACGCTTTTAACCTTATTTATTAATGTAATTTTTATATTCCGGATAAATCTAGAATCTTGGCATTTTTAGTGTATACTTAAAATATGAAATTTAATGAATTTAATAGAGCCAAAAGTGAACTATCTATCCAAGAAGATATTAGAGATGGAAAAACTAGGATTTCAGGTCCAGTTGCATATTCTCTAGAATCTATCTTAAAAGAATCAGTTGATTGTATAAATGAGCTCAAGTCAACTACTGAAGGTCAAGTAAACGAAGAAGCAATAAAGCAATTAGCTGACGAATTAAAAATAGATGACAAAGAGTTAATTAAGAATTTTAATGAAGGATTGTCATACAACATCAAGGCTGCCTACAAGCTAGGTTTATTAAATGAACATTCATCTCCTGAGGATATTAAATATATTATTGGAGCTTATACCCTAAGTTTTAGAAGTGCTCTTAGTAATTTTAAGAAATTTAATAAAGAAGAGCCATCAAATAATATTTTAAATATAGCCAAGAAAATGTATCTTTTGCCATCAAATGTCCTACAAGAATTAAAAAATAAATTCAAGAACAATGAATTAGCTGATGATAGGATGATTAAACGTTTTGCCATAGGTAATCCTACAAACCCAGAAGCCGCTATCGAAAAAGCTCTAAAAGTTATCAATGAACTTAAGGAGAAATATAAAGACAATGAATTAGTTGAGGATTGGATGATTAAACATCATGCCATAGGTAATCCTACAAACCCAGAAGCCGCTATCGAAAAAGCTCTAAAAGTTATCAATGAACTTAAGGAAAAATACAAAGATAATGAATTAATTGAAGATTGGATGATTAAAAATTTTGCTATAAATTATCCTACAAATCCAGAAGCCGCCATAGAAAAAGCTCTAAAAGTTATCAATGAACTTAAGGAAAAATACAAAGATAATGAATTAGTTGAAGATTGGATAATTAAACGTTTTGCTATAAATAATCCTACAAACCCAGAAGCCGCTATCGAAAAAGCCCTAAATATTATCAATGAACTTAAGGAAAAATACAAAGATAATGAATTAGTTGATGATTCAATGATTAAACATTTTGCCATAGATAATCCTACAAACCCAGAAGCCGCTATCGAAAATAAACTAAAGGAAAAGTCTTAGCTATAATCCCTGACGGTAGTAATTATTAATAAGGAAGTCAATGTAATTATTACCTATTTAAACCTTCATTGCTTTTCTACCAAACTGTTGCCATAACCTCGCAAGAACTGTTCTTGCGAAACTAATTAGTCTTATATTATATTTTTGGCTGACGTAGAAAAAGTGCAACAATAACACCAGTTGCCATAATACAAGATGCAATAAGAAAAACATCTCCATAAGCCATCACTTGAGCTTTAAGTATAACTAATGTACTCACAGTTTTAATTATTTGAGGATTAGAAGAATTAATAATTGCATTCTGTCCAAGTTCAAGTACATTTGACTCTATAATATTACTAAGCACAAACCTCGCAAGAACTGTTCTTGCGAAACCAAAATAGATTTTATTTATTATTTGTGAGTATCTTTATATTTTTTAATCAACTCAATATCCTTAAAATCTTTTTCTCTGCCGAGAGCAGTTTTAAATTTACATAATTCATCGAGGTTCATAAAATTAATGCCTTCAATTATTAGAGCATTCTGTATAGCTTCTTCGGTGGTTGTTTTATAGTTTTCCCAGTCTAATTGTGGAATTATATCAAATCCTTCTTTTATAAGAAAAATCTTGCCATATCTTTCTTCTTCTTTCCATTCTCCTGTCTTTCTAAGTTTTTCATGTAAATCTTTAGTGACGACAATATCTATATCATTAGCAGCTCTTATCCCTAAAACATCTAAAGTTCCACTTCCAACAATTACATATTGAGTAGGTGGAAAATTCAGTTTTTTTATTTCCTTTATTATATTCATGTGTTAAATTTTACTTATTATATATTTAGCCGTTTCTTCCGGGGTTTGTTCAGTAAGTAGCAAGAACTATTCTTGCTACTTACTGAACAAACCCCGGAAGAAACGGCTAAATATATAATAAGTAAAATTTAACACATGAATATAATAAAGGA
>JAENWX010000042.1 GCA_016649835.1 Minisyncoccota bacterium | reverse complement strand
CTGCTGACCACTCCCTGTTCTTTAAGAATATGCTCATACGTTTGCTCCATACGCCTGCGAAACTGCGTAAGGCGGTTGTTGTCCCTTCCTGCTTTGATTACGCCTTTCTTTGCGTTCCATTCTCCGGGGTGGCAATAGATGGAAAATAACAGTTAAGTTGAACATACTCGATATTGTTCCTTGCAACAAGAATGCTTAAATAAAAGCCCACTATGATAACACTACAATCATTTTGTATATTTGAAGTTCAAATCTTAAACACATGAACAAAGGAATAACCATATTTATTTATTTGAGTGTTTTAATTCTAAGCAATGCTTGCCAAAATCAATCCGACAAAGTTGAACCAATACTCCAAAAAGCCGAAAATCTTTTGGAGCAAACCCCTGATAGTGCTTTGGTAGTGTTGAATAAAATTAATGATGCCCAAAAACTAAAGAAAGCATTGTATTACGAATTCTACCTTTTACAGATACAGGCTAAATATAAATGCTATAAAGACATTACCACTGATACTTTAGTTTTTGCTATCCGTGATTACTACGACAACAAAAATGATATAGAAAAAGCAGCACTGGCAGCTTATTGTAGTGGAGTAGTATTACAGGAACAAAAGAAGAATGAAAAAGCACTAAAGGAGTTATTAGAGGCTGAAAAGTATTTAGATTATAGCAATAACCTTAACCTAAAAGGTTTGTGGCAAAGTGCTATCGGAAAAATCTATTATAAACAACTTCTTCACGAAAATGCGGCTACTCATTATAAGCTGGCTAAAGGTTATTATCATCAAGCTGAGAATCATAAAAATGAGATTGGTGTTAGTAATATGATTGGGAATTGTTTATTAATGCTAGAAAAAACAGACAGTGCCTTTACCTATTATAATGAGGCATTAACGTTAGCTAAAAAATACGAGTATAGCCGATTACACGCTTCAATTCTGATGGGAATAGGTGTGGCTAACAAAGAAATAGAAAATTGGGGACAAGCAGAAAAATATTTTAAAATGACCATCGAGTTTTCTACAGATTCCTTGATTAGAGCAAAACTGGCTGCCAACTTAGCACGACTTTTTGAACTACAAGGCAAAAAAGATTCAGCTATTTCTCAATTACAAAAAGCTATAAACTATTTACCTCAGGAACAAAACAATTCTCTTGCTGCAAATATTTATAAAACATGGACGACTATCGAAGAGAACGATAACAACTACCAGAATGCGCTTGATAAATATAAACTCTATAACAAACATCTTGCACAAATTATAAATGACAATAAAACAAGTGCAATACTAGAAATTGAAGAGAAATATAATTTTCAACTAATTGAAAACCAAAACAAACAACTCTTAATTGAACGACAACGGATTTTGCTTCTTTCTTTGGTGTTGTTACTCTTCCTTGTAGTAATTATTCTTTTATATATGAACCGTACAGTGCGGCGTGAAAGAAAATTGAAAGAGGCAGAACAAAAAATTCTCCAGATGCAGGAAATGATACAAAGGTATAACGAAAGTGAAAACTCTTTCCGAAATGTTTTAATCCGGCATTTCGATATATTGAAAAAGACAGCCCTGTTGGAAAAATATCTTAGAGAAGATGAAAGAAAAAAAGGAAAACGCTTGCTGCTGAAATTTAACGAAGTGGTGTATGGACAAAAAAATATGGATTGGAGTTTATTGTTCCAGACACTAAACAACGCAAGCAATGGTTTTTTTAAGAAACTAAAAAATAGATTTCCGCAACTTGATGATTCTGAGTTCCGTATTTGTTGTTTAATTTATGCCGACTTTAACAATACTGAAATAGCATTAATTTTAAATTATAAGGTAAATACCGTTGAAGTAAAGAAAGGTACCATAAGAAAAAAACTTGAGATAGAAAGCCGTGGAAATATTCGTGATTTATTGAATGAATAAGGTGGTATATTGTTAAAAATTCAGCCCTGTAAAACAACCACACATAACAAATAACTTTATTGCGACAAGAGTTAACAGACTTCAATTGCCACAAAATCAAAAGCATAGCGATTTCAGAATTTTTAAAAAACTTTATGACAGTTATTTGAGCTTGTTTTGAGATTCTTTCTCATATACGTTTGTGCATATAAATTCACAAACTCAAGTCATGAAAAAATTATTATTGTTCAGTTTTATTTTATTTACAGTATTTATTCCAATCACTAGTCAATCTTCAAATTTTCCGCTACTAAACCAAGAAGAGGATATTGAAAGACTAATTGACCTCGATGGTTCATTGGCTGAGACAGACCAAAGGTCATTATTACCAACACCAATTATCGCAACAATTAGCACCTCTAGCATAAATGTTGAATTCTCAAATAATCTTGGGATTATCATTGTTGAAATTTCTTCTCCATCGGGAAGTTTAATTTATGATAATAACATAAATACTCAAGCACAGACGAATCTATCAATAGATGTATCTGGCTGGGATGGTGGAGTATATCAAATTCGTTTTGAAAACTCGGATGGGCGGTACATGTATGGTACATTTGAAAAAGAATGAGTTGTTTTCCGCAACTAAAACATTGAAAAAATTAAGAGTAATTAGTTATGTAATACCCGCTTTATTAAATTAAAACACTATGCCTATGAAAACAAAATCTGCAATATAATACCAATATCTATTATTTGGCTCAGATTGTCAGGAGAGTTATCTTTTCAATGGCAGAGAACAGGTAATGCAATCTGAAAAATTACACTGCCATATCTATATATAATAAAAATTATCCTTGTGTTAGTTACTGCTACATTTAGGAATAAAAATTAAAAATCATGAAAAAAATACTATTGAATAAATATATTTATTGTTTATCATTCCTTTGTTTAATATTAGTAATATCTTGCTCTAAGAATGAAGATGACATTATTCAGCCTGATATGCAAATGGAAAAATCAGACGTTATTGTTATCGTTTCTGAAGATGGAGTTGAACCTGATTCTATAATAGAAAGTATCGTTGAAAATAATCCTGAAGCCTATATCTTTGAAAATCCAAATTCTGAACTATGGATAAACGAAGATGATGGAAATTTAAAATCAGCAACTACAGCTTCCTTGTCAGTAGAAGGATATGATGTAAAAGAATATTTAAGTGCCTATAGTACTCTGTTTCCATCTGGCTTAAGTTGTGATAGTAGAATACAAACTGGTATAGTCTATTTAGTGAAAAAGTATCGGTATAAAAAATCAATACAGATACCTAAAGGTGCAACATTAATTCTTCCACCAGAATCATATATGCAAGGAATGTCACCTATGGGATATCTGCCTGGTACAAGTAATTATGGATATTCTAGCTTGCTGATTTCATCAGGGAACGTATATGATACATATTACTTGATGACAGAAGGTTCTGAAATAGTATATAACATATACGGGCAACAACTCTTCCCTTTAAACAATCCTGTATATATTCCGTGTAAGGTACAGACTCCACATGAAGTTATATTCAAATATCAATATAGTATTATTGAGTGGTAGATAAATATAAACAGGACTGAATAGAATAGGCTGCTTCCATGAGGTGCTCTTTGAAAGTCTCTTCATTCAGTCTTTTTTTTAAAATAAATAACCTAAATAGTACGTTAACACTAAAACAAAACACTATGAAAAATTTATTATTATCGTTCTTGCTTATAATATTTAGTGTAAGCTGTACACAAGAAGACGAAACTGTTACCCTTGATGTTTCAAATATCAGAATTATCGATGTTGGTCAAATTGCTCACGATTATAGTTTTGATGCCGCTATTGTTGGCGATAGTACATGTGAATGTAAAATTAGTACCGTACTCATAAAAAAAGGTGATAGTATTGCAACATTAAGCGCCTTTGTAAAAGGGAATGAACTACACATTGATATCATTTCTTCACCCTATGATTTTGACTGTAACGAAGATTCCTGTTTTACAGTTCATGATATATATTTTAATTTGAATTTAGTAAATCAAAAAGAATACTACGTTACTCCTATGATTAATGGTAGCGACTCAGAAAGAGGTAATCCTTTTGCTCTTACCTATTTAATTAAATAAAAATAAGATTGAAAATAAATAATACAGGAAGAAGGTTGCAATTCGAAATTTCCTTCTTTCATGGCGATATCAAGAACCGAAGATAGCCTTCCTCCATATCTTGCGGGAATTCCCCCTTTATACATTTTTACATTTTGTAATGCATCACTGTTAAAAACAGATACGAAACCAAAAAGGTGGTTTACATT
>JAENWX010000035.1 GCA_016649835.1 Minisyncoccota bacterium | reverse complement strand
TCCTCTACGAGGACAGTATACCTTTTCGTTTCGGTTAACACCGAAAAACGAAAAGCTCTTCGATTCCTCCACGCACATGAAGCAGTTCATGTGCTATCGCCCGCAACAAAAAAACAGCTTGCGCTGTCTTTTTTTGCGGGCAGTGTGGTTGGCTGTTGGAACCAGTTTGTTGATAAATAAGGGTTGATTATCTTTTCCGTTTCCAAAGATGGACATATACTTCGTCGTTTTCTACTTCTCTTACTTCATACCCTTCGTTTTCTAGGTCAATCTTGTTTAAATTTTTGTCTGGGTTTCTTTTATCGTAGGAAGCAACTAGAAAGAAACCCTCTTTAATTAAAAGATTTCTATCATATTTGAACTCACTATCTTGGGGTTGCCATGATGTTGTAGATTTGTATTTCATACCTAATTTGAGTAACTATTTCTTATTGTAGCAGATTATTGAAACTTTGTTATACTGTAGTTATGGGTAAGCCCACCAAAACAATAGAAGAAAAGTTAAAAACCAAGCTATCCAAGCTACGTGAAGACAGTAATATCAAGGTTACTAGTAAACAAGTAAAGGTTGGTAAACGTGTCCTTTTTAGATACTCACTCAAAGAGATAGCTTACACAAAGGTCAGATATTTCCCATCTTTAAAAGAGGATATAAAAGACGAAGATTTTACTGCTGTTATATTGCTTAACCACCAAACCCTTAAACTACTTTCAGGAAGTATTTGTAATCCACCCCGAGGTGTTGGCAAAGTTATTGAAATGGTTCGCCATTTAAAACCTAGTATTAATAAAATTGTTGTGGGTGGCGAAGAAAACAAAGTTAAAGGAAATATCGTGTATGTAGCTGATGATCTGTACTCAACTCTTGTTTCAATAAATAAAGAAGAGGGTGTAGATAAAGTTACAAGAGTTAGAAATAGAGTTGCACCTTTTCTGAAAGAAAATTATGCCCTAGAGGGAGAAGAAGAAATTACTGAACGAAACTACTCTCTGTTGCTTCAGGAAATTATTGCAACTAAGAAATTTTCACAAAAAGATATTGTTGAGTTAACAAGTGAGCTTGAAGGTGGTGATTATAATGAAATTGTAATTGAGAAACAAATAAATAAACAAGCTGAGTGGTTATTAAATTCTATTCAAACAATAATAGACGAACCAGAATTATCAACACCAAAGGCGCAAGATTTTGGGAGCAGACTTTTTAAATTCTCCAAGAGTTCTATTTCGGGACCGGAGGATTTAATGGAAAAAATTCTGACAAAATATGGACAGGATATTATTTTTGGGGTTCCTGCATTATTGAACATAGACAAATATGTTGTTTCTTCTACTGGATTATCAAACTCACAGTTTGATCTTTTACTGATAACTAATTTGTCAGATATAGAAATAGTAGAATTAAAACGCCCCGATGATTTTTTGTTAGACTATGATTCAAACAGAGGTAAATTTTACATGTCTAAAACTTTATCTATAGCTACTGCTCAGTCCGAGCGATATATCTCTGCGCTTTATAGAGAGAATGATACAGATTTTAAAATTGATGGAAAAACTATTAGGAAATTTATTGAATCGCAAGTAGGTAATACAGTTACACTTTCTATATGCAGACCTAAAGCTTTAATAGTAATGGGTACAATACAAAGAGTGGCTAAACTCTACAAAGATTTATCAGCCGGAGATAAAGCAAAAGTTTCTAAAAAGGATTATGAAAAAAACTTAGATACTGCATATAAAGAGATAAAGGCATCTTTTAAGAACATTGATATAACAACATATTCTGAACTTGTAGAAGGTTCTAGGTTAAGACTCCAATTGGCTAAAAGTGGGTAGTATTTAAAGAAAAATGGAAATAATAATAATACGCCAGATTTTTTCGTTAATTATACTTATATTTTTTTCCTTTCTCCATTTTTACTTAAATATATTTTTAACATCAAGAATTCTTCCCAAAGATTCAAACCCACCAGTAACCACCGCAGTTGGAATACCCAGATAGCAATTATTTTTTTCATCAATCGCAAGACCTCCTGAATTTCCATGTTCAATTTTTGCTGAGGTAGTATAGTATTGTCCATCATAACCAGAAATAATACCTTCTGTAGCTGTTATATTAGAATATCCTGTTCCATAAGACGGATAACCAAGGATAACAACTGAGTCACCAATTGATGCTTCTGTTGTACAATAGTTTAAATTTGTAGCCACTAATTCTTTTAGGTGTGAATCTGCGTCTGTTATATTAAGCAAACCCCAGTCCGAACCATCTGTAGACCATTTTGTTTTGTCATACGTTGTGGTATATACAGTATCATCATCAGGTAATTTGGATAAACACGTTGCCGCATGGTCCTCCCCATCACTTAAAACATGTTTATTAGTGATAAAAGAGATTTGACCATCAGTATATTGCATAGCTAGCCCTGAACCACTAGCCTGTAAATACACATTTCCTGTATCTCTGTAACTCCAAGTGCACTCTATATAAACTGTTCTAAGACGCCATTGTTTTATAATATCAGCAAGACTTAAGGGTTTTGGTGCAGGTGGTGGTGTTGGTGCAGGTACTTCTTTTATAATAGTTTGAGGTTTAGTGTTTTGTAAAGTTTCAACCTTCTTTTTTAAAGCATCAATCTGAGTTTGTTGTAAATCAGGTTGGTTTGAACCTAGATCAATACTACCATCAGGTTGCTCACCAAATACTAACGAATTAAAAAAAGTATTTTCCAACAATTTATCTTCCTTCTCGCCCGGATAGTAATAATATTCAAATCCATACACATAATTGTCTTTTATAATATCTCTACCAACTATATGCACTTTTGTAGCTTTGTCATATGCTGTGTAATCAATTGTAGGTAAGCCATTAAATGTTGTAGCCGTTGAATTAGTCGTGCTAACAGTAGCTTGAGCATCCATTGTAAATACTCCCATATCCAAATCTTGTTCCGCAGTATTATTAGGTTTGTAGGGAGAATTGGCACGTACTACTAAAAGTTGTCTACTACCATTAAGTCCATTTGAAGAATAAACATTATTATTATTTTGTACTTGAATAGTTGGTTTTTCTGGGAAGTAAGCGCCGAAAGAATCTTTAGTAAAAAAATAAATATTGTTTCCTTTAGATACAATATCTTGTAACACAATTTCTTCTTTGTTTTGATTTTTATTAAATAGAAAATAACCACCAATACCCAACAGAACGATTAATAAAAGTATAACTACTGGATTATTAAAATGATTTTTATTAATTTCTTTCATAAATTACTCTAATATTATTCATTAGCCCAATCTGGCTTTTCTTCTAATTGAGAGAAAAAGGTTTGGGTATCTATATCAAAAAAATACATATTATTAATTTCAAATTTTGGTATTAATTCATTAACAGCTCTTTCCATTAAATGATTAATCCTATCTAAAGAACTAACCGCTAAAAAGTGGTTTGATGCTTTAAAATATGCAGTTTTTTCTTTGCCATTAATATCAACAAAAATTCTTTTTAGTGTTAAATTATTATCAAACTCTGATTTGTCTTTAATTGCTTCAATTTTTATTTCTTTTTCCATATTATATTTTCTTATTTTTATCGACACCACCAGTAATATATTTCTTAAAAAAATCTTTATCTTTACGTTCGCCAAAATATAAAAGTGTATAAGCTATTAATGCAATAATCCCTATTGCTATTAACTCACCAGAGAAATATATAATTCCTAATACACCTAAAATAATCGCTATTAAAACAATGATCCCGATTATACTAAAAGCAACTACAGAGAAGATACTTATTCCTAATAATCGAAGAATTATAATTATTACTAAAATACATAGAAGTGTATACAACATAAATTTATTTTACCACTTATAAATAATTGAGTCTATATATGTCTATCCATTTGTCCACCATGCACCAATTCTTGCATAAAAAGAAAAACAAAGAGCAATAACAATTATAGTAATACCAAATGGAATTGATTTTCCTAACATTATTATTCCAAATACATATAACACCGCCGATAAACAACCCTGTTTTTTCCATTTTTTGCTTGTTTGCTCAATTGTTATTATTTTTTCTTTTTCTTCAATTTCAATAGTGGGTTTATATATAGGGTTTCCACACGAAGGACAAGCGTCTGCTTTATTAGATATTTCTTTTCCACACTCACTACATTTAATTAAAGCCATAATATAAATAAATGATGTTAATAATGTGCTAATTATAGTATGTAGAATCATAGTTAGCAAGTAGTTAAACTTAAGATATGGCTATCAATAAAACTATACTTACTCAATTTGGTAAAAAGGTAAGAGAGGAACGCATGGAAAAAGGTATCTCTCAAGAACGTTTAGGCGAACTTGCAAAAGTACACCGTACTTATATCGGCATGATTGAACGTGCGGAAAAGAATATAACTCTTACAAATATGGGAAAAATTGCTAAAGCTCTCGGCAAGAAAGTAAACGAGCTTATTAACTTTTAAAACACTCTAATTTATGTATACTAAGAATATCTATGTTAAAATTTTTAGATATTCTTAAGACTCGCTACGAGGCTGTACTACAAAGCAGTTCTGATTCTGTGTTTTATCAGAATATTCATAGTTATTTTGATTATATAGTCAAAACGCCAGAACTTGCCGAACTTATGGATAAGGCTCAATCCGAATACGCTGACAAGCATACAGCAATTTGGAATCCAAGAAGTAATGACGAAAACGAACTTGATAAAAGAGAAGAACGCACACTTAAATTAGAACGCTTTAATCTTTATGCTTTAAGTTCCACCTTACGCGTAAGAATTTATGACCCACTAGAGGATTATAAAACTAGCGATGATGATGACAAAGATCAAGACCCTGTCGCCATACTTATGCTTAAAGGTATAAATAATAGTCGTGTTCAAAAATACATAAAAGAATCTAAGAACGAATTTGAAAGGTGGAATCCTAAAAATATTAAAATTTATAACAGGTGGTATGAGGGCAAACGTAAAAATTATGAGGACGAATTGCGAAGATTTCACTTAGAACTTTTAAATGAAGTTGAAAATTTAAAAGATAGCAAGGAAAATATTTTGCCTAAACCTGAAAAAGTTTCAATTCCGTTATTTATAAGCCAGAGTACTGGTGATTTTAAATTTTATAAAACTATTGGCAATTTTCCTTTTGGTGGAAAAGAATTTTCTGTTATTAATACCCTTTATAATAGTGATGAATATATTGCTTCTTATCTTTCTCTTATACAATCATACAATTCTAACATTGAAACAGCTACAAAAGCACAAAAAGATGACTTATATTTAATAATTCGTGATATCAAAAAAAGATTAAATATTTCTTCTGACTTGAAAACTAGTAATCCAGATATACTCAAAAATATAAAAAATAATGGTTATCGCCTTATTTTTAAGCATATAGAATCAAATACAGAATAAACCTAGTTTTAATCCATGCTATTAAAGAGTTAAAAGTAGTAAAAAGAACTCGCCTACAAAAAGGCGAGATTTTTTATGTCTTTTACTTTTAGTAAAAATTTAATAGAAAGAACTATTAGCTATTTCAAGGAAAAATATAATCAAGATATTTCTGAAGAAGTAGCTAATGAATACCTCCGTTCATTTTCGGGGTTGTTTCTTGCTTTTGTCCGCCCGTCCTTTAAGGACGGCGGACAAAAGAAACAACGCGATAGTTCTCTGGGTGCTAGTAACACCCAGAGAACGTTGCAGAATGAGATAAATATATGATTGATACAGTTAGATTTCTAATAC
>JAENWX010000034.1 GCA_016649835.1 Minisyncoccota bacterium | reverse complement strand
TACAGGAACAGTACACCTTTTGGATACTTTGATTACAAAGATATCTCAAAAGGTCTTGCGAAAGCTTCAGGTGTTCGCTTTCTCACCCTCTGGAAAGACTATTTATTATTAAATTTATTTTTCACTGCACGATATATGAAAATAATTTCTTGGAACACAAATGGATTAAGGGCTACATCAAAACAGGGATATTTTATTCCGCTGTTTTCTTTTAATAATCCTGCCCGAAATGCTTCGCATAACGATGCCCGCCCGCATGACTCGCTTCAGCGTGTCGGACAGGCAGGCGGGCCAGATATTGTTTGCCTTCAGGAAACTAAATGCGAAGCAGAACAGCTTGATGAAAAGACTAGAAACTTAAATGGATACACTTCATATTTTTCGCATTCAAAGAATAAAAAAGGATATAGTGGAGTGGCTATATATTCAAAAATAAAACCGGAGAATATAGAATACGGATTTGGAATATCAAAGTTCGACGACGAAGGACGAACTATTATAGCTCACTACAAAGATTTTATTTTAATAAATTGCTACTTCCCTAACGGAGGAGGTGGAGAGGAAAGATTAAAATACAAACTTGAATTTTACGATGCTTTTTTGGAATATATTAATAAATTAAAAAATGAAAAAAAGAATGTAATTTTTTGTGGAGATATAAATACTGCTCATGAAGAAATAGATTTGGCTCGACCAAAAGCCAATGAAGACAATACTGGGTTTTTGCCAGTCGAGCGTGCATGGCTAGACGAAGTAGTAAACAACGGATGGGTGGATATATTTCGTAATTTTTATCCAGACAAAAAAGACGTCTATACTTATTGGGATATGAAAACTAGAGCTCGGGATAGAAATGTAGGATGGCGTATAGATTATTTTTTTACAAATCAATCCTATCTAAATAAAATTAAAAGTTTTAAAACCCTGTCAGATTATTATGGTTCTGACCACTGCCCCATAATGATAGACATTAAACTCTAATAAGGCGTACAATGTAAGCAGTTATATTTGTCCTTTGTAATTGATTGCACTATATATTGATTGTATTTGATCCTGTCTTTGTTGGCGATTTAATTCTCATTGGTTAATAATGGTTTTCTCTCATTGTTTTTAAATTGGAAATAGGCTTAGTTTTTACTGGGCCTGTTTTTGCTGTTATACACCGTTTTTTTATGTAATTTTTTTAAATATAAAAATGACCAAGCAGGACTTATTCATTTTTTATACCTCCTTTATTACTTCAAATCCATTCATGCTTCCTGTAATAGTTAGTCCTATCACTACACCTGCAATTTTTTGCTTTTTAATTTTTTTTGCGAGAATATTTAGAGTTGAACCTGAGCCAGTAAAGTCGTCTATGAGGAGTAGTTTTTCATAATTTGTATTCTCAGAATTTATAATCATAGTTCCCTCTGCGTTCTTTATTCTATCCCCAATATCTTTCAGACTTTTTTGTTGAATCATTATCTCAGTTTTAATTTTCTCTATTTTTATTATTGGTAGGTTTATATTTAGATGATTTCTAAGCTCGCTCATAAATTGAATATTTCGTGGCACAGTCGGTGGAACAAATGATACAGCATTTACCCCTTTTTCTTTTATAAGATTTTCTATTTGAGGAATTACAATATTTATTACTTTTTTCATCAAGTTTTTATTTTGAGTTTGTTTTGCATGGAAAAGCCACTGTCCCATCTTTGTTTTTCCATATACTGGGAAGCTATATGGATACATATAATATAGCTCATCCAAGAATTGATTTTCTTTGTTGAAAGTCGTAGTTAGTTTTTGAGTTGCGTCTATAAAATTTCCCCTTTTAAATTCATCATATTCTTTGATTAATTTTACATATTCATCGGCTCTATCTTCTACTTTAAAATTTCTATCAGTGCACCATTTAACAAATCCATCAAATCCTTCTATTTCTACCCCATCTGGTTCTAGAAGTGTAAAATTATCATTAATTATTTTAATAACTTCGGGATTGATATTATAATCTACTTTTTCTATATCACTTTTTCTATCAATAGAATAATAAACTTTTGGTGGGGTTCCAATTTTTACTAGATCACCATTTTTTAAAAGATTATTAAGGTGTCTATGAATCATTACTTTTCCAATAGAAAATATTTCAGAAAGCTTATTTACAGAGGTTCTGTCATTTTTTTCTATATATTTCAGTATTTTTGTCTTAGTTGTATTCATAGTATATAGTATACTATGTACTATATACTATTGCAAATAGTATTAAAAAACCCAGGATACTCATTGCCTTCTGGTTTTTCTTTTATACGCCATGTTTTTTGTGAAGCTTGGTTACCTCTTCTTCTTCGAGTTTTTCTTTTTTTTCTTTTCCTCTCTCCCCTAATATTTTTAATTCAGCATCTCCTAGTATATTTAATGACGCAACTAGTTCTCCCAAGTGTTCCTTTTTGTTTTTTGTAGGGTCATCCAAGACTTCTTCAAGCAAAGCACTTAATATCCATCCCATACGAGGACTAGGTTTTATCCCTAATTCTTTAATCATATATTCGCCATCTATAGCTAGCTGTGAAACAGAAATTGGGTCATGGAGAACCTCCTCTATCATTGCATGGTATTTTCTGAGTCTAAATGGAGCCTCTTTTTTCTTCATTCCTACTCTGTCGCATTCTCTGACTTTCATGAGGTCCCAAATATGTTCTTTTCCAACATTTGAAACAACGCGACGAACCGCAGAAAGTGAAATCATTTCAGTATCAGAGAAAAACATGTGTCCACGAACCAGTTTCACAACTAATTCAGTTGTTTTTATCGGGAATTTTAATCGATCCATTATTTGTTTAGTCATTCTTGCTCCTACTACTTCATGTCCGTAAAAAGTATATTTTCCTTCTCCTCCAGATTTTGTAGCATCCCATCTTCTTGTTTTAGGCTTTCCTATGTCATGAAACAAGGCAGATAGACGTATTTCTAGTGGCCAATTCTTATTACATGCGTGTCCGAGAGCATGAAGAAGGTGTTCCCATACATCATAAATGTGTGCTCCTTTTTGTTCACACTTTATTCCCTCCTCGAGCTCAGGAATCATATATTTTAGTAAACCAAGCTTTAAAAGAAGAGCAATGCCAATTACTGGGTCATTAGACATTATTATTTTTATAAATTCATCTCGTATTCTTTCAAATGAAATATTTTTAAGTAGGTGTGCATTTTCTGAGATAGCTTCTGTTGTATCGCTTGAAAGTACAAAACCAAGTTGTGTAGAAAATCGAATAGCACGGATCATTCGAAGTGCATCTTCGTTAAATCTATCATTGGCAGTCCCCACAGCTCTGATAATTTTGTCCTTTATGTCCTTTTGTCCGTTATAAAGGTCAATTATTTGTCCTTTAGAAGGGTTATAAGCTAGTGCGTTTATTGTAAAATCACGTCTTTTTAAGTCATCTTCTATATTATCGCTATATTTAACTTCGTCCGGATGTCTAAAATCACTATATTTAGCTTCTATTCTATATGGAGTTACTTCAATTATATGCGATTTAGCAAGATCGCGTCGCGCAGTCGATTCTGCGGAATCGCGTCGTGTAGCGTCATTATAAACACGACATGAGGCGCGACTTGTTTCAGGTGAAACAATAATATCGTTGTTTTTAGGTGTTTCACATGTAACATTTTCCAATATTTTGGTAGTACTATCTTGTTCTTTTGGAATGCAAACCCCAACTGTTCCAAATTTATTTTCATAAACTGTCTTTTCAAATAGCGAGATGATTTCTTCTGGTTTTGCATTTGTGGTAATATCCCAATCGTTTGGTTCCCTTTCCATAATTAGATCACGGACACATCCACCAACCAAAAAAACCTGAAATCCGTTTTTTTCAAGTGTTTTAGTTACACGTGTAACATATTCAGGTATTAAACTATTGTTTATTTTCGTTTGGGTCTTTTCCATAAGAAAATTAGTTAATTGTTTTTTTGTGAGAGAAAGAATCGTGAGATACTTTCGCTGGTACTTTTCCATCTTCGATAAGGAAAAGTCTTCCGATTCTCCTACACAAGCAAAATTGTTTGCTTGTTATCCCGCACAAAAAAAGCTTCGCTTATTTTTGTTGTGCGGGATAGGAGAATCGGACTCCTGTCTCATCCTTGGCAAGGACGTGTTCTACCACTAAACCAATCCCGCAAACTTAAAATAACTTATAAAGTATAATCATTTTTAGTAAAAAATGCAATTATAAATATACGCTTATTTTAAAAGCTAATTTACTAAAATGAGAATTTAGTATACAATTATCAGTGTTATTAAATATGATTATGCGCCCGTAGCTCAACGGATAGAGTACTTATCTTCGGAATAAGTGATGTGGGTTCGATTCCTGCCGGGCGCACAATAAAAAACCTAGGTTTACCTAGTTTTTTTATTGTGCGCCCGAGCTCCGTCCCTGCGGACGGAGCGTGCAGGAATCGAAAGGCTTTTCGTTTTCCGATGTTAATCGGAACGAAAAGGCATACTGTCCTCGTAGAGGAAGATATCCTGCCTGACTTCCCCACTCTTTCTCTTTCTATTAATCAAATTTTTAATTCAATATTTTCTTCACACATTACAACAACACATCTCTTTAAAAGCCACAAATAATTATAAAAGTCACGAATATGTCCTTGACCGTTATTAGTCCTTTATGCACAGCAAAAAGCCTTAAAAATTAATAATTTTGTGGATAAGTATGTGTGTATTGTTTATAAAAGACATATTTAAAGATAAAATATTTGAAGGACAAAAACAAAAGAACATTAAAATAGCCTGTCATTTAAGGCTATTTTTAGTTTATAAATATTTTTGAGCTTTTTTAATGTCCAATAAATAAAAAGTGTTTCACGTGAAACGATTTAGAGTGTTACACATGTAACACCTTAATAAAATGTCCTTATTTGTTGTAAATTTAACCTAGATTATGTTAAAATTTAAGTATTAATATATGCTGATAAATAAGTTTATTTTAATAATGTAAATTTAGATAAATATTTGTTTATTAAATATTTATTTTTATATGAAGAATTTTACTTCAGGTACTCAAAAAATAGGAGAGTTGGGGGAAGGCGTAGCCTGTATGTTTCTTGTGAAACGTGGTTTTTCTATTTTAGAGAGGAATTATACTAAAAAATGGGGTGAAATCGATATTATTGCTCAAAAAGGAGAAAAAAGGTATTTTATTGAGGTTAAATCAAAAAGTGTATCTAGTTTAGATGTTTCACATGTAACAAGCAGGCCTGAAGAAGGTATGCATTCTTGGAAAATGAAGAGATTAAGAAGGGTAGTAGAGACTTATCTTATAAGCCAAAGGCTAGGTTATGTAGAATGGCAATTTGATCTACTGGTTGTCTTTTTGGATATTGATGGGAGGAAGGCGAGGGTGGAGGTTGTAGAGAATATTATATTGTAGGGGGACGGGATAAGGGAGGAAGTCATACTCGGGATAAGGGGTAGTCTTCCTCTACGAGGACAGTATGCCTTTTGCATATTTTTAAAGCTTCGCTTTAAAAATATAAGCAAAAGCCTTTCGACTCCCTTACGCAAGCCAAGCAGTTGGCTTGCTATCCCGCACAAAAAAATCGCCAATAAGGCGATTTTTTATTTGTGCGGGATAAGGGAGTCGAACCCTTCACCACAGTTTGGAAAACTGTTATTTTACCGATAAACTAATCCCGCAGTTGTTATATAGTATCAGGTTTTGATTATTTTTTCAAATTTTATGAAGATAGGGGGGGGTAGAATTAGTTGGCCGGGATCGCGAGTACGCGTATCGGTCATTACATATTAGTCCGGGATCGCGAGTACGCTTATCGGTCATTACATGACCAGTATACCTTTTCAATAAATTTGGATTTCATCCAAATTTATAATGAAAAGCTTTTCGATTCTCCTCGCGGTTCGATTTACTAATCGCCGGGCACGAGTGAAGCAGTTGGCCGGGATCGCGAGTACGCTTATCGGTCATTACATGACCAGTATACCTTTTCAATAAATTTGGATTTCATCCAAATTTATAATGAAAAGCTTTTCGATTC